>NZ_CP029210.1:2772521-3145043 GCF_003100395.1 Aquabacterium olei
GCACCGGCAAGGAGGTCTTTGCCCGCACGCTGCACGCCGAGGGCGATCGCGCCACCAAGCCCTTTGTCGCCGTCAACTGCGCCTCGCTGCCCGAGGCACTCATGGAAGTCGAACTGTTCGGCCACGTAGGCGGCGCCTTCCCCGGGGCACGCCCCGAGGGGTCACCCGGCCGCATCCGTCAGGCCGAGGGGGGCACTCTGTTTCTCGACGAGATCGGCGAGCTCGCCCCGGCACTGCAGGCGCGGCTGCTGCGCGTGCTGCAGGACAAGCAGGTCGTGCCCGTCGGTGCGCTGCATCCCGAGCCGGTCGACTTCGTCCTCGTCTGCGCCACCCACCAGGCCCTGCGCGACGCCGTCTCGGCCAGCCGCTTCCGCGAAGACCTGTACTGGCGCGTCAACGGCCTCACGGTCCAGATCCCCGCGCTGCGCGAGCGGGGCGACACGGCCGACCTGATCGACGACATGCTTGCCTCCATCGCACTCGACATGAAGCGGGTGGAACCGCCACGCATCACTGTCGAGGTCGTCGAGGCCCTTCTGCAGCACCCCTGGCCCGGCAACCTGCGCCAGCTGCATGCGGTGCTGCGCACGGCCTGCGCACTGCTGGGCCCGCACGAAGACGAGCTGCACTGGGAGCACTTCAGCGAAGACCTCTGGTACGACGTGTTCTCGCGGCCCTACCGCGACGACGCGCCCGCGGCACCCCGAATCGACAGCCTGCCGCCCCCGCCCCTGGCCAGCGCGGAAGAGGCCAGCGAGGTCAACCTGCGGCGCCTCTCGCACAGCGCCATCGAGCGCGCCATCCAGGCGTCCAACGGCAACATGTCCGAGGCCGCCCGCAAGCTGGGCATCAGCCGCAACACGCTCTACCGGCGTCTCAAACAGGTCAGCGACTGAGGGCGATTCCGGACGAGGCGTCTGCTCGGGTTAGCATCTCGTCCATGACGAACGCCGACCCCCAAGAACTCGCCAAATTCAGCGACCTGGCCCACAAGTGGTGGGACCCTGAGAGCGAATTCCGGCCGCTGCACCAGATCAACCCGCTGCGCCTGGACTGGATCGACCAGCTCGCCTCGATCAAGGGCAAGACGGTGGTGGACGTCGGCTGTGGCGGCGGCATCCTCGCCGAATCCATGGCCCGCCGTGGCGCGGAAGTGCTGGGCATCGACCTGGCCGACCGACCACTCAAGGTCGCCATGCTGCACGCCATGGAGGCCGGCGTGGCCAACGTGAGCTACCGCGCGGTGGCCGCCGAAGCCCTCGCCGCCGAACAGCCGGGCCACTTCGACGTCGTGACCTGCATGGAGATGCTCGAACACGTGCCCGACCCGTCTGCCGTCGTGCGCGCCTGTGCCCAGATGGCCAAGCCCGGCGGCTGGGTCTTCTTCTCGACGCTGAACCGCAACCCCAAGTCCTACCTGTTCGCCATTCTGGGGGCCGAGTACGTGCTCAAGCTGCTGCCCAAGGGCACGCACGAGTTCTCGCGCTTCATCCGCCCTGCCGAGCTGTCGCGCTGGATCCGGGAAGCGGGCCTCGATCACCGCGAGTTCAAGGGCATGGGCTACAACCCGCTCACCCGCATCTACAGCCTCAACCAGGACACCAGCGTGAACTACCTGGTGGCCTGCCGCAAGCCGGCCGCCTGAGGCCCACGCCCATGACCGCCCTGCACGCCCACCACGCTCCCAGCCGCATCCGCTGGTCAGCCCCGCCGCAAGCGGTGCTGTTCGACCTGGACGGCACGCTGGCCGACACCGCGGGCGACCTCGTCGGTGCGCTCAACCGCCTTCGTGTGCAGCGCGGCCTGCCGCCCATGCCGCTGGAGACCTTGCGCCCGTACGCCTCGGCGGGTGCGCGGGGCCTCATCGGCGCCGGCCTCGACATCCATCCGGGCCACGACGAGTTCGAGCCGCTGCGCCTGGCCTTTCTGGCTGCCTACACACAGTGCCTGAGCGAGACCACCGCCCTGTTCGAAGGCATGGCCGAATTGCTGGACCAGCTCGAGGCGCGGGGGCTGAAATGGGGCGTGGTGACCAACAAGCCGCACCGCTTCACCGTGCCGGTGATGGAAGGCCTCGGCCTCACGGCCCGCGCGGGGGTCATCATCAGCGGCGACAGCACGGCCCACGCCAAGCCGCACCCGCTCCCCCTGCTCACGGCATGCGAACAACTGGGGGTGCCGCCGGCGTGTGCCCTCTACGTGGGCGATGACCTGCGCGACATCCAGGCCGCCCAGGCGGCCGCCATGCCGAGTGCCGCCGCACGCTGGGGCTACATCGGCCACAACGGCGACATCGCCGACTGGGGCGCCGACGTGATCGCCGCCACACCACTCGACCTGCTGCACTTCCTGGACTGAAGCCGAGGGGGCCCAGAAGCAAAAAGCCACCGCACGCGGTGGCTTTTTGATGGGTGGGTCAACCGATCAGGCCGAGCGACCGTAGTTGTCCTGGAAGCGCACGATGTCGTCCTCGCCCAGATAGCTGCCCGACTGCACTTCGATGATCTCCAGCGGGATTGCGCCCGGGTTGACCAGCCGATGCACGGTGCCCAGCGGGATGTAGGTCGACTGGTTCTCGCCCAGCAGCAGCACCTGGTCGCCGTTGGTGACCTCGGCCGTGCCGCTGACCACGATCCAGTGCTCGGCACGGTGGTGGTGCATCTGCAGGCTCAAGGACGCCTTCGGCTTCACCATGATGCGCTTGACCTGGAAGCGCGGCCCCATGTCGATCGAGTCATACCAGCCCCAGGGCCGGTGCACGCGACGGTGCAGGGTGCCTTCCGAACGCGACTGCTTCTCCAGCGTGGCCACGATCTTCTTGACGTCCTGGCTGCTGTTGCGGTCGGCCACCAGCACGGCGTCCGGCGTTTCGACCACCACCACGTTGTCGAGGCCGACTGCGGCCACCAGGCGGCTCGTGGCGTGCACCAGCGTGTTGGTGCTGCTCTGGAACAGCGCATCGCCCTGGGCCGCGTTGCCGTTCGCATCGCGCTCGCTGACCTGCCACACGGCGTCCCATGCGCCCAGATCGGACCAGCCCGCATCCAGCGGCACCATGCGGACCTTGAAGCCGGCCTCCGGGTGGCTCGGACACTGCTCCATCACCGCGTAGTCGACCGACTCGGACGGCACGGCCGCGAACTCGGCCTTGCCCGGACGCACGAACTGCGCGTCGGTGCCACGCGCGGCAAACGAGGCCTGCGTGGCCGCAAGGATGTCCGGACGGAAATGCCCCAGCGCCGCGAGCCAGCGCGAGGCCCGCATCACGAACATACCGCTGTTCCAGAAGTAGCCGCCATCGGCCACGTAGGCCTTGGCCTTCTCCAGGTCAGGCTTCTCGACGAAGGCGTCCACGCCGCGCACGCCCACCGCGTCGGCGTCACTCGTGCGGATGTAGCCAAAACCGGTCTCGGGGCGATCCGGGGTGATGCCCAGGATCACGATGTCGCCCTCGGCCGCGGCGCGCACGGCGGTCTGCACCGCCTGCGTGAAAGCGCGCTCGTTCGTCACGGTCTGGTCGGCCGGCGTCACCACCATGATCGGGTCGGCACCTTCGGCCGTGGCCTGCAGCGCCGCCAGCGTCACGGCCGGCGCGGTGTTCCGCCCCACGGGTTCGAGCAGCAGCGAAGACGGCTCGCCCTTCAGTTCGCGCAACTGGTCGAGCACCAGAAAACGGTGTTCTTCGTTGCCGACCACACACGGCTTGCCCACCGCGATGTCATCGGCCGCGAGCGACTGGAGGCGCAGGTGGGCCTGCTGGAACAGGCTCTGCGTGCCTTGCAGCACCAGAAACTGTTTGGGATACAGCGCGCGCGACAGCGGCCACAGGCGGGTGCCGGAGCCACCGGCCATGATGACGGGAAGCAGTGCGTGGGTCATGAGTCAGAGATGCGAGTAGGCGCCACGGCAGGTTACACGCAAGGCGCGGGAGGATGAAAGGGTCAGCCCTCGAAACCGAGGGGGTTGAGGGATTGCCAGCGCCATGAATCGGCGCACATGTCCGGCAGGCCACGGGTGGCGCGCCACCCCATGGTTTCCAGCGCCGCACGCGGATCGGCATAGCAGGCGTCGACGTCGCCTGGGCGCCGAGGTGCAAACACCAGCGGAATCTCGCGGCCGGCCGCATCGCCATAGGCGCGGGCCAGTTCCAGCACGCTGTAGCCCCGGCCAGTGCCGAGGTTGACCGTCAATGAGCGCTGCTGCTCGGCCAGATAACGCAGGGCTGCCACATGGCCTTCAGCGAGGTCACAGACGTGAATGTAGTCGCGCACGCCTGTGCCATCCGGCGTGTCGTAGTCGTTGCCGAACACGTTCAGGTGAGCGCGCTTGCCCACCGCCACCTGGGCCACATACGGCATCAGGTTGTTGGGCACGCCGCGCGGGTCTTCGCCGATCAGGCCGCTCGGATGCGCGCCCACCGGGTTGAAGTAGCGCAGGCAGGCAATGTGCCAGCGAGGATCGCACCGCTCGAGTTCGCGCAGCAGTTCCTCGCCGATCAGCTTGGTCTGCCCGTAAGGGTTGGTGGCACGCAGCGGCGCATCTTCGGTGATGGGCAGCGACTCGGGCTTGCCATACACCGTGGCCGACGAACTGAACACGAGATCGTGCACGCCATGGCGCTTCATCGCCTGGCACACCGACAGCAGGCCGCCGATGTTGTTCTCGAAATAGTCGAGCGGCTTTTCGGTGGACTCGCCCACCGCCTTGAGGGCCGCGAAATGGACCACGGCAGAGATGCCACCAAAGCGCGCCTGCCCCACGTCGAAACACCGGTCCAGTGTGACCGCATCGCGCACATCACCTTCAACAAAGACTGGATCGCGGCCAGAGAGCTGCTGCAGCCGCGGCAGCACCCGCGCCGAGCTGTTCACCAGGCTGTCGACGCCAATGACGTCAAACCCGGCCTCCTGAAGCGCCAGCCAGGTATGGGATGCGATGTAGCCGGTGGCCCCGGTCAACAGAACAGCGGGCATGGGCATCAATCGAGGGTGAAGGTAGCGGTGCAGCCGTACGCGTGACCGCTGAAGGCGCGACGGAAGAAGTCGGCGGTCTGGTCGTAGCGCGACACGTTGCAGCCCAGCTTCAGCGACCGCATGGCGGCGTAATCGCCTGCCAGCGACAGCTCGGAGAAATGGCTGCTGCGCTGGGTGTTGCCCGCATCGATCACCGCACCGTTGTCGAACCGCGAGGTGGCCGCACGGTTGATGTCGTACTTGGCGTACGAGTAGGCCGCCGTCAGCCCGATCTTGGCCGTTGGCTGGTAGCGTGCCGACATGTTCACGCCGGTCGTGATGGTGTTGTAGTCGAAGTTGGCATCGAACCCGGTGCCGAAGAACGACTGTCGCTGTGTGTAGCGATCACTGCCCGTTGAGCGCGACAGACCCACGCGGTAGACGATCAGCCCCCGCGGTGTGAACTCCCAGTTCAGCGAGCCCACCCAGTTGTTGAGCTTGCGACCGGTGATCGAGTAGCGGCTGTCACGGCGACTCAGCACCGCGTCCAGGCTGCTCTGGCCGGTGGCCTGCCACCCCACCTGGAAGTCGATGTTGTTGTCGCGGACCTGCTCGTTGTTGCGGTACGGATACTCGGTCTCGACGCGCCGCAAACCCACCCCCCACTGGAGGGTGTCCGTCACGTTGTAGAGCACACGGGCAGCCCGGGCCTGCTGGTCGAGGTTCAGCGTCCGGTAGGCGGGCTCCGAAAAGGTCTGCTTGTTGTTCTCGATCGAGCCCACCAGGCTGAAGCGCCCCCCGAGACCGTACTGCAACGAGGCGGAATTGCCGGTCAGGGTGCGGATGTTGCGCACCACACGCAACTCGCCGTTGTTGTTGTTCTGAATCGGGTTCAGGCCCTGGTTGTACTGCCCGCTCAAAGACAGCCTGAAATTGCGCCCGAACTCCGACGTGAACTGCCCGTCCAGCCGCTTGGTGTCATTGCGCAGGTACTCGAAGTTGCGATAGCGCTGCGCGCCCAGCGTGCCGGCCAGCCGGTAGGTCTGGCGACCATAGCTCTTGCTGAACCCACCGCCAACGGACGTCGTGCTCACGGTCTCGGACGCTTCGGCCGCGTTGCGGGAGAAGTTCGAGTCCTGGCGTACCGACTGGCTCAGTGTCAGAAACAGCGGCAGATCCTCGTCATTGGCGTGCGCGCCAGACGCACCCAGTGCCATCATCGCCATCACGACGCTGCGGGCCAGGGGAAAAGCGTGCCGGTACCTCTGGGTCATGGTCACCTCGGTGTTCAGGTTGAATTCTCAGTAGGCGTTTCGATCGAACACCATCACGCGGACCGTGCGGATGATGATCTGCAGGTCGAGCGCCAGCGACCAGTTGCGCAGGTACTCGAGGTCGTACTCGACCCGCGCCTGCATCTTGTCGATCGTTTCGGTTTCGCCGCGCAGGCCATGTACCTGGGCCCAGCCCGTGATGCCCGGCTTGACCTTGTGCCGGACCATGTAGGCCTTGATCAGGCGGCGGTATTCCTCGTTGTGCGCGACCGCGTGCGGGCGGGGGCCCACGATGCTCATGCGTCCCTGCAGCACGTTGATGAACTGTGGCAGCTCGTCCAGCGAGGTCTTGCGGATGAAGGCGCCGAACGGCGTGATGCGCGGGTCGCCCTTGGTCGCCTGCTTCACCACCGGTCCGTTGTCCTGGGTGCGCATCGACCGGAACTTGTAGACGATGATCTCCTCACCATCCAGCCCGTTGCGGCGCTGCTTGAAGATGATCGGGCCCGGCGAACTCATCTTGACTCCGATCGCCAGCGCCAGCAGGATCGGCGAGATCAGCACGAGGATGATGCCGGCCAGCACGATGTCGGACACCCGCTTGACCAGTTCGTTGGTGCCGGTGAACGGCGTTTCGCAGATGCCGACCACCGGGACCCCATTCATGTCCTGCAGTCGGCCCTGGATGATGCTGATGCCGAACACGTCGGGAACGAAGTACAGCGAGGCGGTGGTGCCCTGCACGGCCTCCAGCAGTTCGACGATGCGGGGCTGCGAGCCGAGCGGCAGGGTGATGTAGACCTCGTGAATGCCGTGCGCGTAGACATAGTTGGCCACGTCGCGCAGGCCGCCGAGCCGCATGCTGACGGCCTCGGTCAGCACGCGCGAATCGGTCCGGTCGTCGAAATAGCCCACGAACTCGGTGGCCTGGTCCGGGTGTCCCTGCAGCGCCCGCGCGACCTTGCCACCCAGCGGGCCCGCGCCCACGACGATGGCACGCCGCCGCGCATGCGGCTGGGCCGACCGGTGCTTGATCACCGCCTTGCCGAGCAGCACGGCCAGCCACTGCAGCGCGGGCGTCAGCACGGCCCATACCAGCATGACCCGGAAGTCGAAGAACATCAGGCTGTTGGTGGCGTAACCGCACAGCCACAGGATGGCGAGCATCGACACCCACGAGCCGAGGATGTCGATGGCCGCTTCCAGACGCGAATCGACAAATCGGTTACGCCCCGGAAACGTCAGCGCGAACACCAGCAGGCACAAGGCCATGGCAGCCCGCTGCACGGGCTCGCCATACCACGCCATGGTGGCCAACAGCGACGCCACCGTGATGGAGGGCTCGAGGAAGGCCGCCACGAACGAGGTGACCGACTGCGGCGCGTTGAAGAACGTACGGTTGTAGTTGCGGTTGTTAAACATGTACGCCGGGGACTTTCCCAGGGTCGACAGGATGAAACGGAGCCGGCGGGAGGGCACCGGATCGCATGCGCCAGCGGGCGGACCCGGGTTCGGATCATTGTGGCGCAAAACCCCTGGGGCGCCGGGTGCGACCACCCGACATGGGGGCGAGTTCCGCCGGAATGTCGGCCCCCCCCTACAATCGGGGGCATGACTGCCTCCCCGCTCTCGTGGATCGGACCGCTGGCCCTGCCGCGCCTGGTCCTGCTGCTCAATCACATCGTGTCCAGCGAACCGCAAGCGGTGAGCCGCCTGCAGCCGCACGCCGGGCGCACGATCGAGATTCGCTGGCGCAGCGCGGTGGCAGACGCTGCCCTGCCCGGGCTGTTGAGCCGCATCGCACCGGCCGCCGACAGCTGGTTGCCGCCGCCCGTGCGACTCCAGATCACCCCCGCAGGCCTGTTCGATGCCGATGCCCCGGTCGACGTGCCTGCCGGCCTGGTGTTGACGGTGGCGCTCCCCGATCCCCTGACGCTGGCCCGCAAGGTCCTGCGCGGTGAACGGCCCGACGTGGCGATCGAGGGCGACGCCGCGCTCGCCGAGGTGGCCTCCTGGCTGATGAACAATCTGCGCTGGGACGCACAGGATGACGTGGCCCGCTGGATGGGCACGGCGCCCGCCGAGATGCTGCGCATGCTGGGCGGGGCCGTCCGGCAGGCGCTGCAGCGCTGGCGTCCCGGCATGCCACGCTGACGGTTCCGATGCGCGCCCTGCTTCGCCCGGTCTTCATCGGCCTGATCGTCCTGCGCTACGGCCTGGACGGCCTGATGCTCGACAGCCTGCGCCGCCCCGGCCTGTCGCTGCTGGGCCGCGTGCTGGCCACCGGCCGGCGGCTGGACGCCCCGCGCGGTCAGCGCCTGCGCGAAGCACTGGAACGCCTCGGCCCCATCTTCGTGAAGTTCGGGCAGATGCTGTCCACGCGGCGCGACCTGATACCCGCCGATGTGGCCGACGAACTCGCTCGCCTGCAGGACCGCGTCCCGCCCTTTCCTGGCGAAGAGTCGGTCCTGCTGATCGAGAAGGCCTTGGGGCGCCCCATCGCCGCCGTCTTCCGCGACTTCGAGGTGCAGCCCGTGGCCAGCGCCTCGATTGCCCAGGTGCACTTCGGCGTGCTGCACGACGGCCGCGAGGTGGCGGTCAAGGTGCTGCGCCCCGGCATGCTGGCCGTGATCGACGATGACCTGGCCCTGATGCGCACCCTGGCCGGCTGGGTCGAGAAGCTCTGGGCCGACGGCAAGCGCCTCAAACCCCGCGAGGTGGTCGCCGAGTTCGACAAGTACCTGCACGACGAGCTGGATCTGGTGCGCGAGGCGGCCAACGCGGCCCAGCTGCGCCGCAACATGCAGGGGCTCGATCTGGTGCTCGTGCCCGAGATGATCTGGGACCTGTGCACCCCCACCGTCATGGTGATGGAGCGCATGAAGGGCGTGCCCATCAGCCAGATGACGCGGCTGCGCGAGGCCGGCGTCGACATCAAGAAGCTCGCCCGCGATGGCGTGACCATCTTCTTCACCCAGGTCTTCCGCGATGGCTTCTTCCACGCGGACATGCACCCGGGCAACATCCAGGTGAGCCTGGCACCCGAAACCTTCGGTCGCTACATCGCGCTGGACTTCGGCATCATCGGCACGCTCACCGAGGTCGACAAGGACTACCTGGCGCAGAACTTCATCGCCTTCTTCCACCGCGACTACAAGCGCGTGGCCGAGCTGCACATCGAAAGCGGCTGGGTGCCGGCCGCCACGCGGGTGGACGAACTCGAAGGCGCCGTGCGCACCGTGTGCGAGCCCTACTTCGACCGGCCGCTCAAGGAGATTTCGCTGGGTCAGGTGCTGATGCGCCTGTTCCAGATCTCGCGGCGCTTCAACGTCGAAATCCAGCCGCAACTGGTGCTGCTGCAGAAGACCCTGCTCAACGTCGAAGGCCTGGGGCGCGATCTCGATCCCGACCTCGACCTGTGGAGCACCGCCAAGCCCTTTCTCGAGCGCTGGATGCACGAGCAGGTGGGCTGGCGAGGCCTGCTGCACCGCCTCAAACGCGAAGCACCCCGCTACGCCAAGCTGCTGCCCGAACTGCCGAGACTGGTTCACCACAACCTCGAACGCGGCGACACGGCGCTGCGTCGCGACCTGATGGCCATCCTGATCGAGCAGCGTCGCACCAACCGCATCCTGTCGGCCGTGCTGTGGATCGGGCTGGGCTTCGTGATGGGCCTGCTGGTGGCCCGCCTCTTGCTGCAACTGCACGGGGCCGGCGCCCTGTAAGGCGCAGGTTCTCCCCCCGCTCGCCGCGCCAGGCACCCTCGCGGGCACTACACTCCGCCCCCGGATCTCCACACGGCCTTACGGCCGCCCCTTGTTCTTCGGCCTGTCAGTTGAAAGGTTCTGCCGAACATGAACACGACCTTGCTCGCCTTTGTCATCCTCTACCTCGTGGGGACGATGGCCATCGGGATGTACGCGGGCACACGCGTCAAGAACGCCACCGACTTTGCGGTCGCCGGCCACAGCCTGCCGCTGGCCATGGTGATCACGACCACCTTCGCCACCTGGTTCGGCGCCGAAACAGTGATGGGCATCCCAGCGAAGTTCGTGGAGGGCGGCCTCAATGCGGTGATCGAAGACCCGTTCGGGGCCTCGATGTGTCTGGTGCTGGTGGGGGCGTTCTTCGCCACGCGCCTGTACAGGATGAACCTGATGACGATCGGCGACTTCTACCGTGACCGCTACGGTCCCGGGGTCGAGATCTTCTGCTCCATCGCCATCATCCTCAGCTACCTCGGCTGGGTGGCCGCCCAGATCACGGCGCTCGGCCTCGTTTTCTCGGTGCTGTCCGGCGGTGCCATCGCCACGTCGACCGGCATGGTGATCGGCACCGCCCTGGTGCTGGCCTATGTGCTGGTCGGCGGCATGCTGGCCGTGGCATGGACCGACTTCGTGCAGATGATCGTGCTGGTGGTGGGCCTTTCGCTGATCGCCTACATGGCGGCCGATCAGGCTGGCGGCGCACGCCAGGTGCTGGCTCTGGCCGAGGCGCGAGACTGGTTCCGCATCCTGCCCGAGGCCACACCGCATGGCTGGGTGTGGTTCATCGCGGCGGCGATCACGATGATGTTCGGCTCCATCCCGCAGCAGGACGTGTTCCAGCGCGTGATGTCGGCCAAGGACGGTGCCACCGCGCGCAAGGGTGCCATCATCGGCGGCCTGGGCTACCTGACCTTCGCCTTCGTGCCGATGTTCATCGTGGCGTCGGCACTGATCGTGATGCCGACCGAGACGCAGGCCCTGCTCGCGCACGATCCGCAACAGGTCCTGCCCACGCTGATCCTGACCAAGATGCCCCTGGTCGCGCAGATTTTCTTCTTTGGCGCCCTGGTGTCGGCGATCAAATCCACTTCATCGGCCACGCTGCTGGCGCCATCCACCAGCTTCGTGGAGAACATCCTGAAGCACCTGCGACCCGGCATGAGCGACCGCCAGGTGCTGCTGGCCATGCGGATCACGCTGTTCGTCTTCACGGCGCTGGTGCTGACCTACGCCATCGTGATGCAGGGCACGGCCATCTACGATCTGGTGTCGGCCGCCTACCAGATCCCGCTGGTGGGGGCTTTCATCCCGCTGACCTTCGGGCTGTACTGGCGACGCGCCACCACGCAGGGCGCCTTCCTGTCCATCACGCTGGGCATCGGCACGCTCGCGCTGTTCACGCTGCACAGCGGCCTGGGCGAAGCCTTCCCGGGCCAGCTGGCCGGTCTCGGCATGGCCCTGCTCGGCATGCTGCTGGGCTCTCTGGGGCCCCAGCTGCTCGCCAACAAGCGTCCCCGCCCGGCGGATGCGGGCTGAACGGTGCGTCAGATTTCGCGGGGCCCCTTGCCCCCTTGAAACGGGCGCACGATGACCCCATTTAAAATGGTGCTTTCACGGGTTAGCCCGAGGTAGTCAAGATGCCCATTTACGCCTATCGCTGCGAGTCCTGTGGCCACGCCAAGGACGTTCTGCAAAAAATCTCCGACCCGGTCCTGAGCACCTGTCCGGCCTGCGGCGCCGAAACATTCAAGAAGCAGCTGACCGCAGCCGGCTTCCAACTCAAGGGCTCCGGCTGGTACGTGACCGACTTCCGCGGCGGCTCCGGCGGCACCAGCGCCCCGGCCACGGCGGGCGCCGCTGCCACCGCGGCTGCAGCGCCTGCTGCTGCAGCGGCTTCCAGCGACAGCAGCAGCGGGGGCGACACGCCGGCCGCAGGCGGCTGCGGCAGCGCCTGCGCCTGCCATTGATCTGTCCTTGAAGGCGCTTCCGGGCATCTCGCTCCGGGCGCCAGCCGGGCAGCCAGCCCTGCTCGGGCCGTCCAGCGGGCGGCCCGCGGCCGTTTGTCGGGCATGATGCGCGGGCCCGTTTTCCACCCTCACCCGTTCCACACGTGAAGAAATACATCCTGACCGGCCTGCTCGTCTGGCTGCCGCTGACCATCACCATCTGGGTGCTGATGAGCGTCGTTGGCGCCCTCGACGGTGTTTTCGCCTGGCTGGTCGTCGCCGCCCAGACCGTGCTGCCCGAGAGCCTGCGGCCGGCGCTCCAGCAACTGCGCGAGATCCCCGGGCTGAGCGTCATCATCGTCGTCGCAGCGCTGTTGCTGACGGGCATGGCGGTGTCGAACATGGCGGGCCAGTGGCTGGTCGACCAGTCCAACCGGCTGTTCTCCAACATCCCCATCGTCAAGAGCATCTACAGCTCGGTCAAGCAGGTGTCCGACACGCTGTTTTCGAGCAGCGGGCAGGCCTTCCGCGAGGCGGTGCTGGTGCAGTACCCCCGTGCCGGATCCTGGACGATCGCCTTCGTGACGGGCCGCCCTTCCGGCGAAGTGGCCGACAAGCTTCCGGACGACATGCTGACGCTGTACGTGCCGACCACCCCCAACCCCACCTCGGGTTTCATGTTGCTGGTGCCTCGCACCGACGTGCGCGAACTGGGCATGTCGGTCGACGAGGCCCTGAAGTACATCATCTCCATGGGTGTCGTGGCGCCGCCCGCCACCCCGGCCCGCCCGGCCAGCCCCACAGCGGCCTCGACCAGCGCGCCGACACGCCAATCCTGAACGACAATCGAGGGTTCGGGACGCGGTGACTGCGCCGCGCCCCACCCGATCCACCTCCGAAAGAGAACACGACAATGCGCACCACTTACTGTGGTCTGGTCAGCGAAGCGCTGATGGGCCAGACCGTGACGCTGATGGGCTGGGCCCACCGTCGCCGCGACCACGGCGGCGTGATCTTCATCGACCTGCGTGACCGTGAAGGCCTGGTGCAGGTGGTGTTCGACCCGGACCGCGCCGACTCCTTCAAGGTGGCCGAGGATGTGCGCAACGAGTTCTGCCTGAAGGTGACCGGCGTCGTGCGCGCCCGCCCCGCCGGCACCGAGAACGCTGGCCTGACCAGCGGCAAGATCGAAATCCTGGGCCACACGCTGGAAGTGTTGAACGCCTCGGTGACGCCGCCGTTCCAGATCGACGATGAGAATCTGTCGGAGACCACGCGCCTGACGCACCGCGTGCTGGACCTGCGCCGCCCCTACATGCAGAAGAACCTGATGCTGCGCTACCGCGTGGCGATGGAAGCGCGCAAGTTCCTGGACGAGCACGGCTTTGTCGACATCGAAACGCCGATGTTGACCAAGTCGACCCCGGAAGGCGCCCGCGACTACCTGGTGCCCTCGCGCGTGCACGACGGCCAGTTCTTCGCGCTGCCGCAGTCGCCCCAGCTGTTCAAGCAGCTGCTGATGGTGGCCGGCTTCGACCGCTACTACCAGATCACCAAGTGCTTCCGTGACGAGGACCTGCGCGCCGACCGCCAGCCCGAATTCACGCAGATCGACATCGAGACGAGCTTCCTGACCGAGCAGGAAATCCGCGACATGTTCGAAGGCATGATCCGTCACGTCTTCATGAAGGCGCTGAACGTCGACCTGGGCGCCTACCCGGTGATGACCTACGCCGACGCCATGCACCTGTACGGCTCGGACAAACCCGACCTGCGCGTGAAGCTGCAGTTCACCGAGCTCACCGATGTGATGGGCGACGTCGACTTCAAGGTGTTCTCGACCCCGGCGACCACCAAGGGTGGCCGTGTGGTGGCCCTGTGCGTGCCGGGCGGTGGCGCCATGTCGCGCGGCGAGATCGACGCCTACACCGAATTCGTCAAGATCTACGGCGCCAAGGGCCTGGCCTGGATCAAGGTCAACGAGGTCGCCAAGGGTCGCGAAGGCCTGCAGTCGCCCATCGTGAAGAACCTGCATGATGCCGCCATCGCCAAGATCCTGGAGCGCACCGGCGCCAAGGACGGCGACCTCATCTTCTTCGGTGCCGACAAGGCCAAGGTGGTCAACGACGCCATCGGCGCACTGCGTCTGAAGGTGGGCCACTCGGAGTTCGGCAAGAAGTCGGGCCTGTTCGAGGACCGCTGGGCGCCGCTGTGGGTGGTCGACTTCCCGATGTTCGAGTACGACGACGAGGAAGACCGCTGGAACGCCGTGCACCACCCGTTCACGGCGCCGAAGGACGGCCACGAAGACTACATGGACACCGACCCGGGCAAGTGCATCGCCAAGGCCTACGACATGGTGCTCAACGGCTGGGAACTGGGTGGCGGCTCGATCCGCATCCATCGCGCCGAAGTGCAGTCCAAGGTGTTCAAGGCCCTGAAGATCACCGACGAGGACGCCAAGGTGAAGTTCGGCTTCCTGCTGGACGCGCTGCAGTACGGCGCGCCCCCGCACGGTGGCCTGGCCTTCGGTCTGGACCGTCTGGTCACGCTGATGACCAAGGCCGAGTCCATCCGCGACGTGATCGCCTTCCCCAAGACCCAGCGCGCCCAGTGCCTGCTGACCGGCGCCCCGTCGAACGTCGACGAGAAACAGCTGCGCGAGCTGCACATCCGCCTGCGCAACACGATGGCCGGTCAGGCGCCTGCGGCCTGATTCCGGAGCCCCTGCGGGCCACCCGACGAGAGAGCCACCTTCGGGTGGCTTTTTTCGTTACCCGGAACCGGCGCCCCCGCGTGCAGGAAATCGGCCCGCCTTTGTTTTCCAAAGGTAAAGCACCCGTGTTCCAGGGGCGTGAGACCCCGTTGACGTGTCAAAAATAGGCTACAACTGCAAACTCTCGTTCCGCAGGGTTGAACAAGCTGATTTACCCTAGGATCACCCTCTCCACCTCTTCTCAGTTTCATGCGCGCTGTCTCGTCGTGGCTGAAGTTCCTGCTGCTGGCCCACCTCACGTTGCTCGTGATGGCCGCGCACGCGTGGACTCCGACGGCCGGCGCTGACCTCGCAGGGCAACTGCCCGCGGAAGCCGCCATGGCCTCGGTGGCCCTGTCGGAATTGACCGAGACGGACAGCGCCTCGGCAGAAGAGAAACGCCTTCCTGACAACCCGGTCAACCTCCCTTGCGGAGACGAAGACCGCGGTGAGCCCTATCCGGTGCAATCGTGCCGCTGGCCAGACGCTGTGGCGTCCGGCCGCCACCGTCCCGCGCCGGCCCTGGCCCAGCCAGGGCCTTGGCTCCGCCTGCCGTTGCGCCCGCCGCAGCGTTCACACGCAATCTGATCGCCCCTCGGGGCGAAGTGTGCGCGCGCAGGTTCCGCGGTCCGTGACGGCCCGCGCACGGTTGCTTGCCGAGCAAGTTTTCAGCTCTTTCACCGCATCCGCGGTGCCCTCCTTTCATGTCTCATCCTGTCCTGTCCCCCTCCTTGATGGCGGGTCTGGTCTCGTTGTGTTTGCTGACGACGGCGACGACGCTTCGGGCACAGACGCCGCAGACGCCCGATTTCCTGTTGTCTGCCGCGCCGCCCACCACCGGCGACCGTGAAGCTGCCGAGCGCGCGCAGCCGCTCACCCTGGCCGAGCTGATCCAGACCGTGGTGGCCCACAACACCGAGCTCCTGGCCGCCCAGCAAGCCCGCGTCGGTGCGCTGGCGGGCGTGCGGACCGCCTCGGCCTACGCCAACCCCCGGGTCGAGTGGCAGACGGGACGCAATCAGGCCCGCATGCCTGGCACCGCAGCCGGCAACGTCCAGGGCTGGGGTGTCTCGCAGCTGATCGAGAACCCGTCGGCACGCAGCGCGCGCATCGACGCGGCAGACGCCTTGGCCCGCGGCTCGGAGCACGCGATCGCCCTGACCCGCAACGCGCTCATCAGCGAGACCCGGTTGCGCGCGAGCGAATACCAGCTGCGGAGGGCCGAGGCCACGGTCAGTGCGGAGAACCTGGCCCTGCTGGAGCAGGTTCGCGAACGGGTGCAGCTGCGCGTTCGCAGCGGAGAAGCCGCGCGTTATGAGCTGATCAAGGCCGATGCAGAAATCGTGCACGCCCGCGAGCGGCTGCAGACCGCCAGGCTGCAGGCGGAACAGGTGCTCATCTCGCTGAATCGGCTGGCGGCGGGCCGGCTCCCGGCGCGCTGGACCTTGACAGGGTCCCTGGAGGACGGCGCCCCCAGGCCCTCGCTGGCCGACCTGCAGCAACAGGCGGACGAGGGCAACCCGGAACTGCGCGCCTTGCAGACCGAGGTCGACCGCGCCGAAGCGCAACTGCGCGGCGCGCGGGCCAGCCGCCTTCCCGGCGTGGAGGTGCGCGTGGGGCAGACGAACGAGCCGGAAGTGCGGCAGTCCACCGTCGGGCTCAACCTGCAGGTACCGCTGTTCGACCGACGGGACGGCGTGATCGGCGAAGCCGCCGCCGACCTCGAACGTCTGCGCGGACGGATGGAGGGCCGCCGCGCCGAGCTGCGCCAGCAGGTCCGCCTGGCATGGCAGTCGCTTGAGATCGCCACCCTGCGTGTGCAGGCGCTGAGCGAGGGCGTCGTAAAGGACGCTGAAGCCGCCCTGAGGGTGGCCCAGGCCGCCTACCAGTTTGGCGAGCGCGGGATTCTCGACGTGCTGGACGCGCAGCGGGTGCTGCGCTCCGCACGGGCCGACCTGCTCCTGGCGCGATTCCAGGTGCAGGCCGCCAGCATCGAACTCGACACCCTGGCCGGCCGCTTCGCGACTGCGCCTACCCCACAACCCTGATTTCCACGCACCATGAAGACGCTTCATACATTTCCTCTGACCTGGTCTGCCGCCCTGGTTTCGGTCCTGGCGCTGACGCTGTCGGCTTGTGGTGATGCCGGAAAGGACGCCGAGGCCCAGAAGCCGGCGGCAGCGGCCTCCGCCGCGTCGGCTGCCGCCGCGCAAGACCCGATGGTGGTCAACGTGCCGGCCGGCATGGTCAGTCAGTTCAAGGTCGACAAGGTGGGCCGCGCAGAGATGGCCCAGATCCTGGAAGTCAGTGGCCGCATCGAGGCCAACGAGCGCCAGGTGGCGCGCATCGGGGCGGGCGTGACAGGCCGCGTGACCCAGGTGCTGGCCGAAGTGGGCGACCGGGTGCGTCCCGGCCAGGTGCTCGCCCACGTCGCCAGCCCGGAGCTCTCCACCGCCCAGCTGAACTACCTGCGCGCCAACGCGTCGACCCAACTGGCCGAGCGCGCCGTGGAACGCGCCCGTCAGCTGATCCAGGCTGACGTCATCGGGTCGGCCGAGCTGCTGCGCCGCGAGTCGGAACTGGCCATCGCCCGTGCCGAACTGCGCGCGGCCGGCGACCAGCTCGCCCTGGTCGGCATCCCGCGTGATGCGGTGGCCAAGCTGCGTGAATCGGGCAGCCTGTTCCCGCACGCAGCCGTGCTGGCCACGCAAGCCGGTGTGGTCATCGAGCGCAAGGTGAGCCAGGGCCAGGTGGCCCAGCCGGGCGATCCATTGTTCACCGTGGCCGACCTCAACACCGTGTGGGTGGTGGGCTCGCTGCCCGAGCAGGCCGCGCGCAATGCCAAGGCCGGGCAGTCGGTCGAGATCGATGTGCCGGCCATCGGCAAGCAGTTGTCCGGTCGCGTGGTGTACGTGGCGGACACGGTGTCGCCAGAGACACGCACCGTGCCGATCCGCACGCAGGTGGACAACGCCGATCAGGCCCTGAAGCCGCAGATGCTGGCGACCATGCTGATTGCAGGTCAGGCCAGCGAGACCCTGGCGATCCCGTCCGGGGCGGTGGTGCGCGACAACGACCGCGACCATGTGTATGTGCAGACGGCCGCGAACCGGTTCCGGCTCACGCCTGTGGAACTCGGCCCGGCCAGCGGCGGGAAGCGACCCGTGCTCAAGGGCCTGAGTGAAGGCACGCCGATCGTGATCGAGGGCGCCTTCCACCTGAACAACGAGCGCAAGCGCGCCGAGCTGGAGTAAGCCCATGATTGCATCCATGATCCGGGCCGCGCTCAGCCAGCGGCTGGTGGTGGTCGTCCTGGCGCTGGTGGTGTGCGGCTTCGGCCTGCGCGCCGCCATGAAGCTGTCGGTCGACGCATTCCCTGATGTGACGAACGTGCAGGTGCAGATCGCGACCGAAGCCCCGGGCCGTTCGCCTGAGGAGATCGAGCGCTTCGTGACCGTGCCGCTCGAGATTGCGATGACCGGCCTGCCCGGCATCGTGGAGATGCGCTCGCTCAACAAGAGCGGGCTGTCCATCATCACGCTGGTGTTCACGGACACCACCGATGTCTACTTCGCGCGGCAGCTCGTCACCGAGCGGCTCATCGAGGTGTCCACCCGCATGCCGGAGGGCATCGTGCCCGTGCTGGGGCCGGTGTCGACCGGGCTGGGCGAGGTCTACCAGTACACGCTGGAGAAGGCCGATGACGGCAAGCGCGCGCTGACTCCGCAGGAGCTGGCCGACCGGCGTGCCGTTCAGGACTGGGTGGTGCGGCCGTTGCTGCGCTCGATCCCCGGTGTGGCCGAGATCAACTCGCAGGGTGGCTACGTGAAGCAGTACCAGGCGCTGGTGGATCCCGGCCGGCTGCGTCACTATGGGCTGTCCGTGCAGCAGATCGTGCACGCGATCGCCTCGAACAACGCCAACACGAGTGGCGGCATCCTGCCCCAGGTGACCGAGCAGTACCTGATCCGCGGTGTCGGCCTGATCCGCACGCTGGAAGACATCGGCAACATCGTCGTCAAGGAAGACGGGAGCGTGCCGGTGTACGTGAAGGACGTGGCCGAGGTGAGGATCGGCAGCGAGGTGCGCCAGGGCGCCATCATCAAGGGTGGCTACACCGAAGGCGTGTCGGGCATCGTGCTGATGATGCGGGGCGGCAATGCCAAGGAAATCGTCACGCGGGTGAAGGAACGTGTCGACGAGATCAACAGCAAGGGCATGCTGCCCGATGGGCTGAAGATCGTGCCGTACTACGACCGCACCGACCTGGTCGACGCGGCACTGTGGACGGTGGGCAAGGTGCTGATCGAAGGCATCTTCCTGGTGGTCGTGATCCTGTTCGTGTTCCTGGGCGATGTGCGTTCGAGCCTCATCGTCGTGGCCACGCTGATCATTGCGCCGCTGACGACCTTCATCCTGATGAACCGCTACGGCATCTCGGCCAACCTGATGTCGCTCGGCGGCCTGGCCATCGCGATCGGCCTGATGGTGGACGCGACCGTGGTGGTGGTGGAGAACGTGTATCACAAGCTCGGCCAGGCGGGCGACAGCATGGGCGCGCGCGTGCGCACCGTGCTGACCGCCACGACCGAGGTGGCCACGCCGACCATCTTCGGCATCGCGATCATCATCCTGGTGTTCCTGCCGCTGATGACGCTGCAGGGCATCGAGGGCAAGATGTTCGCGCCGCTGGCCCTGACCATCGCCATGGCCCTGGCCGTGTCGCTGGCGGTGTCGCTGTTCCTGTCGCCGGTGCTGTGTTCCTACTTCCTGAAGGGCGGCTCGGACCACGACACGAAGCTGATCGCCTTCCTGAAGCGCCATTACCTGGCCCTGCTGGACGGCGCCACGCGCAGCCACCGTGTGACGCTGGCCGCTTCGGTGGCCCTGCTGTTCGGCTCGCTGGCGCTGTTCCCGCTGCTGGGCAAGTCCTTCATGCCGACCATGAAGGAGGGTGCGCTGACCCCGCAGATCAACCGCGTGCCAAGCATCTCGCTCGACGAATCGATTCGCATGGAAATGGCCGCGATGAAGACCATTTCCGAGGTGCCGGGCGTGCGCATGGTGGTGTCCAAGCTGGGTCGCGGCGAATCGCCGGCCGACCCGGCGGGACCGAACGAGTCCGATCCGATCGTGCTGCTGGATCCCGAGTCCGAGCGTACGCAGGACGAGATCGACGAGGACATCCGCCAGCGGCTGTCGACCATCCCGGGCGTGCAGATCGTGCTGTCGCAGCCGATCTCCGAGCGTGTGGACGAGATGGTGACGGGCGTGCGCTCGCAGGTCGCCATCAAGGTGTTCGGTGATGAGCTCGGCGAACTGCGTCGCGTGTCGGAAGACGTGGCCCGCCTGCTCAAGAGCGTGGAGGGCAGCCGGGACATCCGCATCGAGCGGCTGTCGGGCCAGCAGGCGCTGACGGTGGACATCGACCGCAAGGCCATTGCGCGCCATGGCATCAACGTGGCCGACGTCCAGTCGCTGATCGAGACGGCCATTGGTGGCAAGGACGTCACCACGCTGTATGAAGGGGAACGCCGCTACAGCGTGGTGGTGCGCTTCCCCGAGTCGGCCCGGGGCTCGCCCGAGTCGATCGGCCGCACGCTGCTGACCGCTCAGGATGGGGCCCAGGTGCCGCTGTCGTCGCTGGCCACGATCCAGCTGGTGGACGGCCCGGCGCAGATCAGCCGCGAAGGCGGCAAGCGCCGCGTGGTGGTGGGCGCCAACGTGGAAGGCCGCGACCTGGCCGGCTTCGTGGCCGAGGTGCAGCAGCGCATGGACAAGGAGATCAAGGTCCCCGAGGGCTATTACTTCGAGTACGGCGGTCAGTTCGAGAACATGGAGCGCGCCATGGAGACGCTGTCGGTGATCGTGCCGCTGACGATTGCCGCCATCTTCTTCCTGCTGTTCCTGCTGTTCAACTCCGTCAAGCTCGCCAGCCTGATCATTCTGGTGCTGCCGTTTGCCTCGGTGGGCGGCATCATCGGGCTGTTCGTGACGGGCGAGTACCTGAGCGTGCCGGCCTCGGTGGGCTTCATCGCGCTGTGGGGCATTGCGGTGCTCAACGGCGTGGTGCTGGTCACCTGCATCCGCCGCCTGCGGGAAGATGGCATGGGCGTGGCCGAAGCCGTGCGCGAAGGCTGCGTGCAGCGTTTCCGCCCGGTGATGATGACCGCCACGGTGGCCCTGCTGGGTCTGGTGCCGTTCCTGTTCGCAACCGGGCCGGGGTCCGAGGTGCAACGCCCGCTGGCCATCGTGGTCATTGGTGGCCTGATCTCGTCCACCCTGCTCACACTGGTGGTGCTGCCCACGCTGTACCGTTGGTTCGATGAAAAGCCCACAGAGGCCTGAGCCGTCAAGGAGACCATCATGAAGGAAATCCGCGCCATCGTGCGCCCCAACCGCCTCGACCGCCTGCGCGAGGCCCTGCGTGCCATCCCGAACTTCCCGGGCGTGACCATCTTCAAGGCGGAGGGCTTCACGGCCCCCGCCGCGGTGGACAAGCGCACGGTGAAGGACGAGCTGACCGACTTCACCGGCAAGCTCATGGTCTGCGTGCTGGCCAGCGACGAAATGGTGGACCCGATCCGCAACGCCATCATGGAAGCCTGCAGCACCGGCGCCATCGGCGACGGGCTGGTGTGGACCGTCGACATCGGGGACATCCACCGCATCCGGGACCGCGCCCAGCTGTGACAAACTAGGCGGATGCCTGTCTCCGCCGTCCCGAAGATCCCACAGTCGGTGCTCGTGGTGATCCACGCACCGAACCTCGATGTGCTGCTGATCGAGCGGGCCAAGCAACCTGGCTTCTGGCAGAGCGTGACCGGCTCGCTCGACACGCTGGACGAGCCCTGGCGGGAGACCGCCATCCGCGAGGTGCAGGAGGAAACCGGCATCGTCGTGGGCTCGGCCGACGTGCCCGCCTCGGCGCTGGTCGATTGGGGCATCGAGAATGTCTACGAGATCTACCCGGTCTGGCGCCACCGCTATGCGCCGGGTGTGACGCACAACACCGAACGGGTGTTCGGGCTGTGCGTGCCGCGTGATGTGGCCGTGACGCTGGCGCCCGGCGAACACACGGCCCACGCCTGGCTGCCCTGGCGCGAGGCGGCCGACCGCTGCTTTTCGCCGTCGAACGCGGAAGCCATCCTGCAACTGCCGCAACGGCGGTCCGCCCGCTGACCCGCCGGAGTTCCCCTGTGCTCAACCCACTCAACTCGACCCACCTGCCCCCGTCCAGCCTGGGGGAGGGCGGCCTGCGTGTGGCCACCTACAACATTCACAAGGGCGTGCGAGGCCTGGGCCCGGGCAAGCGCCTGGAGATCCACAACCTGACGCTGGCCGTCGAGGCGCTGGATGCCGACATCGTGTGCCTGCAGGAGGTGCGGCGCTTCAACCATGCCGAAGCCCGGCGCTTCTCGCACACCCGCTTCGGATCAGGTGCATGGCCCGACCAGCCGCAGGCCGAGTACCTGGCCCCCGACGGCTATGAAGTGGCCTACCGCACCAATGCCGTGACCCGCCAGGGCGAGCATGGCAACGCGCTGCTGGCGCGCTGGCCCATCGGCGACGTCGGGCACCATGACGTGTCCGACCACCGCTTCGAGCAGCGCGGGCTGCTGCACGTGCCGGTGCAGTGGCGCGGCATCGAGGTACACGTGGTGGTGGTGCACCTGGGCCTGATCCACGCCAGCCGCGTGCGCCAGGCCGAGCAGGTGGCCGAACTGGTGGCCGGGCGCATTCCAGCCGGCGCCCCCGTGGTGGTGGCCGGCGACTTCAACGACTGGAACGAAAAGCTCGACGACATCCTGCATGGCGTGGGCCTGCAGCGGGCGGGGCGAGATGGCGAGCCTCGCGTGGCAACCTACCCGTCCATGGTGCCGGTGCTGGCCCTGGACCGCGTCTACACGCGCGGCATGCGCTGCCTGTCCGTGATGGTGCCGCGTGGCCAGACCTGGGCGAGGTTGTCCGACCACCTGCCCCTGGTCGCCGAGCTGGAACTGGTGGACTGACCCCCGATGCCGCCCGTGCACGACGAGGCACTGGAGCGGCTGGCCTGGTACGCGCAGCGCCGGCCGGTCTTCACAGGCGGCAACGCCGTGCAACTGCTGCGCGGCGGCGAGGCCCTGTTCCCAGCGCTGCGCGACGCCCTCGATGGGGCGCGCCAGCAGGTCTGGGTGGCGTGCTACATGGTGTCACCGTTGGGTCGCAGCGGCCAGGTGCTCGCGGCCCTGATGCGCGCCGCGCGCCGCGGCGTGCAGGTGCACATGGTGGTCGATGCGGTGGGCTCCAACCTGGCCCCTCACAGCCTGTGGCGTGAGCTGGAAGCGGCCGGCGTGCAGCTGACCCAGTTCCGCCCGCTGCACCGGGTCTGGGGGCTGAGCGATCCGGGCGCCTGGCGCCGAATGCACATGAAGCTGTTTGCGGTGGACGACTCGCACGCCTTTGTGGGCGGCATCAACCTGATCGACGACCGCTACGACGGGCACCACGGCTGGCAGGACACGCCGCGGCTGGACTATGCGCTCGCCGTGCAAGGACCGGCTGCGATCCCGATCCAGCACACGGCCATGGCAATGTGGACACGCGCCCGGTTCGGCCGCGACTGGCGTGACGAACTGCTGCAATGGGCCCAGGGGCCCGGCCGCGTGGCCCGCCTGCGGCAGCTGTGGCAGGACGCCCGGCTGCGCCTGCGCCCGAGCGAGCAGGGGCGGCTGGCCCATGCGGCCACCCGTCAGGAGCCTGTGCGTTGCGCCTTCGTGATGCGCGACAACCTGCGCCAGCGCCGCACCATCGAGCGTGCGGCCCTGCAGGCCATCCACCAGGCCCGCGAGCGCATCGACCTGGTCACGCCCTACTTCTACCCGCGCAAGGCCTTCCGGCTGGCGCTGAGCCAGGCGGCCGCACGCGGCGTGACCGTGCGGCTGCTGTTGCAGGGCCGGCCGGACTTCCGGATCGCGGCCGTGGCCGCGCAGGTGCTGTACGCCGAGCTGCAGGCACACGGCGTGCACATCCACGAATACCAGCCTGCCTTCCTGCACGCCAAGGTGCTGTGCGTGGACGGCGTGTGGGCCACGGTCGGCTCGTCCAACCTGGACCCGCTGTCGCTGGTGCTCAACCTCGAGGCCAACCTCATCGTGCGCGACCGCGCTTTCGTCAGCCACCTGACGACCGAACTGGCCCGGGACTTCGCGCTGAGCCGCGAGGTCCCGGCGTGGCCCGATCACGACCCGGGTTGGCATGGGCGGCTGCGGCGGCGCGCGGTGGCCTGGCTGGCCCAGGCCTATCTGCGGCTTTCCGGGGCCACCGGCCGATACTGAGCGCTGAGCCGGAGACACGAGGCAACCATGCCGATGCCGCCCCCCCTCCCCTCCGCCGCGGCTGCTGTGGGCGACCTCGTCGTGCGGCGCCCCGAGGGGCTGTACTGCCCGCCGGGCGACTTCTACATCGACCCGTGGCGGGCCGTGCCCCGCGCCATCATCACGCACGCCCATGCCGACCACGCGCGCGGTGGCCACGGCGCCTACCTGTGCGCCGCGCCGGGCGAAGGGGTGCTGCGCGCACGGCTGGGCGACATCCGCCTGCAGACGCTGGCTTACGGGCAGACCATCCATGTGCAGGGCGTGACGGTGTCGCTGCATCCGGCCGGCCACGTGCTGGGTTCGGCCCAGGTGCGCCTGGCCTGGCGGGGGCAGGTCTGGGTGGTGTCGGGTGATTACAAAACCGAGCCCGACCGCACGTGCGCGCCCTTCGAGTCGGTGCGTTGCCACTGCTTCATCACCGAATCGACCTTCGGGCTGCCGATCTACCGCTGGCGCCCCTCGGCCGAGGTGTTTGCCGAGATCAACGGGTGGTGGCAGGGCAATGTCGCGGCCGGTCGCCCTTCCCTGCTGCTGGGCTACAGCTTCGGCAAGGCCCAGCGGCTGCTGGCCGGGCTGGACCCGGCCATCGGCCCCATCGTCGTGCACAGCGCGGTGGAACCGCTCAACGAGGCCTACCGGGCCGAGGGCGTGGCGCTGCCGCCGACCCTCCGGTTCAGCGAGGTGAAGGACAAGGCCCTGTGGCGCCAGGCCGTGGTGCTGGCCCCGCCCAGCGCCGCGCGCGGGCCGATGTCGCGGACGCTGAGCGGCGCCTCGGATGCGATGGCGTCGGGGTGGATGCAGTTGCGGGGCGCGCGCCGACGGGCCGGCCTGGACCGCGGTTTCGTGCTGTCCGACCATGCCGACTGGCCGGGCCTGGTGGGCGCCATCGGAGCCACCGGGGCCGAGCGGGTCATCGTCACCCACGGGCAGGAAGCGGTGCTGGTGCGCTGGCTGCAGGAGCAGGGCCTGGACGCCAGCTCGATGGAAACCGATTACGGCGACGAAGCCGCCAACGACACGACCGACGCGGTGGTGCCCGCAGCCGAAGCGCCTGCACCCAGCGACCAGCAGGCCCCGTAGCGCGGCGCGCGGGGCCATTGCGCGGCCTGCACGGGCGCTTGTGGCTGCTCGAGTTGCCAGCGGCGCGCCAGCATCCAGCCCGCGTGCGCCACCACCAGCCGCGGTGCGGTCGACGCGACAGCCTCGACGGGCAACGGTGCGGCCGGCCATTGCGCCACCCGGGTCAGCACCGCGCGCAAGGCCTCGCCCCCACCGGGCGCATGGTCGGTGAAATCGGCACACCAGGCGTCCACCTCGGCCCACGGAATGGCGGACCAGGGTTGGCCGTCCCAGGTGCCGAAGCTGGCTTCGATCAGCGCGTCGTCGACCACATGGCGCCAGCCCCAGGCGCGCAGCACACGCCCGACGGCCGCACAGCGCCGCAGCGACGAGGTGTAGACCACACGCGGCCAGCCGTGGCGACGCGCGGCCTGCCGAATCCGGTGGGCCAGGCGACGCGCCTTGCGCCGGTCGACAGGCAGGTCGGTGTGGCCGATGCAGCGGCCTTCTGCGCCCTGCGGGCGGGGATGGCGCCAAGCCACCACCCAGGCATGCAGCGGGGGCGTCATGCGACCGGGTGCACCACCGTGAGCCAGGCGAGCAGCCCCGCCACCTCGGCCAGCTGCTGGCTGGCACCGAGGGTGTCACCCGTGTAGCCGCCCAGCCGACGGCGGAACCAGTGCCAGCAGAAGCCCAGAACCAGCGCCATGGCGAGCAGGCTGCGGCCCAGCGCCGTGCCGAGCGTGCCCGTGGGCCACGACGCATCCCACAGATTGAGCCACAGCGCCAGCGCCACCAGCGCCGTGCTGACCACGGCACCGATCACCGTCACGCGGTCGACCTGCAGGGCCAGTGGCTTGGCCTTGGCGTGTTCGAGGTCGCCGGCATAGCGCAGCACGGTCATCAGCAGCACCGGCACGAGGCGCGAAGCCGCATGGCACCACACCAGCGCCATCATCGACCAGGCCAGCAGCACGGTGCGGATGTGGCTGGTGTCGGCGCTGCCGAGTTCAGTGTGCAGTGGCGTGGTCAGTGCGGACAGCACCGTGGCCTTCAGCCCCAGCAGGCCGATCAGACCGAGTGCGCCATAGCTGCCCAGGCGCGAATCCTTCATGATGACCAGGGCGCGCTCACGGTCCACCGCGCCGCCGAGCGCATCGCAGGTGTCGGCCCAGCCGTCCTCATGGAAACCGCCGGTGAGCCACACCGTGAAGGCCATGCTGAGCACCACGGCCACTGCCGGCGGCCACCAGCCGATGGCGACAGCCAGCACGAGCGCCCCGGCCAGCCCGACCAGCGCGCCCACCAGCGGAAAGTAGCGCAGACAGGTCTGCAACCACGCCGGCTCGAAGCCGACCCACGCAGGCGTGGGCACGCGGGTCAGGAACTGCAGCGCCACGAAGAACAGGCGCAACTGGTGGACGAGGGCTTTCATGCGGGCTGGCGTATGGCGGAGCTCACATCATGCGGCAGGCGCGACATCGTCCGGCTGGCTGACGCCCGCCGATTCGAAGCTCGCCATCTCGCACAGGATGCGACAGGCCGAATCAAGCAGTGGCCAGGCCAGCGCCGCGCCCGAGCCTTCGCCCAGGCGCAGGTTCAGCTTCAGCAGGGCCTGCACGCCCATGTGGGCCAGCATGTCGGCATGGCCACTCTCGTCGGACTGGTGCGCAAACACGCAGCGTTGCAGGACGCGCGGCTGCAGGGCCTGGGCCACCAGCACGGCGCTGCTCGCAATGAAGCCGTCGACCACGATGACGCGGTCGAGCGCGGCCGCTTCGAGCACGGCGCCACACATCGCGGCGATCTCGAGGCCACCCACGGCCGCCAGCACCGCGAGCGGCGCCTGCACATCGGCGTGGCGTTGCAGCGCGGCCTCGAGCACGGCCAGCTTGCGCGCCAGACCGGCTTCGTCCAGCCCAGTGCCGCGGCCCACACAGCGAGCCAGCGGCAAGCCGGTCAGCTTGGCCATCAGCAGCGCGGCGGCCGAGGTGTTGCCAATGCCCATTTCACCCAACAGCACCGCATTGCCGGGCAGACTACGCACGACCTCGGCGCCGGCCGCCATCGCGGCTTCGCACTGCGCGGGCGTCATGGCCGGCCCCTGGGTGCTGTCGGCCGTGCCGGGCGCCACCTTGCGCACCAGCAGACCCGGGCGCGGCGCGATGTCGCGGGCCACGCCGGCGTCCACCACGGTGAGCGCCAGGCCGTGCTGGCGGGCCAGCACGCTGACAGCGGCGCCGCCAGCCAGGAAGTTCTCCACCATCTGCCAGGTCACGTCGCTGGGAAAGGCCGACACGCCGCGGGCGGCCAGGCCGTGGTCGGCGGCGAACACCACCATCTGCGGCTGGGTCAGGCGGGGTTGTTCGCTGTGCAGCACCAGACCGATCTGGCGGGCCAGCGCTTCGAGCTGCCCCAGCGAGCCCAGCGGCTTGGTCTTGTGGTCCAGCAGGTGCTGCAGGCGGGCGGCAAGCGCGGGCTGGGCGAGGTCGGCAATGGCGTCGAGGCGGGTGAGGATCATGGAGTGAGCGAGATCAGGAAGGGGCAGACCGCGCGCGGCTCAGCGCGTGTCGAGCAGGTGATGCAAGGCGCCGGGCGCCATGTGGTGGTCGATGAAATCGGCAAGGCCATCCATCACGTGGTCGAGCACCGGCGCGTCCTGCCCGAACAACGCGCGCATCGCGGTCGCGTCCTCGAACAGGCCGTGCAGGTACAGGCCCAGCACGGGGCCGCGCTGCCAGCCGAGGGGCTGCCCGCGCGCGTCGTGCAGCACAGCGGTGGTCGGGCTGGTCGCGCTGACCCGGTGGGTGCGGCCATGGTGAATTTCGTAGCCGCGCACGGTGAGGCCACGCAGCGCTGCCCACGGCCCGGCCTCGGTGGCGTCCGCCACGACATGCGCCGTGGTCTCGCTGAGCAGCTTGCGATGATCGAAGGTGGTGACGAGGTCCAGCAGGCCCAGGCCGGGCTCGCGGACCACGGGCTCGCCTTCGATGCCATCGGGGTCGCACACGGCCGCCCCCAGCATCTGCAGGCCACCGCAGATGCCGAGCACACGCCGGCCGGCGCGCGCATGGGCCACGATGGCGTCGGCCAGGCCCTGTGTGCGCAACCAGCGCAGGTCGGCCCGTGTGTGCTTGGAGCCGGGCAGGATGACCCAGTCCACGCCATCGAGGTCACGCGGATGCCGCGCCCAGCTCAAGCGCACGCCGGGTGCGCCGCGCAGGGGCTGGAACTCGTCGAGGTTGCTGAGCCGCGGGTAGGCCACCACGGCCACGCGCAGCAGGCCCGACACGCCAGCGCCCGTGGGGGCGTCGTCGAACACGCCATCCTCCTCGGGCAGGCCGTGGCCGCGCCACATGGGCAGCACGCCCACGGTCGGCACACCGGTCAAAGCCTGCAGTTGTTCAGGGCCCGGCGCGAGCAGGGACGCATCGCCGCGGAACCGGTTGAGCACGAAGCCCCGGATCAGTGCGCGCTCGTCGGGCGGCAGCAGCTGGTGTGTGCCATAAAGGTGGGCGAACGCACCGCCCCGGTCGATGTCGGTGACGAGCAGACAGGCGGCACCAGCATGGCGCGCGGTGCGCATGTTGACGTAGTCGCTGCTGTGCAGGTTGATCTCGGCCGGCGAGCCCGCGCCTTCCATCACAACCACGTCGTGCGACGCACGGAGTTCATCGAGCGCCTGCCGCGCGTGCGGCCACAGGGCCTCGCTGCGCTCGCGCCACGGGATGGCACGCAGGTCGTCGCGCACCTCGCCCATCACGATCACCTGGCTGCCGGTGTCGTGCTCGGGCTTGAGCAGCACCGGGTTCATGCGCACATCGGGCACGGTGCGGGCGGCCAGCGCCTGGAAGTACTGCGCGCTGCCGATCTCGCCCGGGGCACCGCACAGACCGGGCACCACGCGGGCGTTGTTGCTCATGTTCTGCGCCTTGAAGGGCGCCACCTTCAGGCCCTGCCGGGCATACCAGCGGCACAGGGCCGTCGCCAGCCAGCTCTTGCCCGCGCCACTGGTGGTGCCCAGCACCATCACGGTCCTGGCCGTCATGCCGGTCGGTCCTTGTCCAGGTACCGGTGGCCGTCGGGCTGGCTCGGGCGCCAGCTGGCCAGCGCGTCGCGCAGCACACGCTGCGCCACGGGCGCCTGGACGCTGAGCCGGAACACGCCGGGCAGTCCGAACGCCGTGGCGTCGCGCAGCCGAATGCCGCGCGCACGCAGCCCCGTGTTGAGCTGCGCAGACCAGTCCAGACCGGCCTCTTCGGTGGCGCGGTGATGCAACCACGGCGGCGTGGCGAGGAAGAACGGCGTGTCGGAAGGCGCGCAATGCCAGCCGCGCTCTGTCAGCATGGCCTTCTGCATCGCCGCCCATTCGGCCAGCGTCAGGCGCGCATCGGCCAGCCAGCTCTGGACGGGCTCGGTGTGCCAGGCGTGCAGCAGGGCCACGCCCTCGGCCGACAGCACCCAGCTCGGCGCCAGAGCGGCCACCGACCGGGCCACCTTCGCCTGCCATGAGGACGTGGCCAGGTCTTGAGGCAGCCCGGGCGCCTGCATGGCCCCGGCGCGCACGCCCGTCACGCCGAGCGCCTTGTTGGGCGACCACAGTTGCCAGAAACGCGATGCGCTGCGCGTGACGACGGGGTCTTCTCCGCGCAGACGCAGCGGCGTGTAGGCGCGGTCCAGCGCCACGATGAGGGGCGCGCCCGCATCCAGCGCGGCCACCAGGGACTGCACCGTGTCGGCCGCCAGACTGGCCCCCGTCGGGTTGTTCGGGTCACACAGCCAGCACAGCACCGGCTCGCCGTCATGGCCTGGCCGCTGCACGGCCTCGCACAGCGCCGGCTCGTCACGCCAGCCCCATACCGTCATGCCCAGCGCTTCGGCAGCGGCGCGGTAGTCGCCATAGCCTGGTTCGGGCACCCACACCCGGCGCACGCCCTGAAGCGAGGCCGCCAGCGTGAGCCGGCGAATGGCTTCCGAGCTGCCTGCCGTGATGTGGACACCATCGGGTTCACACGCCCATTGAGCAGCGAGGTGGGCCCGCAGCGCGGCATACGCCGGATCCGGGTAGCGGCGCCGGTCTGCCGTCTGCAAGGCCAGCACGAGCGCATCCGGCAGTGGCAGCGGATTGGCGTTGGTCGAAAAATCCCAGTGAATCGCCGGTCCGGCGTCCGGCCCGCCGTGCTCCACGGTCCCATCAGACATGCGTGTATCCCTCGTACAACCCGTATCCCATTGTCAGCAGCGCCGCGGTCAGCACCACGGCCCTGCCTGCCCAGCGCAAGGCCTGCGGGGTATCCTGCGCCAGGGGCGCACGCCCCTTGACGTGGAGCGTGTAGACACCCGGCTTGCCAAGCTTCACGCCCAGCAGGAGCGCCATGGCCCCCATCGGCCAGCCACCGTTGGGCGATGGCGTGCGAACGGCCTCGGCGTGCAAGGCCACCCAGTCAGGCCGACGCCATGCGGCCAAATACAGCATCACAGCGGTCAGGCGCGCCGGCACCCACGACAGCACATCGTCGACCCGCGCGGCCCACTGCCCCATCCAGCGCCGGTGGTCGCGATAGCCCCACATGGCATCGGCCGTGTTGGCGAAGCGGTACAGGGCCGCGCCCGGCAGGCCTGCCACCAGAAACCAGCACAGCGGCGCCACCACGGAATCGTTCAGGTTCTCGGCCAGCGACTCGATCGCACTTTCACGAACCTCGGTCTCGCTCAGTGACGCGGTGTCCCGGCTCACCAGCCGGCCCAGCCGGGATCGCCCGGCCTCCAGTGACTGGCTCAGTGCATGATCCACTGCACGCACCTCGTCGCGCAACATGCGCCACGCGAGCAAGGGCTTGAACAGCACCCCCAGGAGGGCCCCGCGCAGCACCGCCTGTTCCAGCGGCGCGTCGGCCGCCGTCAGCACCCCCACGCCAATGTCGAGCGCCAGGGCCACCGCCAGCACCAGCACAGCCCCGAGGCACCAGGCCAGGGCCCCGCCCAGCCGCGCCGTGGCCGCCGGCAAGGCCCACAGGCGCGGCCCCAGAGCACCCAGATAGCGCCCCATGGCCACCACCGGATGTGCCCACGCCGGAGGCTCGCCCCATGCGCGGTCGATGGCCAGCGCCACGCCGAGGGCGGTCGCCAGCGTCACGGTGCCCGACAAAGCGGCAAGGCCCTCCATCTGCAACTCAGTCCTCGATGCCGCGCTGGGCCGGCACGCCCGCGTCGTAGTGGTGCTTGATCAACTTCATCTCGGTGACGGTGTCGGCCACGTCCACCAGCTCCTGCGGAGCACCGCGACCGGTCAGCACGACGTTGACGTGCGAGGGGCGGGTCTTCAGCACCTCGACCACGGCCTGCAGGTCGAGCCAGCCATAGCGAATCGGGTAGGTGATCTCGTCGAGCACGACCATGAAGTGCTCGCCGGCCTGGATGGTGGCGGCTGCCCGGGCCCAGCCGTCGCGGGCCAGTTGCGCCGAGTGTTCGAGGTCCTTGCTCTTCCAGCTGAAGCCGTCACCCAGGCCCTCGATGGGCACACCGAGCTGCTCGAACACGCGGTGCTCGCCAAAGCGCGCCGAAGGCACCTTCATGAACTGGTAGATCTTGACGGCCTTGCCGCGGCCATGGGCGCGCAGGGCCAGGCCGAAGGCGGCCGTGCTCTTGCCCTTGCCATCGCCGGTGTGGATCAGGACCAGACCACGACGTTCGCCATCGGGCTTTTCGACCTGGCGGTCGACCGGGGGGTTTTCAATCTGCATGAGGGACCTCGGGGATCAAGGTTGAAACAAGGCCGCAATGGCCGCCGGGTTGGAGGGGAAATAGAGGTGAAGGAAGGACGCGAGCAGGCGCCGCTGCCGGTACACCGGCTCGGGCCGACCATGGTGCCGCTGTGCGGTGGTGTGCAGGGCGACCGGCGCGTCACCCGAGACCGCGGCGTGGTGAAAGGTGTGCCCGCGCACCGTGCCCTCGGGCAGGGCCGCCGCATGCAGCCCCAGGTTGACGAGACGTGCCTGCATGGTGCCTTCGCCCCTTAACAGGCCCCACATCGGCGCCCGCAGCCCGGTGACATCGCACAGGCTATCGAGCAGCGCCAGCATGCCACCGCATTCCGCCACGATGGGCCGGCCTTCGGCATGGTGGCGGCACACGGCCTCGCGCATGGCGTGGTGGCCGGTCAGGCGGGTCAGGTGCAGTTCCGGATACCCGCCCGGCAGGTAGAGCGCGTCCACGGCGGGCAGCGTCTCGTCGTGCAACGGCGAGAACATCACCACGTCGGCGCCCAGCGCGCGCAGCACGTCGAGGTTGGCCGGATACAGAAAGGCAAAGGCTTCGTCCTGCGCCACCCCGATGCGCACACCGTGCAAGGGCCGGTCGGCCGGCAGGCGGGCTTCGGGCAGGGCCTCGGGTGGCGGCGTGAAGGTCACCGGCGCGGGCATCGCCGGCTGGAGCGCACCCAGCGCCTGCGCAGCACGGTCGAGGCGCGCATCCAGATCGGCCACCTCGTCGGCCAGCATCAGGCCCAGATGACGCGATGGCAACCCGATGGCCTCGTCGCGCGGCAGCCCGCCAAACCACGTCATGCCGGCGGGCAGGCTTTCACGGAGCATCTGCGCATGGCCGGCACTGGCCACGCGATTGGCCAGTACCCCCGCCAGCTGCAGGCCAGGGCGGTAGGCGGCCAGGCCCAGGGCCAGCGCGCCGAAGGTCTGCGCCATGGCGCCCGCGTCGATCACCGCCAGCACGGGCAGGCCCAACTGCATCGCAAGGTCCGCGGACGAAGGGGTGCCGTCATGCAGGCCCATGACGCCTTCCACCAGGATGACCTCCGCCTCCTGGGCCGCCGCCCACAGCAGCTGCCGGCAGTGGGCTTCGCCGCCCATCCACAGATCGAGCTGCTGCACAGGCAGGCCACAGGCGCGCGACAGGATCATCGGATCCAGAAAATCCGGGCCGGTCTTGAACACGCGCACACGCCGACCCTGCTGCACATGCCAGCGCGCGAGGGCGGCCGTGGCCGTCGTCTTCCCCTGGCCGGAAGCCGGGGCGCTGATGAGGAGTGCGGGGCACTGCACGGAAGTCGGCTCGCTCACGTCATGATCCTTGCTGCCGCCCACTGACGGGCAACGCCACCCACTGGCCGTCCACCTGCACCAGCCGCACACGCTGATCGAACACTGCGCACAGCGCCTGCTGGGCATCCGCACTGCATGCCGCACCATGGTGCCGCACGCGGCCGTCGGCCATCACGATCAGCTCGTCGGCCTGCAGCGCCATGTTGAGTTCATGCAGCACGCTCACCACGGTCACGCCCTGCACGCGCAGTGCCTGCACGGTGTCCAGCCAGTCGGCCTGATGTGGCGGGTCCAGGTGGGCCAGGGGCTCATCCATCAGCAGCACCGGCGCACGCACGGCCAGTGCCCGGGCCAGCAGGACGCGCTGCCGCTCGCCCCCAGACAGCTCGCCCATGCGCCGGGCACGCCAGGCCCAACATTGGGTCTGCTGCATGGCGGCCTGCACGGCGATGTGGTCGGCGGCATCGGGCGCGGCCAGCCAGGCCTGATACGGCAGGCGCCCCAGCATCACCACGTCCTGTGCACGCAGGTCTTCCCCGCCGGACTCGGCCTGTCCGAGCCACGCCAGCGTGCGTGCGCGCTCGGCGGCAGGCCACGCCGACAGCGGGCGGCCCTGCAGCCGGACCTCGCCCGTCACGGCCACCAGCCCGCCCAGGGCGCGCAGCAGCGTCGACTTGCCCGCGCCGTTGGGGCCCACCACCGCGATCCACCGACCGGCGTGCAGGGCCACATCGACATCGTGCAACACGGGCACGCGGCCCAGCTGCACACGCTCAAGGCGGGCCTGCAACACGGGCGTCATGCGGATGCCTCCATGCGATGCATGCGCCACAGCAGGTAGATGCCGCCCAGCACCGCGGTCAGCACCCCCACAGGCAGCTCCTGAGGCGCGATCACGAGTCGGGCCACGGTGTCGGCCGCCAGCAGCAGCAGCCCACCGGCCAGCGCAGACAGCATCAACACCGCGCCCTGGGTGCCCGGCACCCGACCGCGCACCAGGTGCGGCGCCACCAGTCCCACGAACGAAATCAGGCCCGCCTGCGCCACGGCCGTGCCGGTGGCCAGCGCCATCGCGCCCACCAGCCACACCCGCACCGCCCCCATGCGCACGCCGAGGCTGCGCGCGGTGGCGTCGCCCAGGCTCAGGGCGTCGAGCGCACGCGCGCCGCCCCACGCCACACACAGGGTCAGCGCGCACACCGGCGCCATCACCTGCACGGCCGACCAGCCCAGAAAGCCCGTGGTGCCCAGCATGAAGGCCTGCATGGCCCGCATGATGTCGGGCACCAGCAGCATGGTGAGCGCGCTGCACGCGCCCAGCACCACCCCCACGACCACGCCCGCCAGCAGCAGACGCAACGTGTGCTGTACGCCGCGTGCCAGGGTGAGGGTCAGCAGCACGGCCAGCACCGAGCCGGCGAACGCCGCGCCGGTCAACCCGAGCCGCACGGCCCAGCCGGTGGCCGCGGGCCCCACGCCCAGCGCGGCCAGACAGGCCGCCACCCCCAGGGCCGCCCCGGACGAACTGCCCAACAGGTATGGATCGGCCAGCGGGTTGCGGAAAAGGCCCTGCGCCACCGCACCCGCCAGCCCCAGCAGGGCCCCCGCCAGCCACGCACCCAGACCACGTGGCGCGCGGATGTCCCACAGGATCTGACGGGCGAGCGCATCATGCTCTGCGCCGAACGGCACGGACCACCCGGTGCTGCCTGCCATCAGGCTCACACCCAACAGCGCCACCGTCAGCCCGACGAGCACCCCGCCCCAGCGCCACGCACTCACCGTGCACTCCCGACAGGCGGTGCCGTGCGTTGCAGGCACGCAGCCATGATGCGCGCCGCTTCACCCATGCGTGGGCCCGGCCGCGACAGCACATCACCCTGCTCCGCTGAGAACGTGCAGATCCGACCGTGCTGCACGGCCTGGATGCGCGCCCACCCCGGCCGCGCGGGCAAGGCGCCCGCATTGCGGGCCGAGACCATGATGAGCAGTGGATCACCTCGCACCACGAACTCGGGGTTCAGCTTCGGGAACGGGCCCAGCGATTCGGGCACGATGTTCTTCAAACCCAGGCGCGCCAGCGTGTGGCCGATGAAGGACGAAGCGCCCGCCGCATAGGGTGCGCTGTCCACCTCGTAGTACACGCGCTGTCCGCGCCAGCCGGCAGGCACCGTGCTGGCCGCCTGGTCGATCTCCCCTTCCAGGCGAGCCCACAGGCGCTCCCCGGCTGCAGGCTGCCCCAGCAACTGGGCCAGCTTGCCCGCCACACGGCGCACGTCATCGTGGGTGCGCGGCTCCAGCGCCACCACGCGGATGCCGAGCGCTTCCAGGCGGTCCGTCACGCGGGCCGACAGCGCCAGCAACACCACATCCGGCCGCAAGGCCACGATCTGCTCGAGGTTGGCGTCGTCCAGTCCACCGGTCTTGGGCAGGACCTTCACCGAGGCAGGATGGTTGGAATAGCGGTCGGTCCCCACCAGCCGGGCGCACTGCCCCAGCTCGCACACGGTTTCCGTCAGCGAGGGCAACAGGCTCACGATGCGCTGCGGCGGCGCCGACCACACCGTGCGCACGCCGCGGTCGTCCACCAGCGTGAAGTCGGCCGCACGCGCCAGCGACCCCACGCACGCGACAGCAAGCAGCATCGTGGCGACAAAGCTCATGCGTTGAGCCTGTGACTCCCTCCCACCACGAACGCGCCACGCCGCCATCACGTTTCCTCGACCACGGGCCGCGTCCACGGCTGTCCCGCGACCATCAGGGTGACGTCACTGCAGCAGCGCGCCACCCCCTGGTTCAGCCAGCCCAACTCGTCGACAAAGGCCCGCACCTCGCGCGACAGCGGCACGATGCCCCAGCCCACCTCGTTCGACACGAACACCACCGGCGACACGAGTTGCGGCAGCAAGGCCAGCAAGGCATCGCGCTCGGCACGCCATGCGGCGGGGTCGGGCTCGCCCGCTGCGGGCATCAGCCAGTTGGTGAGCCACATGGTCAGGCAATCCACGACGATGAGCCGACCGGGCTCGGCCTGGGCCTGCAACGCCCCGCACAACGCGCGCGGCGCCTCGACCGTGTCCATGCCTTCAAGGCGCTCAACGCGGTGGCGCGCTATGCGGGCACGCATCTCGTCATCCCAGGCTTCCGCCGTGGCCACCACCGTGACACGGTGCGCCGGGTCGGCCGCCAGCCAGCGCTGAGCCAGCCGCTCGGCATGGCGCGACTTGCCACTGCGCTGTCCACCGACAACGAGGTGATGGGATGACATGAACAAGCTCCCGTGAAAAGGGCGGGCTGTCAGCGGGATCCGGGCGCGTAGGCCAGCGTCAGGAACACCTGCGCACCGGCCTGGTTGTAGCCCCAGATCTTCTCGTAGGTCCGATCGCCGAGGTTGTCGGCACGCAGGCTCAACTTCCAGTCCGGATGCACGCGCCATGCCACGGAAGCGCCCCAGAGCGCATAACCCGGCAGGCGATCCCGAACAAAGCTCGCATTGTTGTCGACCGCACCGGCGCTGCCCTTGAGGGACACCTCGTACTTCACGACACTGCGATCAAGGCCCACCCGGATGGTCCCGAAGCGGTCTGCTCGCCTCACCAGCTTGCTGCCGTCCGCCTCATTGTGCGCATCCAGCCAGTCGAGGCTGCCCACACCATACAGCTGGCCGATCCCGGTCTGCGTGGCGGTCTGATAAGACAGGGTCCAGCCGCTCAGGCTCACCCGCTTGATGTTGCTGGCCGAAGTCGGGCTGATCAGGATGAAGTCACGGATGCGATTGTCGTAGCGCGTCAGCCGGGCAGCATGCTCTCCGGCTTCCCACGCCAGGCTGAGCTCCTTGTTCAGCCCGCGCTGGGGTTGCAGATCCGGCGTGCCGTACCCGGGCCAGTAGAGCTGGTTGAACGAGGGGGCCACAAAGCTGGTGCCCACGGCCCCGCCGAGGCGCCAGGCCTCACTCAGGTGAACGCCATAACCGATCGACCCCGTATCCTGTGTACCGAACTGCGAGTTGCGGTCGCGCCGTGCACTGAGCTGCCAGTCGTGCGCCCCCCGGTGGCCCGAGAGCCCGAGCACCAGACCATCAATCCGCCGCTGCGTCACCGGAAACTGTTTCGTGGAGTTCTCGATGGACTGTCGCAGGCTCTCCACGGCGACCAGCGCGGTTCCCAGTGGGGTGCCGATCTGGTTTTCCCAGATCAGTTGCTGCTGTGCCGTGGCGATCCGCCCGAGGTAGCTGCTCTTGTTCGCAACGGTCGTGTCCGAGACGTCCAGCGTGTGGCTGGCCTGCACGCTCGACTTCCACCCCGGCGCCATCTGACCCAGCAGCTTGATGCCGGCCACCTGTGTGGTCAACTCGGCCCGGGTGTCCTTGGACACGCCCGACCGGGCCACGCCGTCGTCATACCGGTTGACCCCGTCCGACCGCAGCAGATTGCCTTCGATCCGCCACCCCTTGCTCAATCCGAGGCCGAGGTTGGCGCTCAGGGACTGCTGCCGGAAGCCATCGCGGTCCGCGTTGTACGAACTCACGCCGACGCGAGGATTGGTCGCGCTGAACCCCGCGGTGCCGACGGTCTGCGCCCGCACGCTGTAGGTCAGCTGATCGACGCCCCCCGATACCCCGACAGAAAGCCCGTGATAGCGGTCCGATCCCAGCGTGGCGCTGCCTGAGCCAAGCGGCTTGCCGGAGGTCTCCCGGCGCGTGAAGATCTGCACCACACCGGAGGCTGCATCCGCGCCATACAGCGATGCCAGCGCGCCGCGCACGATCTCGATCCGTTCGATCTGATCGAGCGGAATGTTGTCGATGGAGGGGGCGCCCGTGGTGGCCGATCCATAGCGGACACCATCGATCAGCACGATGGATTGCTTGGCATCCCCGCCGCGGATGAACACGCTGCTGTTCTTCCCCAGCCCCCCGTTGGATGCCGACTGGATCCCCGGGCTGCCCGACAGGAGATCGGCAAGACTGCGGCCTGCCGACGCGTCGATCTGATCGCGCTCGATCACCGTCACATCGGCCGACAGGTTGCTGATGCGGGTCGGGCTGCGCGTGGCGGTCACCACCACCTGCCCGACATGGTCGGCGTCAGCCGCCCGCACACCGAACGGCGCGACCAGGACAAAACCACACGCCACGGCGAAAGCCGAGCGTACCCCGGGTGCACGCGGCACCGAGTTCAGGAAAGACATGAAAAGATCAACAGGACAGAAGCCCCAGCCAGCGTCCCCGCAGGCCCCGGGCGGAATGGCCAGCCGCACACGCGGTGCACGGCTGTCCCCCTGTTGGCCGGTATCCGGGCTGGGCGATGCAACCTGTGTGGCCTTCCCAGGCAAGCGCCCAGTGGCAGAGAACACAAGCGGGGTTCACGGCAGATGCCTGGCGAACCCGATCGCCGACCGTTGCGGGGGCAGCGCAGGTCGGGCCGACATCGGGGATGTCTGAGCCTTCCTGCTTCCCGTTTAACTGCGCCGGAGAGAACCCCGGCGCGAGCACCAACGGGGCCGATTGTAAGGTAAGCCCCCTACAATGCCTGCTGGGCCTGTGCACCGGGCCACCACCCACCCGCGGGCTCCCGCCATGTCCAGAATCGACGAACTCACGGAACGCATCGAGCGCCTTCTGCTGCGCCACGAGGAACTGCGTCGCACCAACGCGCTGCTCGAGCAGCAACTGGCCGTCACGCTTCAAGAGCGCGACTCGCTGCGCGCCCGCCTGTCGGCCGCCCGCGCCCGCATCGACGCCTTGATCGACCGCCTGCCGCAGGCCCCGATCGACGCGGCCGAACCCCACACGCCCTCCTCCTCGTCCGAGGCCTGAACGCATGAAGCAGATTGAAGTCTCGATCATGGGGCAGAGCTACCTGCTCGGCTGCCCGGACGGCGGCGAAGAACGCCTGCGACAGGCCGTGACCCAGGTCGACCGCGAGATGTGCGCCATCCGCGACAGCGGCAAGCTCAAGGCCCGCGAGCGCATCGCCGTGCTGGCCGCGCTGAACCTGGCCTATCTGCTGACCGACCGCCCCCCTGCCCCCGCAGCCACGCAGGCTTCTGCCGAAGGCGCCGCGCCCCCGGGCGCGGGCTTGCCCCCTCCCGAGTACATCGACAACCTGATCCAGCGCCTCGACCACGCGCTCGACAACGACGGCCACCTCATCTGAAACGGGCTGTCAAGCATCACTCGATGAAACCCCGTGCCGTGGTGCTTTTGCACGGGTGCTCGCGGCGACAACGCTTAGAATGAAATCGTTCGTCGCGTTCGTGGTTGTTTTTATTTCCTTGAACCGATGCTCTTGGAGCCAGGGCTTGGAACATTGCAGCGCAGGTGTGATCGTCTCGCGTCAGATGAACCCGAAGTGCTGCTGACCTCGCCCACCTGAATCCCCCCTGGGTTCAGGAATGCGGCAACCAGTCTGCGACGGACCCTTACATCACAACGGCCAGTCACCTCTCGGTGAACTGGCCGTTTTCTTGGGTGCGATGCAATGCGGCACACGGCCGCCCGCAAGCTCAGGTGACCGGCACGAACTGGATGCTGGCCAGCGCGATGCGGTTGCCCCCCTTCTCACGCGCACTCGACAGCGCGCGGTCGGCACTGCGCATCAGCTCGTCGACCACGCCGGCGGTGTGCGGGAAGCTGGAGATGCCGAGCGACACGGTGAAGGGGATCTGCTGGCCGTTGTAGGCCACGATGTGCTGTGCGCACTGACGCCGCAGCTGTTCCATGCGCGAGTGCGCCGTGGCCAGCCCCACGCCCGACAGCAGCACGATGAAACGGTCGCCACCCAGGCGGCACGGGGAGTCCATGGCGCGGGTGCCCGCGCGCAGCAGACGCCCGAGGGACTCGACCACCCGCTCGCAGGCTTCCGCGCCATGCAGGCGCAGGATCTCCTCGAGGTTGTCGATGGCCACGGCCACCAGCGCGAACTCGCGCTGTTCGCGGCTGGACAGGTCGGCCTCACGGCGCAGTTGCTCTTCGAAGTGGGCGCGGTGGTACAGGCCAGACACCGAGTCCCGCACCTGGTTGTCCTGCACATCGCGGCGCAGGGCGTCATTGGCCTTCTGCTGCTCTTCGAGCTGGGCGAGTGCCGTCTGCAGCTGGGCGTCCTTGCGGCGCTGCTCGGTGAGGTCCTGCCATACGGACAGCAGACGCGGCCCTTGCGGGGTGGAGGCGATCTGCCGCCAGGCCACGAAGTCGCGGCGCTCACCGCCCAGCTCCAGCCGGTGTTCGGCCCGCACGCCCGCAGTCTGGGCCACGGCCTGCTGATCGGCGGCCCGCAAGGCCACGGCCTGCCCGGCATCGAACAGTTCGGCGTCTGCGGCCCCCAGCCATTGCTGACCGGGCTGGAGCAGCAGGCGCGCGGCCGCTTCGTTGGCGCGCTCGTAGCGGCCCGAAGCCGGGTCCTTGATCAGCGCCCCATGACCCATCTGGTCCAGGGCCTGGAACAGGGCGTCGACGAGGTCGCCACCGGTCCTCTCTCCGGTTGCTGGGGAATCGGCCATGGTGTGTTGCAGGGCAGAAGTCGTTATTGGAATGAACGGGCGCCAGGCGGCACGCCATGGACGGGGGTCCGGGCGAATGTTCGCCGAAAAGGACAACCGGCGCCGCCCTTCAAACATGGGATGAAAGGCGACTTTACCCCTCCCTTGCGGTATTTTTCACACTCGGCAGTGGACGGGTGTCCGCAGATTACAACCGTGCCCAAGCCCTTGGGGCGACCAGGGGCTGGGTCAGAATCGTGGCTTTGGCTTCTGTCTGCTATGAACACCCACATCAGCCTGCTGGGCTGCGGCCTGATGGGCGCACCCATGGCCCGCCGTCTGCTTGCCGCGGGATACCCCCTGACCGTCTGGAACCGCACGCGTTTCAAGGCCGAGGCACTGGCCGAGGCTGGCGCGCGGGTGGCCGACACACCGGCCGAAGCTGTGGCCCGGGCCGACATCGTGATCACGATGCTGGAGCATGGCGGCGTGGTGCAGACCGTGCTGTTCGATGGGCCCGACGCGGCCGTGCACGGCCTGCGCGCCGGTACCCTGGTGATCGACATGAGCTCGATCCTGCCCGAGCAGGCACAGGCCCATGCGACACGCCTGGCCGAGGCGGACGCAACCGCGCTCGATGCGCCCGTGTCGGGGGGCACGCTGGGCGCCGAGGCCGGCACGCTGGCGATCATGGCCGGTGGCGATGAGGCGGCCTTCGCACGCGCCCGGCCCGTGCTGGAGGCCATGGGCCGGCCGGTGCACGTGGGGCCGGCCGGGTCTGGGCAGCTGGCCAAGCTGACGAATCAAATGATCGTCGGCATCACCATCGGGGCGGTGGCCGAGGCGCTGCTGCTGGCCGAACGCGGCGGCGCCGATCCGGCCAAGGTGCGCGAAGCCCTGCGCGGTGGCTTTGCCGACAGCCGCATCCTGGAGGTGCATGGCCAGCGCATGGTGGAGGGTGACTTTGCCAAGCGCGGGTCGATGGCGATCCAGCTGAAGGATCTGAACAACGCGCTGCACGCTGGTGCCCAACTGGGCTTCGAGGGGCCGATCACCCGCCTGCTGGCCACGCTGTACCAGCAAGGGGTGGACCACGGGCTGGCCGAGCTGGACCAGTCGGCGCTGTTCAAGGAACTGCAGGCGCGCCAGCACACGGGCGAGGCCTGATGGCGACGCCTGCGGTTTTTGCTAGACTTTGCAACACGGGCCGATAGCTCAGCTGGGAGAGCGCCGCGTTCGCAATGCGGAGGTCGGGAGTTCGATCCTCCTTCGGTCCACCATCCACTCAGTTGCGCGCGTTCACCACGCCGAACTGCGCCGCCGATTTCTCGTAGATCACCCGGCCCGTGGCGTTGTCCTTGATGGTCAGCGCCAGAATGAGCGATTCGCTGGTGTTCTGCGCCTTCAGGCTGAAGTTGGGGCGCAGCGGAATGACCAGCCCCTCGCCGGTCTCGTTGCCAGCCTGGCCCAGTTCCCACGCCTGCAGCATCTGGTATGTGGTGCCATTGCGCACTTCGAGCTGGGTCTTGGTGTACTTGCCGGTGAAGCACGCCGCGATGTTGATGTGGCGGCCGCCCATGCCACAGCTCAGCGTGGCGGTGTACGGGAACTCCCGCGCGTATTCAGCCTGGCGGCGGCGTTGCTCGGCCGCGCGTTGCTCGGTGGCGGCCCGCTCGGCGCGCTCGCGCTCCTGCTTGACCATCAGGGCGGTGCGCCCCTTGCCCGCGGCCTTCTTGTCATCGAGGTAGGCCAGCACCTCGCGCACCTCATTGGACTCGGCGTAGCGCGTGGCTTTCATCTCGGCCAGGGCCGCATCGAACGCCGCTTTGGTCGTGATGCCACGTTCACCCAGTGCCTTGACCTGCTGCGCATTGCCCTTGATTGCATCGGCGAACTCGCTCGATGCCCAGTCAGGGTAGCCCGCGCGACGCGCCCACACCTCACGCATGTCCTGAGCCGGCACGACCTCGTTGAGTTCGTACTTGCGGCTGCCCTGGTCGCGCTCGATCGCCCCCATCAGCACCTTGATGTTCTTGGGGAAATCGACAAAGACGTGGCACTGCCCGGGGTTCTTCTGCTGCTCCTGGTAGAACACGTCCATGCTGGCAAAGGCCTTGGCGAAGCCGTTGCGGCCCTCCTGCTTGGCCTTGCGGTCCTCGATGCGCGCGCGCATGTTGGCGGACAGGAAGTCGGCACCGCGGTGGGCATAGCCGATCACGGCCGCCCCCTGATCACCGTTGTACTCGAGCGTGCAGTAGCGCAGCTTGTCGTCGCTGGGATAGCCCAGCGTCAAGGATGCGAGGTGGTCGCGGCTGTCCGCGGCGGCCTTCTCTTCGAACAGGTGAAAACGCTGCCGCGCGGCCAAGGCGGCCTGCTGACGACGGGCCTTGGCTTCATCGGCGGCCTGGGCGAGTTGCTCGTAGCGCACCTCCTGGAGCGGCGTGTAGCGGGCAAATTCGGGCACGGAGGACTTCAGCAGCGCCAGGGCCTTGCGCTGCACGGCAATCACCTCGGGGGACGAGACCAGTGCAACCTGATCGCCCTGGCTCTGCAGGCAGTCGGACGTACGGGCCGCACCCACCTTGCCACCCGCCAGGCCCGCCAGCACGTTGTTGATCTGCGCCTGCCCAAGCACCTGCAGCGCGTTGTCGCCGGCTGCGGCGTTCAGCCCCTTGTAGTCCTCGGCGTAGACCACCATGCAGTACTGGTAACCGCGGCGCGCCAGGCCATCCGGATTGACAAGTCGCTGGCTGCCGTCGAGCGACTTCACGGTGCGAAGCACCTCGGCCTCCCGGAGGATGAACACCACCAGATCCAGGGCGGGGTTGGCGGCAGCCTGGGGCGCGCCGCGCGGTGCCGAAGCAGCCGGGGAGTCTGCCGGTGTGGCGGCGGCCGGTTGAGCGTGAACGAGGCCGGTCGAGGCCAGCAAGGCCGACAGGGTGGTCAGCAGAAGGGCGCGGTGGGAAGCAGACATGGTTCGAATCCCTCTTTCTGTCTAGGTCAAAACTGAAAGAGACTGTAACGAACCGCCCTCGAAAACGCAGCCGGGAGGCGAAACCCGGGCGGGTATCCCGTGTCGTTGTTCACGCAGCTTTCACCGCGCGACGTGTCCGGAAAACAGGTCCTCTCGCGTACCTGTGGACACGGCACCCGGGAGAGCGCACACGCGGTGACCGCTCAACGGCAATCGGCCCCTTTCGGGGCCGATCCTTCCTGCGCCGGACATCCGCCGGTGATGCCGAATCGCTCAGCGCGTCATGCCCTCCCAGCCATGCCGGATGGCGGCCTTGAAGCGCTCCCAAGTGCTGCCCGGATGGCGGGTCTCCCACTCGCCTCGCGCGTCGGTTTCGAAGTCGTCCCACGCCCGCCCCTGGTAACGCGCGTCGTTGCGCAACGTGTACCCGTATTGATAAGCGGGGGCGAACTCTTCGTAGCGCGAGCCGCCCGTTGCGTACGTGGTGTCGAAGTGGCTGCGGAAGGCGGTGTCATCGCCCATGTCGTCGTCAGACAGGCGCTCGACTTCCACTTCGGTGTTGCGCAGCGTGTCGGTGACGTGCTCGGTACGCTGGTCCACGCGCTTGCCCACCGAGACCTCCTCGACCACGCGCGCGGTCTTCTGCACAACGGCGCGTTCCTCGGTTTCGCGCACTTCGATCGTGCGGTCGCCCAGGTCACCCAGGTCGGCGGCAGACGCCGGGCGATCCACCGGGCGGCGTTGCACCTCGGCGGTCTCGGAGCGAAGCTCGACCGACTCCTGCACCGGGCGCTCCACCGTGTGCGCATAGACACGCACGCCGCCACGGGACACCACCCGCTTGCCAACCTCCAGTTCTTCTCGCACCACGGGGATCACGTCTTCGTCGAGGTCGGCACGCAGGGCCGGGGTCTCGGCCTCCGACCAGCCGCTGGCCCGCCAGGAGTCCACCTGCTCCTCGATGTCCACCGCACCGGCCCGGTGAAGCGCGTCCTCCACCAGCGGGACTTCGCTGTCTTCGTCGATGTCGACCTTCACGACCGCCCCACCACGCCGCACGGCTTCGGCGTACTGCACGACGTCGCGATCGTCGTCGTCTCGGAACAGATCGGAGAAGAAGTCCTTCACGTGGCCGAACACGCCATCGCCACGTGGGCTCGCGTCGGCGTCGGTGCGATCGAAATCCTGGCTCGTGACGTGCACGTGATCGGCGGGGACGCCGGTGGATTGCAGGATCTGCGCGGCCTGCTGGGCGGCGGCGTACTTGTCAAAAACGCCCACAATGGTCTGTCTCATGATGGTTCCTTTCGAGGGAGTGAGGAGCGAGGGCAAGAAGGCCGTCACTCGGTTGCGTCGGTATCGGTCGGGACTTCCTGCCATGTGCCATCGGCCTGCAATCGCTCGATCACCCCGCGCTCCTTGCGAAGTGGCACGGCAACGTGGCGGCTGGCGCGGTGTGCGCGGGGCGTCAAGCGGATCTCTTCCTTGAGGATCAGGCGGCGTTCGACCACCTCCACCTCTTCGTAAACGGGCACCACGAGGACCTCACCCTCATGCCACGGCGCACGCGCCTCGGCGACCGGAAGCCCACGCGGCACGCGGTGTGTGTCGTAGTCGCGCGCCAGGTGCTCCAGCGCCAAGGCCTCGTCGACCACGTCGCTCTCTACACGCACGCGCAAGGCGCCCGTCTGTCGATGGACGGTGACGATCTCCGCTTGCTCTTCGATCACCGGGATGACGGAAGGATCAGCCGGTACGCCGGTCAGGGAAGAAGTCGAGGGCATGGCTTGAACCGTTCTTTGCACAAGAGAAGTTCTGCAACCGGTATGCCCGGGCAAGCCGGCCCGTGGACCCTCGCCGCCACCCCATGCGCCCCGTCAGGCGGCCGGCTGGGGCCGGTACTTTCTGCCTGCGCGAACCGACGTCCGGCAAGGCTTGCATCGGTGGCGTCATCGCAGGGGGCGGCTCAGGTACCGCGAGCCCGCGAGGCCAAACCGCCAGGGCACTGTCACCGCTTTCGAGATGCCGATCCGGGTGCCGATGCCGATGGGATGGGGCTGCTCCGCCACGCGGAGCTCGAACGGCGGAGCATCCAGCCGCAGGCCATTCAGGCCGCCATCCACCGCGAGGGCCTGGCACAGGCGCCCGGGGCCCGCGCAGAGCAGATGGGCGTCCTGCAGCCCACGGCGTTCGCGCATGGTTTCCAGCCCCCGCTGCGGCACGATCGCCCGGATGAGCACGGCCGCACCGTGGCCGGCCGGACCGCACACGAAGTTCAGACACCAGTGGAGGCCATAGGTGCGATAAACGTACGCCCGACCGGGCTCGCCGAACATGGCCGCGTTACGCGAGGTGGGGCCGTTGAAGCTGTGGGAAGCGGGATCGTCCGCGTCGTAGGCCTCGGTTTCCGCAATCAGGCCGCCCACGCCGTCGATCCACAGGGTGGTGCCGATGAGGGCGCGCGCCACGTCGGGCGCGGCCGCCGAGAAGTCGATGCCAGCCAGGTGCATGAGCCAAGCGCGTTTGAGGATGAGGGGCTGGGTACAAGGTAGCGTCGGCGGCGCCCCATGGCGATGACCATGACGCACGGGAGGTTGTGGCCCCTCCGTTTCGCCATCCAAGTGGATGGCCACACCATGCATCCATGCCCGCCCTCACCCCGTCTGCCGCCGCCTCTCGCCCCTCTGACGAAAAGATCACCGTCAACGTGGGCCTGGTGGACCTGGGCCAGATCGACCTGCTCGTTCAGGAAGGTTTCTATGCCAACCGGACCGACCTGATCCGCACGGCCATCCGCAACCAGCTTGCGGTGCACGCCGAGGTCGTCAAGCAGGTGGTGGCTCGGCGAACCCTGGTGCTCGGCATTCAGCACTTCAGCGCAGCTCAATTGCAGGCCGTGCAGGCCGCTGGCGAAAAGCTCGAAATCCGCGTGCTGGGCCTGGCCGTGATCGCGCCCGATGTGACGCCCGAACTCGCCCTGGCGGCGATCGATTCTCTGACCGTTCTGGGGGCGCTGCAGGCCAGTGCCCCCGTCAAGCAGGCGCTCTCCAGCCGCATGCGCTGAAACGCCTCGTCTCCTTCTTTTTGCGAAAGCACCTCATGAACCCCTTGTTTCAACAACTGATGGGCCAGGCGGCCCGTCTCACCAGCCAGGGCAACCTGCAGCGCGCCACGGCGGCCATCCAGGAAGCCCTCGGCGCCGGGGCCTTTCGCGTCCCGGGCCAGCACCCTGCACAAGGCGCATCGGCCAACGACGCCGTGATCGATGTGGACGTGCGCGAAGTCGCGGCGCCTGTCGAGGAGGCTGTGGCCGCTTCACGGAGGCCGGAACGCCACCCCACGGCCGAGCGCGCGGTGCCTGACGAAGGCCACGTGCTGCGAGGCACCCATTCCGGTTCAACCGGCCAACGCGACTGGCGGCTGTATGTGCCGCCCGGAGACACCTCGGCGCCACGGCCGCTGGTGGTGATGCTGCACGGTTGCACGCAGGACCCGGACGACTTCGCCGCCGGCACCGCCATGGATGAGGCCGCACGCGCGCAGGGCGTTTATGTGCTGTATCCCGCGCAGGCCCAGAACGCGAATCCACAGCGCTGCTGGAACTGGTTCAAGCACAACCACCAGCAACGCGGAAAGGGTGAGCCCGCCTTGCTGGCGGACATGACCCGCGACGTGATGGCCCGGCACGCCATCGACCCGCGCCGGGTCTATGTGGCGGGACTGTCTGCCGGCGGGGCGATGGCCGCCATTCTGGGCGAAGCCTACCCCGATCTGTATGCAGCGGTCGGCGTGCATTCCGGCCTGGCGGCAGGGGCGGCCGACGACCTGCCCTCGGCGCTGGCCGCCATGAAGGGCGATGCGGCGAACGGCCTGCTGTCTCATGGTCTGGCGGACCTGCCGGGCCTGGAGGCACTCGCGCAAGGCCGCGCACCCAAAAAGAAGCGCGCACCGAAGACGACCGGTCGGCGCACGCCCACCATCGTCTTCCACGGCGACCGGGACAGGACCGTGCACCCGGTCAACGGGGAACACATCGTGGCCGCCTGCACGCTGCCCGCTGCCAACGACGAGGCCGCGTGCATCTCGGAGGAATGCGTGCGCAGCCCCAACGGCCGCACGTACACGCGCCGGCTGCACGCGGACGCCGAAGGCCGCCCGCAGGCCGAGCACTGGGTCGTGCACGGCGCGGGGCACGCGTGGTCCGGCGGCCGTGCGCACGGCTCGTACACCGATGCCGGTGGCCCGGATGCCAGCGCCGAGATGCTGCGGTTCTTCTCGGCGCACGCCCTGCCGGACCGGTGACGCTTCAGTGCCGGTGTGCGCCGTGGCTGCCGTGCCCGGCGTGGTCGTGCGCGTGCTCGGGCTGCTTGGCCGGCGCGGCATAGGGCGTGAAGCGCGCCTGCGCGGCCGGCAAGCCCTTGGGGCTCACCGACACGATGGCCTTGAGGGCGGGTCCGGGCTGGTAAGCCCCTTCACCCTTGAGCAGGTTGTCGCCCGCGGGCGCCAGCTTCACCTGGGTCTTCTGGCCCTGGCCCAGCAGCGTCACCGTGCCGGTGGCGCCCTGGCTGGGAACCGGGTTGCCGCCATGGTCGGTCAGGTAGACGGCCACTGGCAGCGCGGCGCCCTGGGTACCCATCGGCGCCAGCACCAGTTCGTAGTGCAGTGAACCCGCGGCGCGCAGCTGGCCGCCATGCGGCGCCTTCATGCGGTCCAGCGTGGCATCGTCATGGGCCAGTGCGGCGTGTGCCGCCATCAGCATCGAGGCGGCCAGCAGGCCCGAACGGATCAGTGAAGTCATGGTCATGGTCCTTTCTCTCTCAGGTTCAGGAAGTCAGAAACGTTCGCCCGTGCGGGCTTCCACCAGACGGCGCGTGGCCGCCTCACCCCAGCGGCGGTACATCACCGGGGTCAACAGGGTGTCGAGCAGCGTCGAGCTGATCAGCCCGCCGAAGATCACCACGGCCACGGGGTGAAGCACCTCCTTGCCGGGGGCGTCAGCGGCCAGCAACAGCGGCACGAGCGCAAAGGCCGCCACCAGTGCGGTCATGAGCACCGGCGTGAGGCGTTCGAGCGAGCCGCGCACCACCATCGCATCCCCGAAACGCTCGCCTTCGTAGGCGCACAGGTTGATGTAATGGCTGATCTTGAGGATGCCATTGCGCGTGGCGATGCCGGCCAGCGTCACGAAGCCCACGAGCGCGGCCACCGACAGCGGCTGTCCCGCCACGGCCAGCGCGATCACGCTGCCCACCAGCGCCAGCGGGATGTTGCCCATGATGATGAGTGCCAGCACCGTGGAGCGGTAGCGCCCGTACAGCACGATGAACACCAGCGCCAGCGACACCGTGGCCAGCAGGGCGATGAGCCGCGATGCCTGTTCCTGCGCCTGGAACTGGCCCTCGAGCGCCGTGAAGTAGCCCGTGGGCAGCGGCGTGTCGGCCAGGGTGCGGCGGATGTCGGCCACCACATCCGACAGCGCGCGGCCTTCGGCGTTGGCCGACAGCACGATGCGACGGCGGCCGTTCTCGCGGCCGATCTGGTTGGGGCCATCGCCCTCCTCCACCGACGCCAGCCGGGACAGCGGCACCGGCCCCCGCGGCGTCGGCACCAGCAACTGGCGCAGGGCCTCGGGCTCGCGTGCCGCATCCGACAGCCGCACCACGAGGTCGATGCGGCGAGGGCCGTCGATCACCTGCGTGATGCGTTCGCCTTCGATGAGCTGCTGCAGGCTGCGCAGCACCGCACCGGGCGCCACGCCGTACTGGGCGGCCGCGTCGTAGTCCAGCCGGATCTTGAGTTGCGGGATCAGCACCTGCTTTTCGATCTGGAGGTCGGCCACACCCGGCACCGCGGCCAGCCGCACCCGGAGCTGTTCGGCCGTGGCCCGCAAGGTGTCGAGATCGTCGCCGTAGACCTTGAGCGCGACCTGCGCGCGCACACCGGACAGCAGGTGATCCAGCCGGTGCGAGATCGGCTGGCCAATGTTCACCGAAGCGGGCAGCACGGCCAGCCGCGCGCGCAGGTCTTCGATGACCGCATCCCGCGGGCGATCGGACGGCCGCAGGTCCACGTCCATCTCGGTGTAGTGCACGCCCTCGGCATGCTCGTCGAGCTCGGCCCGGCCGGTGCGGCGGCCCACCTTGTGCACCTCCGGCACCTGCCGCGCCATCTGCTCGGCCAGCGTCGCAATGCGGGTCGACTCTTCCAGTGACGTGCCGGGGTTGAGCAGCACGTTCACCGTCAGCGTGCCCTCGTTGAACGGCGGCAGAAAGCTGCGCGGAAACTGCGTGACGGCCAGGGCCGCCAGCGCGACCGCCGCCACGGCCCCGCCCAACAGCACCCGCCCGTGGCGGAACGACCAGCCCAGCAGGTGCGTGTCCCAGGCCTTCAGGCGCCGTACCAGCGGGCTGTCACCATGGTCCAGCCGCTTGAGCCGCGGCAGCAGCCAGTAGCACAGCACCGGCGTCACCGTGGTGGCCACGAGCATGCTGGCCAGGATGGACACGATGTAGGCCACGCCCAGCGGCGTGAACAGGCGCCCTTCGATGCCCGGCAGCGCGAACAGCGGGATGAACACCAGCACCACGATCAGGGTGGCGTACACCACGCCCGATCGCACCTCGCGCGAGGCATCGGCCACCACCTCCATGATCGGCCGGGGCTCGGCCAGCGCGCGGTTCTCCTTCAGCCGCCGCAGCACGTTCTCCACGTCCACCACGGCATCGTCGACCAGCTCGCCGATCGCGATCGCGAGACCGCCCAGTGTCATCGTGTTGATCGAGAGATCGAACCAGCGGAACACCACGGCCGTGGTCAGCAGCGACAGCGGGATGGCCGTCAGCGAGATCAGCGTGGTGCGCATGTTCAGCAGGAAGGCGAACAGCACGATGCCGACCATGATGGCGCCATCACGCAGGGCCTCGACCACGTTGCCGATGGACCGCTCGATGAAATCGGCCTGACGGAACAGGAAGGCGGGGGCATCAATGCCCGCAGGTCGGCTGCGGGAGAGCTCTTCCATGGCGCGCTCGACCTCGCGTGTGAGCTTCACGCTGTCGGCCGTGGGCTGCTTCTGCACCGACATGATGACCGCCGGCCGGCCGTTGTAGCCCCCGTCACCGCGGCGCACGGCGGGCGCCTCCAACACGCGCGCCACCTGCTGCAGCAGCACCGGCTGACCATTGCGCACCGACACCACGAGCTTGCGCAGGTGGTTGATGTCGATGGTGCGGCCCAGCTGGCGGATCAACCATTCGCGGCCCTGCGCTTCCAGGAAGCCGCCGCTGGTGTTGCTGCCGAAGTCCTGCAGCGCGCGCTCGACCTCGTCGCGCTCGACGCCCAGCGCCTGCAACTGCACGGGGTCAATCTCGACACGGAACTGGCGCACCTGCCCGCCGATGGTGATGACCTGCGCCACACCGGGCAGCGTCAACAGGCGCGGGCGCACCACCGTGTCGGCGTAATCACGCACCACCATCGGGCTGACCTTGGCCGGATCGGCAGGCAGTGCCAGCAACAGCACCTCGCCCATGATGGACGAGATCGGCCCGAGTTGGGGCAGCACGCCGGGCGGCAGGTTCTCGCGCACGAGGTTGAGCCGTTCGTTGACCAGCTGGCGGTTGCGCAGGATGTCGGTGCCCCAGTCGAACTCGACGTAGACCACCGACAGGCCCACGCCCGAGGTCGACCGCACGCGCGTGACCCCCGGCATGCCGTTCATGCTGGCCTCGATGGGGAAGGTCACCAGCTGCTCGACCTCTTCGGGGGCCATGCCGCCGGCTTCGGTCATCAGCGTCACGGTCGGCTTGTTGAGATCGGGAAACACATCAACCGGCATGCGCTGCACGCTGAAGGTGCCATACACGATCAGCAGCAGCGCCATGCCGGCGACGACGAGCCGCTGGCGCAGGCTCAGGTGGATGAGGAAATCGAACATGCGGACTCCTCAGCGCACCTGAGACAGCAGGCTCGCGCCCTGCGTGACGATGCGGTCGCCGGCGCTCAGACCCTGGCGGATCGCCACGTCGCGGGCACCCAGCGGCTCATGCTGAACCGGGCGCGGCACGAAGCGCTCCGGCTCGGTGTGCACCCACACGATGGTGCGGCCGGCGCTGTCGCGCGCCAGGGCCGCGGCCGGCAGGGCCACGCCCTCGCCCGCGGCCTGGCGACGCACCATCACGCGCACGGGCTGGCCCACCGACAGCGACTGTCCTGCGTCCGTCACCCGGAAGCGCATGGGCACGGCCTGCCCTTGCAGCTGCCGCCCGGTGGGCAGGGCGACCAGGGCGATGGCCCGCCCACCCGCTTCGCCTTCAGCCGACGCGATCTGGCCTGCCAGGCTCAGGTCATACGCCGGGGCCTCGACCACCAGACGCGCCGGATCGAGCACCTCGAACAGCAGCGCCTGGGCATCGACCACCTCCCCGGCCACCACGGAGACGGCGCCGATGATGCCGTCGACGGGGGCACGCAAAGGCAGCCGGGCATCCAGGCTGGCTTCGATGGCCCGCAGACGCTGACGCGCCGCCCGCGCCTCGATGCCGGCGGCCTCGATGTCCTTGGCCGGCACGGAGCCTTCCAGCTGCGCCAGGCGGGCCGCACGGCGCTCGGCCAGCGCCACCTGGGCGGCCAGTTCGGCGCGCGTGCCCTGTCGATCGCCGCGCTCCAGCGCGGTGGCCGTGGGCACCAGCCACGCCAGCAGCTCACCGCGGCGCACGCGCTGCCCGGGCGCCGGAAAGGCCTTGCCGGCTGGCTCGATCGTGCCGCCCTGTACGGCTTGCACCCGCCCACCGGCGGCCGGATCCTGCACGACACGCCCATGCAGCGTGACCGTGGCCGCCAGGGGGCCGGGCTGCGCCGCCTGCGTGCGCAGCGACCACTGCCGCTGCACGGGCTTGGGCACGAAGACGCTGCCATCGGGCTGCCGCCGGGCCGGCTCGCGGGCGGCCACGCCGTTCGGCACGGTGGCCTGGGCCGGCGCCGGGGTGTCATGGGCATGGTCTTCACCCCCATGGGCCCACGCGGGGCCGGTCAGGCTCAGGGGGGCCGCCAGGGCGCCCACGAGCACGGCAAGAATCGTTCGGTTCATGTCTCAGCTCCCTGTGTTCGCGTTCGGCGATGCAGGCTGGCGCCGGCGGTTCAACGCGCGCAGCGCGGTGGCCGCCAGCGCGCCGAACACGGCCCCGGCCAGCACCCACAACGCGGTCGTCCACGCACTCGCCGCTTCAGGATGGTCGTGGTCGCTGTGATCGTGGTCCGCGGCGGCTGGTACCTCCGGCACATCGAGCTCGGCCGTGAGCAGGTCCTCGGTGTCACCCGCCTGGACCGACACGGTCAGCGGGTGGTGCCCCGGCTTCGGCGCTTGGGCCAGCTTGAGGTCGTACACGCCCGGCTCGCTCTCGGCGGCCACCGCCGTGGCGCCCAGGCCTTCCACCTCCACACGCGCGCCCGCCAACGGTGCGTTGGTCGCCGCCTGGTCAAGGTAGACGCGCAGGCGACCGGGCTCGAGCACCGCCACGAGTTCCACCTCGTCGGTGTGGGTGGCCGCGCGAGGCAGCACGCCCGGCAGCGCGGCCGGCGTGGCAGCCTCATCGCCATGGTCTTCGCCGCCGTGCGCCCAGGCGGGGCTCATGGCGCCCAGGCAGGTCAGCGCGAGCAGCGCCGCGATCGCGGGGCGCCGCACGCCATCACACACAAGGGAAATCAGGGTGTCAGGCATCTTGGTCATCGTCATGGCAGCCTCCCGAGGGCATGCTGAAGTTGGTCCTGGGCGGCATCGAGCGCCCGGCGTTGACGGCGCAGTTCGCGGTCGGCGTCGAACGCCCCGGCCCGCGCCCGCAGCAGCGTGGCCAGGTCGACCTCGCCCAGTGAAAAGGCCTTGCGCAGCAGCCGCTCGCTGTCGGCGGCCAGTTCGGCTCGCTCGCGGGCCAGGCCGAGCCGCGTGCGTGCGGTGGCCAGGGCCTCGTGCGCCTCGGTGAGGGCCGCGTGGAGTCGCACCGTGAGCTGCGCCATCCGCGCATCGGCCTCGATCCATTCCGCCCGCGCGCCGGCGCTCGCCCGCAGGGTGCGCGGTGTGGAGCCGAGGGGCACGCTCACGCGCACCCCCACTGTGTTGTCGAAGGGCTCGGTGGTGTCACGCCGCTCGCGCACCACGCGCACCGCCACTTCCGGGGCCTCGCGCGCCGCCGCGGCAGCCACGTCCACGCGGGCCTCGGCCACCGCTGCCTCCAGTTGTGCGGCCTGCAACGCGGGGTGCGCGTCCACGGTCACCTCTTCCGTCTGGGCCGACGGCCACGTGGCACTGGGCACCTGGGCCGCCATCGGCAGCCCGGTCAGGGCCTGCCACCGCCCTTCGGCGGCCCGCAGAGCCTGCCGCGCTTCCGCCAGTTCGCTGCGGGCAGCCAGCCACTCGGCCGAGGCCGCATGCGCATCCACCCGGGCGAGCTCACCAGCACGGTGGCGGCGCTCCACATCCTGCTGCAAGGCCTCGGCGGCTTCCACCCGGCCCTGCAGCACGGCGACCTGGTCCTGCGCGCTCAGCACGGTCCACCAGGCTGTCCGCACGGCTTCCGCCACCAGCAGTTTCTGCGCGGCGGCTTCCGCCTCCAGTTGCGCCTGGCTGCGCTCGGCCAACGTGCGACCGGCTCCCCGCTGACCCGGCCACCACAGCGGCACGCTCAGTTCGGCTTCCCACTCCTGGCGCGGGGCACGCGTGCCCGCACGGTCACCCAGGCGCCCCAGACTGGCTGTGGGCGGGGCCGAAACCCACGCACCAGCCAACGACAGATCGGCTTGCTGCTGGGTCTGGCGGGTTGCCAGGGCCTGGGCCCAGGGGTGGCGCTGCCACGCGGCTTCCACGCCCTGGCGCAGCAGCAACGGGCCCGCGGCTTCGGCAGGCGATGCAGATGGCACCGCCCTGACGCCCGGCTCGGTGGCCGCGGGCGATGCGGCCAAAACAGGCCGCGCAAGCAGCACGGCCGCACTGGACAGGGCACACACGCACCCCGTCAAGAGAACAGATGATTTCATGGCTTCCTCGAAAGCGACTCAGGCGCAAACGGCGAGGAAGCGGTGGGCGCACCAACCGACCCGGGCAGGCCCAGGTTCAACAGTCGGCGTCAGGCACGCGGGAAGACACCCCGGCCACCGCTTCAGGCGGCGCGGGCGATCGGCGGACGGTGCAGCGGCTCGGTCAAGGCCGAGCGGAACGACTTGGCAAGGCCGGGCACCAGCAGATCGCGCACGGTGAGCGCGGCGGTCTGCACATCCAGCACACGGGCAAACGGCACCAGGTGCGATCCCATGCAATGCAGCAGGCCGTCACAATCAGCCTGATCGGACGGCTGGCCTGAACTGCCGCTGTCTGCCGGATGCAAGCCGGCGTGCGGACAGGGCTCACTGCGCACATTGAAGGCGGCCGCACCATCGTGGTCAGCATGGTGCGCCATCACCGCATGGTGTCCGTGGTGGGCCTCGTGCACGCCCTCACCATGACCCGCCACGCCCTGCGCCGATGCAGCAGGCAACAGCCCGCACGTCGGTGCGGCCAAAGCCAGCAACGACTGCAGGGGCAGCAGGCACATCAGGAGGATCGCGAGAAAGCGACGCACAGGGCTTGTCAGGAAGCGGTGAATGGGTTCATTGTAGAACGCCTAAACCGACCGCGCATGCCCCCGAACATCGCCCCGCCCCCCTTGCTGGATCTGGATGCCCTGCTGGCCTCGCGGCCGGCCGGGCCGGGTTCATTGCTGCAGGTGCTGCGTGATGTGCAAGCGCGCCTTCACCATGTTCCCGAGTGGGTCGTCGATGCGCTCGCACGCCGCTGGCGTCTGGGCCACGCCGCCATCCGCAGCGTGGTGAGCTTCTATCACTTTCTGAGCGCCACACCCCGCGGCCGCTACACCGTCTACCTCAGCGACAGCCCCACCGACCGCATGCAGGGCAGCGAAGCGCTGCTGGTGCGCCTGTGCGAGCAACTCGGCGTGACACCCGAGCAAACGCGGGCCGACGGGCTGGCGTCGGTGCACCGCACGGCTTGCACCGGGATGTGCGACCAGGGCCCGGCCGGCCTCGTCAACGACCGGCCGCTCGTGCGCCTGACGCCCCGCCGCATCGACGAGATCGCCCACCTGATCCGCACCGCCACCCCGCTCGAGGCCTGGCCCCCCGATTTCTTCGAGGTCGACAACCCCGTGTGGCGCCACCAGCAGACCCTCAGCCACCCCATCGCGCCAGGCACCGCGCTGCAGCGCATGCTGGTCAACGGGCTGGAGGCGGGCCGGGCCGACATGATCGCCACGCTGCGCGATGCCGGCCTGCGCGGGCGCGGCGGCGCCGGCTTTGCCACCTGGCAGAAGTGGCTCGCGTGCCAACAGGCGCCCGGCCCCAAGGCCATCACCTGCAACGCCGACGAAGGCGAGCCCGGCACCTTCAAGGACCGCCTGCTGCTGATGGACTGGGCGCACGAGGTGGTCGAAGGCATGACGCTGGCCGCCCTCACCGTGGGCGCCGACCAGGGCTTTCTTTATCTGCGCGGCGAATACGCTTTCATGGCGCCCCACCTGATGCAGGTGCTGGCCGAGCGGCGCTCTGCCGGCTGGCTCGGGCCGAACGTGGCGGGCAGTGGCCAGGCCTTCGACATCGCGCCGCATCTCGGCGCCGGTGCCTATGTCTGCGGCGAAGAAACCGCGCTGATCGAGTCCGTCGAAGGCAAGCGCGGCATTCCACGCACCCGTCCGCCCTTCCCGGTCGACCGCGGCTACCTCGGCCTGCCCACCGTCAACAACAACGTCGAAACCTTTGTGCAGGTCGCGCAGATCGCGGTGCACGGCGCGGCCTGGTTTCGCGCCCACGGCACGGCGGCCTCGCCCGGCACGCGGCTGCTCAGCGTCGCGGGCGACGTGGCGCGCCCCGGTCTGTACGAAGTGCCATGGGGCATCACCGTGGCCGAGGTGCTGGCCGATGCGGGCGCCACCGAGGTGCAGGCCGTGCTGGTGGGCGGCCCCTCGGGCAAGCTGATCGACGCCAGCCAGCTCGGCCGCCAGATCGCGTTCGAAGATTTGCCCACTGGCGGCGCCTTCACCGTGTTCGACAGGCGCCGCGACATGCTCGACATCGCGCGGCAGTACACGCATTTCTTCGCGCACGAGTCATGCGGCTTCTGCACGCCCTGCCGTGTGGGTTGCGTGCAGCTGGCCGACACGGCCGACCGCCTGCTGGCGGGCCACGCCGGGCCCCGCGACATCGCCCGGCTGCAGGACACCGGCGCGCTGATGCAGCGCCTGAGCCACTGCGGTCTCGGGCAGACGGCGGCCCACCCCCTGCTGGACGTCATCACCCATTTCCCCGAGCAGGTGCGCCGCCGGCTGGTGCCCGACGCACAGGCCTTCGACGTGAATGCGGCCCTCGTCCACCTGCCCGCCACGCTGCCGCCCGCAGCAAGCCCGCCATGAACACCCAGCCCCATCCCGCCGAAGCCGCCGCGGCCACCTTCGTGCTCGACGGCCGCAGCATCCCGTTCACGCCCGGCCAGACCGTGATGCAGGCGGCCACTGCAGCGGGCGTGTACGTGCCGCACCTGTGCCACCACGCCGAGTTCGAACCCGTGGGCAACTGCAAGGTCTGCAGCATGCAGCTCGACACATCGGCAGGCCCTCGCATGGTCACTGCCTGCACCCTGCCTGCGCGCGAAGGGCTGGTACTGCACAGCGAGACGCCGGCCGTGCAGCACGACCGCCAGCGCCTGGTGCAGATGCTGTTCGTGGAGGGCAACCACCATTGCCCTTTCTGCGAGAAGAGTGGCGCATGCCACCTGCAGGCCGTGGCTTATCACGTCGGCATGGTCGACACGCATTTCGTGCACGCCTACCCGCCCCAGTCGGTCGACGCCTCGCACCCCGATGTCTGGCTCGACCGCAACCGCTGCATCCTGTGCGAGCTCTGCGTGCGCGCCAGCCGCGAGATCGATGGCAAGAACGTCTTCGCCGTGGGCGGCCGCGGCGCCCACACCACGCTGCTCGTCAACAGCGCCAGTGGCCTGCTCAAGGACAGTGCGGTGGCCGCCACCGACCGGGCGCTGTCCATCTGCCCCGTGGGCGCTCTGATGCCCAAACGCCAGGGCTTTGCCATGCCCATCGGTGCGCGCCCCTACGACCACGCCGACATCGCCGAGCGACCGGCCGACACCTGAGGCGCCACCATGTCCCTGATGTTCCCCACCGCCCCTGCGAGCCCCTCGCCCCGACTGCGCATCGCCACCTGCTCGCTGGCCGGCTGCTTCGGCTGCCACATGTCCCTGCTCGATATCGACGAGACCCTGGCTGACCTGGTCGACCTCATCACCTTCGACCGCAGCCCCTTCACCGACGTCAAGGCGCTGTCGGAGGACGGCATTGACATCGGCCTGATCGAAGGCGGCCTTTGCAATGAAGAGAACGTCGAGGTGCTGCGCGCCTTTCGCGCCCGCTGCCGCGTGCTGGTCGCCGTGGGCGCGTGTGCCATGTACGGCGGCGTGCCGGCCCTGCGCAACGGCATCCCCGTGGCGGAGCTGATGCAGACTGCCTACCTGGCCGACGGGCTGCACGATCCGCAACTGCCACGCGACCCCGAGCTGCCGCCGCTGCTCGACAAGGTGCTGCCCGTGCACGAGGTCGTGCCTGTGGACCTGACCCTGCCCGGCTGCCCGCCTCCGGCCGACGCCTTTCGCGCCCTGGTACTGGCCGAAATCGCCCGGCGCACGCCCGACATCGCGACCGAGCTGCCGCTGCACGCCCGCCGCTTCGACTGAGCCACCATGCCCCACCCGCTTGAAACCGCCTCTCAGCCCGACGGCCTGCGCCGCGTGGTGATCGACCCGGTCAGCCGCGTCGAGGGCCACGGCAAGGTCACCCTGCTGCTCGACGAACACCGCCGCGTGCAGCAGGCGCGCCTGCACATCGTCGAGTTCCGCGGCTTCGAACGCTTCATCCAGGGCCGCCCCTACTGGGAGGTGCCCACGCTCGTGCAGCGCCTGTGCGGCATCTGCCCCGTCAGCCACCTGCTGGCCGCCAGCAAGGCCTGCGATGCCTTCGTGATCGGGCACGCGCGCATCACGCCCACCGCCGAGAAGCTGCGGCGCCTGCTGCATGCCGCACAGGTGCTGCAATCGAACGCGCTGCACTTCTTCCACCTCGCCTCGCCCGACCTGCTGTTCGGCTTCGACGACGCCGTGCCCCACCGCAACGTGATGGGCGTGCTACAGGACCACCGCGAGCTGGGCCTGCAGGGCATCCGCCTGCGCAAGTATGGCCAGGAGGTGATCCGGCTGCTGACGGGCAAGCGCATCCACGGCACGGGCTCGGTGCCCGGTGGCTTCAACAAGCCCCTGTCGGCCGCTGACCGCGACCTGATGCGCGCCGACATCGGCCAGGTGACCGACTGGTGCGCGCAGACCGTCGACCTGGCGCGCGACCTCTTCGTGAAGCACCTGCCCGAGCACGGCACCTTCGCCGACTTCCCGTCGATGTTCATGTCGCTCGTGCGCCCGGACGGCGCAGCCGACCTGTACGACGGCGCCCTGCGCGTGACCGATGCGGCAGGCAACCTGGTGGTCGACCAGGTCGACGTGCGCGGCTACGACGCCCTGATCGGCGAAGCCGTCAAGCCGTGGACGTACATGAAGTTCCCCTTCCTGCGCGCACACGGCCCGGACACGGGCTGGTATCGCGTGGGCCCGCTGGCCCGCATCAACAACGCCACCTTTCTCGACACCCCACGGGCCGAAGCGGCCAGGCAGGCGTTCAAGGCCTGGGGCGACGGGCGCCCGGTCACGGCCTCGCTGGCCCAGCACTGGGCCCGCATGATCGACACGCTGCACTGCGCCGAAACCATCGCCCACCTGCTGGATGACCCGGCGCTGCTCGGCACCGACCTCATGGCCACCGGCACGCCACTGCGCGAAGGCGTGGGCGTGATCGAGGCGCCCCGCGGCACGCTGATCCACCACTACCGCATCGGCGAAGACGACCTCATCACCCACGCCAACCTGATCGTCTCCACCACGCACAACAACACCGCGATGAACGAGGCCGTACGCCAGGTGGCCGCGCAGTATTTCGATGGACGCGAGCTCACCGAAGGCCTGCTCAACCGCATCGAGGTGGCCATCCGGGCCTACGACCCCTGCCTGTCGTGCGCCACCCATGCGCTGGGCAAGATGCCGATGCGGCTGGAACTCCGCCACGCCGACGGCGCCCTGCAGGACGTGCTGCTCAAGCACGAGGACGGCAACCTGGAACGACCGGAGCTCATCCAATGAGCCTGTGGGATCAGCCTCCCGATCGCGCGCCCCTGCTCGTCATTGCCATCGGCAACCCCGCGCGGGGCGACGACGGCATCGGCCCGGCGCTGGCCGATCGGCTGCAGGCCTGGCTCGCTTCACAGCCATCCACGCTGTCCGATCAGATCGAGGTGCTCACCACCATGCAACTCTCGGCAGAAGATGTGCTGGACCTGACCGACCGCACGCACGTGCTGGTGATCGACGCCCAAGCCACCCCGTCCCCGCATCCCGCATGGACCGCCGTGACGGCCGCCCCAGAAGGCCCGGCCTGGACCAGCCATCACCTCACACCGGCGCACCTGCTGAGCCTGCACGCCCGGCTGTTGCAGGCCCCGCCGCCGCCTTGCACCGTGCTGTCGGTGCCCGGGTCGGACTTCACGCTGGGCGCCCCCTTGTCCGAGGCCGCCCGCCTTCAGGTCGACCTCGCATGGCGCGCGCTGCAGGCCTGGCTGGCCCCACAGCTCGCGCACCCCGCGAACACCGCACTCAGTCCTTGAACTCGGGCGTCTGCTTGGCCATCCCGGCCATCATCGCCGCCGTCAGGTCGGTCGACATCAGCATGGCCGCGTTCCATGTGGCGATGTGGTTCAGCCCGTCGGCCACCGAGTGGTCGCGACTGTAGTTCAGCATCTCCTTCGTGCCACGGATCGACAGCGGCGACTTGGCCGCCACCTGGGCCGCCACCTCGCGCACACCGGCCTGCAGTGCCTCGCGGCTGTCGAACACGCGGTTCACCAGCCCGATCTCGCGCGCCTCGGCTGCCTCCACGCGGCGGCCCGTGTAGGCCATCTCGCGCACGATGCCCTGGTTGCCGATCAGCTTGGGCAGGCGCTGCAGCGTGCCCACGTCGGCCACCATGCCGATGTCGATTTCCTTGATCGTGAAGTACGCATCGGCCGAGCAATAGCGCATGTCGGTGCAGCTGATCAGGTCGACGCCGCCGCCAATGCAGCCACCGTGGATGGCGGCGATCACCGGTTTGCGGCACCGCTCGATGCTGGTCAGCGTGTCCTGCAATTCGAGGATCAGCTGGCGCAGCTTCTCGCGCATGCGGCCATCGCAGTCGTCCTTGATCTGACCCTGCAGCCCCATCATCATCGACAGGTCGATGCCGGAGGTGAACAGGCGCCCCTCCCCTTCGATGATGGCCACCCGGGCCTCAGGCGTGCGGTCCACCCACTGCATGGCGCTGCGGATGTCCTGCCACATCGCCCAGTTCATCGCATTGGCCTTGTCCGGCCGATTCAACGTCACGGTGGCGATGTGGTCGCTCAGCGTCACGCGCAGCGTCTCCAGCTGCGGCGGGGTCGTGTCCACGGTGTTCTGGCTCATGGTGTAATCCTGTTCTTCACGTGCAACATCAAAGCGCCGCGGCCACTTCCGTGCCCTGCTTGATTGCGCGCTTGGCGTCCAGCTCGGCGGCCACGTCGGCCCCGCCGATCAGCGTCACCTTCACGCCCGCCGTCTGCAGGCCGTCCTGCAGCGCACGGAACGGCTCCTGGCCGGCACACAGCACCACGTTGTCCACCGGCAGCACGGTCTGCTGCCCGCCCACCGTGATGTGCAGACCCTGGTCGTCGATCTTCTCGTAGGTCGCGCCTGCGATCATCTCGACATTGCGGTTCTTCAGCGAGGTGCGGTGGATCCAGCCCGTCGTCTTGCCCAGGCCGTCACCCACCTTGCTCGTCTTGCGCTGCAGCAGGTAGACCTGGCGCGGCGGCGTTTCCAGCTTGGCCGGTTTAATGCCACCGCGCTCGGCATAGCTCGTGTCGATGCCCCACTCGGCATAGAACTTCTCGGGCACCAGCGAGGGGCTTTCGCCTTCGTGCGTCAGGTACTCCGACACGTCGAAGCCAATGCCGCCAGCGCCGATCACGGCCACCGTCTTGCCCACCGGCTTCTTGTCACGCAGCACGTCCAGGTAGCTGAGCACCTTGGGGTGGTCCACACCCGGAATGGCCGGCGTGCGCGGCGCCACACCCGTGGCCAGCACCACTTCGTCGAAGCCGCCGTCGATCAGCTCCTGCGCCGACACACGGGTGTTGAAGCGCGCCTTCACACCGGTCAGCGGCAGCTGCTTGCGGAAGTAGCGCAGCGTCTCGTAGAACTCTTCCTTGCCCGGGATCTGCTTGGCGATGTTGAACTGGCCGCCCACATCGGCGTCGGCCTCGAACAGCGTCACATCGTGGCCGCGGCTGGCGGCCGTGGTGGCACACGCCAGACCGGCAGGGCCGGCGCCCACCACGGCGATTCGCTTGGGCTGGCTGGCGGGTTCGATGACGAGTTCGGTTTCATGACAGGCACGCGGGTTCACCAGGCACGAGGTGATCTTGCCGCTGAAGGTGTGGTCCAGGCAGGCCTGGTTGCAGCCAATGCAGGTGTTGATTTCATCGGCCTTGCCGGCTTCGGCCTTGACCACGAAGAAGGGATCGGCCAGCAGCGGACGGGCCATCGACACCATGTCGGCACAGCCCTCGGCCAGCACCTGCTCGCCCACTTCCGGCGTGTTGATGCGGTTGGTGGTGACCAGCGGGATGCCCACCTGGCCCTTGAGCTTCTTCGTCACCCAGGCAAAGGCGGCGCGCGGCACGCTGGTCGCGATCGTCGGGATGCGGGCCTCGTGCCAGCCGATGCCGGTGTTGATCAGGGTGGCGCCCGCGGCTTCGACGGCCTTGGCCAGCTGCACCACTTCGTCGAAGTTCGAGCCGCCCTCCACCAGGTCCAGCATCGACAGGCGGTAGATCAGGATGAAGTTCGGCCCCACGGCCTCGCGCGTGCGGCGCACGATCTCCACCGGGAAACGGATGCGGTTCTCGTAGCTGCCGCCCCACTCGTCGGTGCGCTGGTTGGTGCGCGCGGCGATGAACTCGTTGATCAGGTAGCCCTCGGAGCCCATGATCTCCACGCCGTCGTAGCCGGCCTGCTGGGCCAGCTGGGCGCAGCGCACGAAGTCGGCAATCGTCTGCTCGACTTCGGCCGTGGTCAGCTCGCGCGGCGGCATGGGCGAGATCGGCGCGCGGATCGGGCTCGGGCCCACCAGCTCGGGGTGGTAGGCATAGCGCCCGAAGTGCAGGATCTGCATGGCGATCTTGCCGCCGGCAGCATGCACGGCCTCGGTCACGACGCGGTGCTGCGCGGCTTCCTCTTCGGTGGCCAGGCGGGCGCCACCCGGATAGGGCCGGCCCTGGTCATTGGGGGCGATGCCGCCCGTCACCATCAGGGCCACACCGCCCCGTGCCCGCTCGGCATAGAACGCGGCCATGCGCTGGAAGCCATTCTTGGCCTCTTCCAGCCCCACGTGCATCGAGCCCATCAGGACGCGGTTGCGCAGTGTGGTGAAGCCCAGATCGAGGGGTTGAAGCAGGTGGGGGTACGCGGTCATGGGGTCTCCGGCAGAAAGGTCTCGATGCAACCAGTTGCATAGCGGTGCACGACTCTAATCGAGTCGCCCGCAACATGCAACTGGTTGCATACCCGCACCGGCCCGCTACACTCGCCGCATGTCGCTCGCCCATGCCCTGCTGACCTCGTTGCTGGAAAAACCATCCTCGGGCTACGACCTCGCCCGTCGCTTCGACAAGTCCATCGGCTTTTTCTGGCACGCCACCCACCAGCAGATCTACCGCGAGCTGGCCCGCATGGAACAGGCCGGCTGGATCGCCTCCGACGTCGCGCCGGACGGTGGCAAGACCCGCAAGCGCCTCTACCAGGTGCTGCCCGCCGGCGAAGCCGCGCTGCGCGCCTGGGTGCGCGAACCCACCGAGCCCACCGACCTGCGTGACGAGCTCATGGTGCGCCTGCGGGCCGACGCCGCCATCGGCCCACTGGGCCTGGAAGGCGAACTGCGCCGCCGCATGCAACTGCACCAGACCCGCCTGGCGGCCTACCGGGCCATCGAAGCGCGCGACTTCCCGCCCGGCCGTGCCGCCACGCGCGAAAAGCGCATCCAGCACCTCATCCTCAAGACAGGGATCATGTACGAGGCCAGCTGGGCCAACTGGTGCGAAGAGGCACTCGGCGTGCTGCAGCAGACCGCCTGACGCCGCCTGCACGCCCGCTCACCGTGTCAACGGGGTGGCGCCGCCACCAGCGCCATCCAGCTCACCGGCATGCGCAAGTCCATCGCCGGGATGCGCAGTGCCAGGGGCGCCACCGGCCCCTGCAGCGTGAACACCGTCTCGCGGGTCAACGCGGCCTGCAGCGGCGCATCCAGCACGGCCCGCAAGGTCCAGCTCGCCTTCAGGGGCACGCTGAGGTCCTCCGGCCAACGCCCGCTCACCAGCACATCGAGGTCCAGTGGCACCTGCGCGTCGACCGGCACCTTGAACTGCACCGGCAGCACCAACTGCACCGGCACGGTCACCTTGAACGGCGGCAGCCACCGCACCACCGGCACATCCAGCGACACCGGCGCCGACACGCGGACCTGCTGGTCCACCTGCACCACCGTGTGCACCGGCAGCACCGTCTTCAACGCGACCCGGGCGGACAGCGCATCCTCGAAGCGCACGCGCACCCGCTGGTCCACCTCCAGCGGCACCCGGGGCGAGGCCCTCAGGCGCGACGACAAAGGACGATTCACCGTGGCCGCCGCTTGCAGACCGGCTGGCAAGGTCAGCGTGAGCGGCTGATCACGCAGCGCAAGCCGCACTTCGGCATGCCGCCAGAACAACCAGGCGCCCGTCGCCATCAGGGCCAGCCACACGGTCAACACGAGCAGCGCCACCGCGACCATCTGGGGCCGTGTCACCGCACGGTGCCAGCCCGATGGCGCCCTCATGTGGCGTGTCATGGCGCGGCCGCACCGGTCGGTGCCGGCCCCTTCAACCCGCCGATGCTCAGGGCCTGGAACGGCAGGGTCAGATCCAGTTCGGCCAGGCCGGCCCGTACCGTCTGCTGAGGAAACCGCAAGCTCGCCTCCACCGGGCGCGACAGTGGCAGATGCAGCACCTCGCGCACCGGCACACGGGCGTCGATCACGGTGTCGATGCGGGTGCGGATGGGTTCGGGCAGGCGCACCCGCGCGGGCGCCTGCAGCACCACGGGCAACCGTTCGCGCACCGGCACCACCACGTCGATCGGCACATCGGCCTGGATGGGCACACGGCCCCGAATGGGCAGGTTCAGCGTCATGCCCAGCACCCGGGTCTGCACGCGGGTGTCCACGTCCACCGTCTGGTCCAGCCGGATCACGGTCTTCACCGGCACGTCCAGCGCGATGGGCACCGTCGTGTCCAGGCTCACCACCAGCGGGATCTCGTCGTCGATCGGAATGGACAGCGTCTGCTGGATGGGCACACGCACCGGCAGCGTCTGGTCGATGCGCACCGTCACGCCCTCGGCCACGGTGGCCCTTACGGCCAACGACTCGGGCAGCAGCACGTCGGCCTGCTGTTCGCGCAGCGTGACCCGGGCCGCCAGGTGGTGCCACGCATACGCCGCCACGCCCACTGCCACGGCCGTCATGGCCAGCACCAGCACGATGGACGTCAGGATCAGCGCCCGCCATGTGACCACACGACCACCCGCCGCCGGGGCGCCAGAAGGCGACGGCGACGCGGGCACGGGATCACGGGACACATCGGGCTGCACGCGGACACTATGCCACGCATGCCGGTATCATCCGCACGCCTCGCGCACCGTGTCCGCGCGATGTTCCCTCAGCCAGACGGCGCCCTGCACGCCGCGTGACCATGGACTTCCAGCTCACCGACCGCGAATCGGCCCAGGCCATGTTCGCCCACTTCCAGCGCCAGGCCGCCCAGAAGGGCGTCACCCTGCGTGAACCGCCCCCCGAACCGACCACCTGCTGCGGCCGCGGCTGCAACGGCTGCGTCTGGGAAGGCTTCTACACCGCCGCCAACGACTGGTGCGACGAGGCCATGCTGGTGCTCAGCGACTGAGCGGGGCCGAGCCGGGTCGCCCCGGCCCCGATCACGCCACCTTGAAGCGGAAGGCGCCGTCCTTGGCCGCGCTGACCTTGATGCGCTGGATGGGCTGGCCTTCGGCCATGCGGGCCAGCACGCTTTCCGCCACCTCGGGCAGCAGGCTGCCGTTGAGGATGTGGTCCACCGCCCGCGCGCCCGTGTCCACCTCGGTACACCGCGCCAGCACCGACTCCACCAGCGCGTCGTCGTAGCTCAATTCGGCCTGGTGATTCGCCGCCACGCGGGCCGCAATCCGATCCAGCTTGAGCTTGATCACATCGACCAGCACGTCGTCGTTCAGCGGGTAGTAGGGCACCACCTTGGTCCGACCGATGAAGGCCGGCTTGAAGGTCTTGTAGAGCACCGGGCGCAGCGCCTCCGCCAGTTCGTCTGCAGCTGGCATCTCGTCGACCGACCTCATCACCGGACCGCCCAGCTCCTCGTCCTGTCGGAAGCACGCATTCATGATCTGCTGTGAGCCCGCATTCGAGGTCAGGATGATCACCGTGTTGCGGAAGTCGATCTCGCGACCCTCTGCATCGTCCATCACGCCCTTGTCGAACACCTGGAAGAACATCTCCAGCACATCCGGGTGCGCCTTCTCGACCTCGTCGAGCAGCACCACGCTGTAGGGCTTGCGGCGCACCGCCTCGGTCAGCACGCCGCCTTCGCCGTAACCCACATAGCCCGGCGGCGAGCCTTTCAGGCCGCTGACACTGTGCGCCTCCTGGTACTCGCTCATGTTGATGGTGATGAGGTTGCGCTCGCCGCCATAGAGGATGTCGGCCAGCGCCAGTGCAGTCTCGGTCTTGCCCACGCCGCTGGGGCCCACAAACAGGAACACGCCCTTGGGCTTGTTCGGGTCCTCGAGCCCGGCGCGGGCCGTGCGCACACGCTGCGCAATCGCAGCCAGCGCATGGTCCTGGCCGATGACGCGCTCCTGCAGCGTCCCCTGCAGATTGCGCACCGTGCGAATCTCGTCCTTGACCATCTTGCCCAGCGGGATGCCCGTCCAGGCCGCCACGATCTCGGCGACCACGTGGCCGTCCACCTGCATCGGCACCAACGGCGCCTCGCCCTGCAGGGCGCCCAGCTCGGCCTGCTTGCCAGCCAGCAACTCGTGGTCGGGCGACGCCGGGCTCGCATCCATTTTCTTGCGCGATTTCGCGGCCTTGCTCGTGCCCTCGGGCGCCGCGGTGTCTGCAGTGGTCGTGGCCAGGCCTGCTTCGGCGGAAGACAGACCACCGGCCTGCTGCTCCAGCTTCGCGCGCAGCGCCTGGATGTCGCTCACCAGTTGCTGTTCATGGCTCCAGCGGGTCTCGTCGGCCTGCAACTGCTGCACGATGGCATTGCGCTCGGCCTTCAAGGCGTCCAGGCGCTCACCATGGCGCGCCCCGATTGCGGCCTCACGCAACAAGGCGGCGGCCTCCGCGTCCAGACGCTCCAGGCGCTTGCGCGCCTCCTCGATGCGGGCCGGCGTGGCGCTCTGGCCCAGCGCGACCTTGGCGCACGCTGTGTCCAGCACGCTCACGGCCTTGTCGGGAAGTTGGCGGCCGCTGATGTAGCGCGCCGAAAGGCGCACCGCCTCGCGGATCGCGTCATCGAGCAGGCGCACGCCGAAGTGCTTCTCCATCAGAGGGGCCATGCCGCGCAGCATCGCGCAGGCCAGCTCCTCGGACGGCTCCTCCACCTTGATCACCTGGAACCGCCGGGCCAGCGCCGCGTCCTTCTCGAAGTACTTCTTGTACTCACCCCAGGTGGTCGCGGCAATTGTGCGAAGCTCGCCGCGCGCCAGAGCCGGCTTCAGCAGGTTCGCTGCATCGTTCTGCCCCGCCTGGCCGCCCGCACCGATCATGGTGTGCGCCTCGTCGATGAACAGGATGATCGGATGCGTGCTGCGCTTGACCTCGTCGATCACGTTCTTCAGGCGGTTCTCGAACTCCCCCTTGACCGACGCGCCCGCCTGCAACAGGCCCATGTCGAGCACATGGATGGCGACGCCCTGCAGCGGCGGCGGCACGTCGCCCTGCGCGACGCGCAGCGCCAGCCCCTCCACCACAGCCGTCTTGCCCACGCCGGCCTCACCCGTGAGGATGGGGTTGTTCTGACGCCGACGCATCAGGATGTCGATGGCCTGCCGGATCTCGGCATCGCGACCGATCACCGGGTCCACCTTGCCTTCGCGCGCACGCTCCGTGAGGTTGGTGGTGAACTGGTCGAGGGCGGGGGTCTTGCCGCTGAGCGCGTCGGCGGCATCGGCCTCATCGCCATCCCCCCCGTCATCCTGCACCGAGCCGGCGGCGGCAGGTGTCACCGCCTCGGTCGAGCCGCGAGTCACCTCGGCCAGCCGGTGCTTCAGGTCCTCCAGCGAAAAGCGCGCGAACAACCGCGACGTACGGTGCGCCAACTGGCTCAGGGTGGGCTCGGTCAGCAGCGCCAGCAGCAGATGCGCACTGCGGATGCGGGCGACAGCCGATTCAAGCGACGCGATCAACCAGGCGTGCTCCAACAGCACGGGCAGGTGCGCCGAGAACACAGGCGTGCGCGTGTTGCCCGTCTTGAAGCCAGCCAGCTCCGCCTCGATGTCACGCTGCAACTCGGTGAGCGACACATTGGCCCGCTGAGCGAGCACCGAGAGGTCGTTACCCGGCTGCTCCAGCAGCGCCAGCAGCAGGTGCTCGATGTCCACTTCGTAGTGGCCGCGGCCCATGCACAGACTGGCAGCCCGCTCGGCCGCCTGGCGCGTGGCGTCGTTCAGTTTCGAGATGAGGGTCTTGAGGTTCTGGCTCATGGCAACGGGGTCCTTCCCTGGTCCTTGTGTGTTCTTCGTTCTGATGCATCCCGCCAGGCTCAAGCGGGATGCAGCTCGTAGCAGATGTCCCCGCGGTCTGCCCTGGCTGGGCGGGTCTGCAGAAAAGTGTCCCAGCCGAGGCGGCTGCGCGTGTTGTCGCGGCCCGACTTCAGCACGGTCGGCTCGATGTGCGCGCGGTCCAGTCGCAGGCGCACCTCAAAGGTCAGCCCGGTCCCGAAGCACAGCGTCAACCACTGCGACAGCGCACGCGCTCCACGGCTTCCCGGCAGAAACCCCTGCAGGTGGGCGTGGGGCAAAGGCCCCAGCTCCACGCGCAGGCACAGGTTGCGCTGCCAGACTCGCTCGCCCAGCAGCGCCGACTTCCCCAGCACGCCCTGTGTGCGTTGTCCGGCCACCTGCACCCCGAGCCGCGCACGGGCGAGCTCGGGCAAGGCATACCAGCGGCCCACGAACTGTTCGATGTGCACCGGCAGACCGAAGTACTCGGCCAGCACGCGCTGAGCCTGCACAGCCGACCACCGCTGGTGCCGCAACGCCCCGCCGTAGTAGGCCAGTGCCTGAGCCGAGATCGCAGGTACGCGCTCCGTCCCACCCCGCGGCCGCTCCCCCTCCAGCCCCCCCAGAGACAGCACCATCCGCCGGAAGCGACGTGGCGCCGTCAGCTCCAGATCGATGGGCAAGCGGTGCTTGCGCCACGCGTCGTAGAACAACACGACCGAGCGATGCGTGAAGACATCGAGGAACGCGCGGGCTGCGGTGTCCTTCTGGTACAGCTCACGCTGCCCGATGGCCTCGGTGTAGCACAGCGGCAAGGCACCACTCACGCCCAGCAGCCCCATGAAGGCAGGCGTCACCTCCACCCGGTCGATCGCGGTGGCCGGAATCACACCCAGGTCGACGGGGCCGTCTTCCCGAGCATGCACCACCAGCGCCTCGATGTCGCTTGCGGGGAACGACAGCGACACGGCATTGCGGAAGCGAACCCGCGCCAACCCGCGCGCCGCTGGGAACGCGCCGTCAAGCCAGCGGTCCAGCAACCGCACGGCCTGAAGGAAATCGAACTGCTGCGGCTGCTGCAGCAGTTGGTGGATCACACCAGACGTTGAGCGCCGCTGCGGGGAGGACATGACACCAGAACTTCCTGGGTACGCGCGGCCAGCACGGTGAGCTGGGTGAAACTGTTGGCGTGGGCATACAGGCCGAAAAACCGATCCAGGACTTCGGCAAACAGGCCGAGTCCAGCCCCGACGAAACGCTCCTCATCGACAAACAGCTGGACTTCCGTACCCTTGACGAAGGAAGCGAATGGCTCACCCGGGAGCCAGGCAGTCGCATCGCGACACCGGAGGTTTTCCAGGCCATCGATCATGCCCCGCACGCCCGATGCGCGGGCAAAGTCGTAGAGGCCCAGCATCTCGCGCAGGCCTTCAGCACCGCTGGACGCAAGCGACAGATGGTTGAGCGACAGGTGCGAGATCAAGCGCCACAACATCCCGCCGTGGCGAGGCAACCGCACGCTGGCCGTCGGCTTGCGCAGCAGGCGAATCTCGCGTGCCGGACCGCCCCCTTCCATGAACAGGTCGCCACCCTGCAGGCCGAAAGGCAACAGCGACGGCAGATCGCGGTTGGTCGCCAGCACTGTCAGCGAAAGCGTGTCGATCTGCGGCGTGGCCGGATTGAAGGCGTGATCCACCAGCGTCAGTTCCGTCTCGTAACCCGGGCTCTGCTCGGCCAGGTCCTCGTCGCGGCGGACATGCCAGTAACACCGCGGAGCGCCTTCTTCACCGGCCCCGTCGTCCCCATGGCGGAACGAGAACATCGGCCCGAAGGCCTCGACCGCTTCCCCTTCCGCCGTCTTTCTGACCCGGAACACCTTGCGGATGGTATGGACCTCATAGGCAAACGCGCGCCGACTGTCCACCACCACCGGATAAGACACCGCCTGCTGCGTGATGCGGATTGGATCGGCGTGCTGCTCGAACAGATTCACCACTGGCGTGCAGCCCAGCAAGAGGTTGCGCTCTGAACTCATCTCGAGCAGGCGCGATGCATCCGAATCGCTGCGGATGCCCTTCATCAGCAGATGGACGGTCAAGGTCGGCGCATCAGACCCGGCGGCACCGGGCGCCATCCCCGCAGGGGCCGACACCGGCAGGTCGACGAAGTTGAACTTCTCTGGGAAGACAAAGTACTCTGTGAGCAACCGATAGGCATCGTGCGTTCTCGCGTCGAACGCCACGAGGGGCTCGTCCGGATCGAAGCCCGCCTGCTGTGGCCCGGCATCCGATGCCATCGGCTGCCAGGCGCCATGGTCGCCCCACTGCACCATCATGCCGGCGACATTCCGACACAAGGCCTCGCGCAAGGCGACCACCAGCGAAGGTTCGCCGTCGAGGTAGAAACGCAACGGTCGCGCCAAGACATCGGGCCAGGTTGCCTGAGGCGACGACAAGGAAAGACGTACCGACAGGACGGACGTCACGCCAGCGGGCAGGGGCGTCCCGGGCGGGGCCTTCACCGCATTGCGATAGACCGCCGACTGAACCACCAGCGGCAGCAGGGTGACGTCCTGGGTGGTCCGAAAACGGCACGCCACCCCTTTGACGGGACGACTCTGCAGGCTGGTGCCTCGCCCCACCGTGATCGCTCGGGTGAGCTGGCCGGCCGCTGCGCCCTGATCGAAGCGCGCCACCGAGCACGAAGGGAACGGCCGGAGGTAGTGCGGGTACAGCACCTCGAGCATGGACTCGGTGAACAGCGAGAAATCGTCGTCCAGCCGCTTGTGGATGCGGGCGGCCAACAAGGCGAACGACTCGATCATGCGCTCCGCATGCGGGTCGCTTGACACGCCGTCGCTCAGCTCGAGCCGAGCGGCGATCTTCGGATAGGCGCGCGCGAACCCCGACGCCCTTTCACGCAAAAAGGTGAGTTCACGTTCGAAATGGGGGACAAGGCTCTTCATGCAGGTCAGGCGCCCTGTTGCACGCTGAAATTCTGTTTGGACGAATCCATGACGGCTTCGAAACTGATCGGCTCGCGGGCATCGCCGACACGGAGTTCAGCCACGACGTCAAAGCCCCAGCGCCCGGCAATCAACGAGGTACCCCGGAACCGCACCTGCACATGACGCAGCCGGTGCTCATGGGCCAGAATGGCGCGCTCGATGCTGCGGCAGACCTCGTCCATCTCATGCGCGCCGTAGGTCGTGACGTGCGCGAAATCGGTGAGGCCAAAGCCCATGACCGAACGGGCAGCCAAGCTGTGCTGGGCGCCGGCAAGGAACAGCGCTTGTCGGGCGTTCAGGATGTTCTCGACATCGCGCGCCACCTGAGCCTTGATCTTGTCGATGCCGACCAACCCGCCCGGACGATGCTCACCCTCGGCGGCCAAGAGGCGATCCCAGATGCTGGGCGGGAACTGGTCAGGCATGGACAAGACGGGGGCTACGCCCCCGAACCCCATCAGGAGTAGGTGGTGGTGTTGGTGGCCAGGTTCCAGGCGCACGACACGTTGGTGTGGCCGACGGTACCGTCGATCTTCACTTCGTCGTACGACCAGCGGATGGCCGAGTAACGCAGCGAGAACGTCTCGGTCGGCAGACCCTCACCGCCGACCTGCGGCGTGACGCTTGACACCAGCACGTTCTTCATTTCGATCAACAGGTAGCGCTTGCGCTGCAGGCCGCCGTTGTGCTGACCGGCCTGGTTGGCCGTACTGGAAATCGCGCGGTAGAAATAGACCTTGACTTCCTTGAAGATGGTGCCGGCCGAGCAGGCCTGCAGCAGCTTGGGCGTGGCCGCATCGATGTCCTTGGTGAACACCATGTCGGCGTGCTCGCAGCGCTCGGCCGAGTGACCACCGGCCGTCGAGGACGTCGCCGACTTGGGCTGGCGCACGGTCTGGGTCCACGAGCTCACCTCGAGCGTCGGCTTGGTGTTCTTTGCGGTGGGCGATGCCGAGCCGTGGTCCTTGTCACGGACGTCACCGATGACGTCCGAGCCCACGAACTCGACAAAGATGTCCTTTGCCATTCCTCATTCCTCCTGTGTTTGATTAACCGTTGGAGCCGGGCAGCTGGGCGACCAGGCGCAACGAGATGGACAGCTCGTCCAGCTGGAAGTGCGGACGAACGAACGAAACCGCCCTGTACACCCCCGGACGTCCGGGTACTTCTGAAACCTGCACTGCGGCCTCGGCCAGCGGGTAACGCGCCTTGGTCTCCTGCGAGGCGGCCTGGTCTGTCGTCACGTACTGCTGCAACCAGCCGGTGAGGTAGGCCTCGATCTCGCCTGGCGACGCAAAGCTGCCGATCTTGTCGCGCATCATCGACTTCATGTAATGCGCAATGCGGCAGACCGCAAACATGTACTGCAGCTGAGCCGACAGCACAGCATTCGCACTGGCCGCATCCGAGTCGTACTTTTTGACCTTCTGCACCGACTGCGCGCCGAAGAACGCGGCGTAATCAGTGTTCTTGCAGTGCACCAACGGGATGAAGCCGAGGTCGCTCAGTTCCTTCTCCCGACGGTCCGTGATGGAAATTTCCGTCGGGCACTTCAGCGCCACTTCGCCATCGTCGGTCCGGAAGGTATGGGTGGGCAAGTCCTCCACCAGGCCGCCGCCTTCGACACCCCGGATGGCGGCACACCATCCATAGCTTTCAAATGCGTTGGTCAGGCGAGCCGCAAAGGCGTACGCGGCGTTCACCCACAGATAACGCTCGTGGTCGGTGCCATCCGTGCGCTCGACGAAGTTGAAGCCTTCGCAGGTCACACCGTCCTTCGGATCGAACGGCTGACGTCCCAGAAAGCGCGGGAGCGTCAGGCCGACGTAGCGCGCATCCTCTGCGTCACGGAAGGACTTCCACTTGGCGTATTCGACCGTGTCGAACACCTTGGCCAGATCACGGGGCTTGCCCAGGTCCGTGTAGGTCTCCAGACCGAACAGTTCCGGCGATGCGGCCGAGACGAAAGGCGCATGCGAGGCGGCTGCCACGTGGGACATCTGCTCGAGGAAGTACATGTCTTCCGCGCCACGGCCGATCTCGAAATCACCGATCAGGCTGGCAAACGGCGCACCACCGAAGGTGCCGAACTCTTCTTCATAGACCTTCTTGAACAGTGCCGACTGGTCGAAGTCGATGGCCGTCTTGAAGTCCTTGACAAGTTCCTTCTTGGTGGCGTTGAAGACCTTGATCTTCAGCATCTCGCCTGTCGAGGTCTGCTTGCACAGGTAGTGCAGACCCGTCCACGACGACTCGAGTTTCTGGAACTCGGGGGCGTGCATGACCTCGCTGAGCTGCATGGAAATCAGCTGGTCGAGCTCGGCAATCCGTGCATCGATGGTGGCCGAAAGGTTGTCGGACACCGTGACCGTGCCTTGCATGACTTCCTTGACCAGCTCGGCAATCAGGTCCTTCGCACGGGCGTGCTCGGTGGTGGTCTTGGCCACCTTGCTCTTGGCGACGATGTCGTCGAGCAGACTGGTCGATTCGACCACGGCACCGGTCTGGGCTTGCAGTTGTGCGCTCATGATGTCACTCCCCGCCCTGCTGGGCTTCTTCGCCCAGTTGCTTGAGCTTCTCGGTGTTGTTGAGCACCTCGCCGAGCACGTCTTCCAGCTTGTCGTTGCCGGCCAGCTTGTTACGCAGGTCGGACAGCTTGCTGCGCGCCTCCAGCAGCTTGCGCAGCGGCTCGACCTGCTCGACCACGGCCTCCGGCCGGAAGTCGTCCATCTTCTTGAACTCGAGGTTCACGGCGAACTCGCCGCCATCGGGACTGAGCTTGTTCTTCACACGGTAACTGGCACGCGGTGCCATGCCGGCCATCACTTCGTCGAAGTTGTCCAGATCGACGTTGACGAACTTGCGGTCCTTCAGTCGGGCCTGCGGCTTGTCAGGGTCGGGCTGCCCCGTGAAGTCGCCCATCACACCCATGACGAACGGCAGCTCCTTCTGCTCGGTGGCGTCACCGATTTCAACGTCGTAGCGCAGTTGCACGCGGGGGGCGCGGACACGTCCGAGACGGTCCTGCACGCTGTCTTTCTTGGCCATGACAAGGCTCCTTCCTGGTCTGTTTACTGCAAGGCACCAAAGGGGTTGCTTCGCGCGCCACCGGCGGGCTGAGCGGCGGGCTTCACGACGGCGGCGGGGGGCGCGGCACCCACTGCCGGCGCCTGAGCGCGGTTCATCACCGGGGTCTGCGGGCGGTAGGCGGGACGATTGCCGCGCGGCTTGGCAGCGGGCTCCGCAGGGCCGGCGACCGGCGGGAGGATGGGTTCGCCCAGCGCCTCGCGGATGATGCGGGCGACGCTTTCGGCTTCGCTGCGCGTCGAGCCGGTCACTTCGTTGGCCTTGCGCAGTTGCTCAAGCGCCTCGGCACTGACACGCAGGCCGCTGACGGCAACAATGCTTTTCGCGGTGAGGTCGTTCACATCGCGTTGCAGCACTTCCTGGGCTTCGGTGATCGCCAGGCCGTACTGGCGGGCCTCGAAGTGAATCTGGGCCTTCTTCAGCCACGGCTCCTTCGCAGCCGGATCGGCCTTGATGGCCGCATCGAGGTGTTCGATGGCCTTGTCGGACTGACCTTGCTGCTGGGCCTTCTCGGCGGCAGCCAGCTTCTCGTTGACCTGCTCCTGCACGGCCAGACGGGCACTCGCCTCATCCTGCTTGCGGACCGTGCTGCAGCCCGTCAGGCTGGCAGACAACACGAGAACCCCGACCGCGCAGCCCATGCCGCGGCGAATGCTGTACAGCTTCACACCTTGCTCCCTGAATCGCTTGAATTGACTTCTGTGCCGGCCTGCTCTTGGGCAGCGCCTCGATGGCTGGCCGGATTAGAGCCGAATTCGACTGGAGCGCCTGCCCTCTTCCGGGGGGTGTTTACAGACTCTTTCAATCGGTTTCATCTCCACGGCCCCCTGGTGGGGGGAGTGGGCTCGGACTTGAAGGCGGGGCTCTCTACACTACCGCCCGGCGAAGGGCATTGGTCGCTCCGTCCACAGAAGTCATGACAACAGGGAGAAGCCGTGCGACGGGCTGGTGCGTCGCCGCGCTGGTCACATCCACGCTGCTGGGCGCCTGCAGTTCTGCCCCGCAGGCACCGGCCATGCCAGCCGCGCCGGAGTGGGCCCAGGCTCAAGCGCTGCCATCGACTGACAAGGCCGGTCTGCTCGATGCCATCGGCAACCTGGGCAACAAGGCGCTCGAGAGCATCGGGCTCAAGCAGCCTGCGCCGCCAGAGTTGCCCCAGGTGCCCGACAGCGCGCTGCCAGACTGGCCGGTCAGTCTGAAGCTGCATGCCAGCGAGGCCCTGAACGTCGCGCCCAGCGGCCAGTCGCTCGCCGTGCTGGTGCGCGTCTACCGACTGAAAAGCCCCGATGCCTTCCTGCAGGCACCCCTCGGTGTGTTCGGGGACGCGGCCAAGGAGAAGGAAGCGTTCGGCGAAGATCTGCTCGGCGCACGCGAGATCCAGCTGGTGCCCGGCCAGCGCCATGCCTCCACCGAAAAGGTCGCGCGGGATGGTCGCTTCCTCGGCGTCGTGGCGCTGTTCCGCAAGCCGGCCGAGGGCCGCTGGCGCTACGCGTTCAGCACCCCGAAGGCGGCGTGGTCCGGCCTGCATGTCGGGGTCCATGCCTGCGCCATGAGCGTGCAGGTCGGCGAGCCCCTCGGCACACCCGCCCCTGCCGCGCGCTCGGCCGCACTGCCCTGTCCATGACGGCGCCCCATTGATACGAACTGGAAGGAACTGCGTCTTGATCCCGACTCCGAAGATCCTGTGGGGCGAAGGCCTCTTTCTGCGCCCTCAGCATTTCCAGCAACAGGACGCGTACCACGAATGGCGTCTCGCGCAGATGACGCGTGCGATGCACCCGTATGCCTGGGGCGTCCAACACATCAAGGTCGACCCGGATGCCCTGCAGACCGGCCTGCTGCGCCTGCTCGAGGTGCGCGCCATCCTGCCGGATGGCGAGCTGTACAACGCGCCCGGCGATGACGAGCTGCCGCCGCCGGTGGCCCTCAGTGCGCTGGGCGACGCAGCCGACACGCTGGCCGGCGAAGCCGTCTTCCATCTGACGATGGCGCCGCTGCGCGCGCAGGGCACCAATGTGGCCGCCTCCCGAGACGAGGCCGACACTGCGGCGCGCTACTTCCGGGAGGGGCGGCAGGTGGGCGACGCCTACACCGACGCCGTTTCAGCGGAAGTGGTGGTGCTGCGCAAGTCGGCGCGCCTGCTGCCCGACTCGGCACCACGGGCTCATCTGGTGAGCCTGCCCTTGCTTCGGCTCAAGAAGACCTCGACCGGGGGATTCGAACTGGACGGCCGCTTCATGCCGCCGTGCGCCAGCATCCAGGCCTCACCCGCGCTCTTCCTGCATGTGCGGCGATTGCTCGACGTGCTGCAGGCCAAGGTGGACGCGCTCTACGGCCTGCACCGCGAGCCGAGCAAGAACATCATCGAGTTCCGCTCGGGCGACGTCGCCTCGTTCTGGCTGCTGCACACCGCAAGCGCGGCCTTTGCCAGCCTCTCGCACCTGGCGCGGCATCCGGCCCTGCATCCCGAGCGGCTGTTCGAGCGCCTGCTGGAGCTGGCCGGCGCCCTGTTGACCTTCTCCAAGGGCTACACGCTGGCCGACCTGCCCGCCTACGACCACCTCAACCCGGGCCCCGCGTTCAACCGGCTGGACCAGATCGTTCGCGAGTTGCTGGAGACCGTGATCTCGACGCGCTACTTCGCGATCGCCCTGAACGAAGTGCAGCCTTCGTTCCACCAGGGACGTCTGGACGCCGAGCAGATCCAGCAGCAGACGCAGTTCTACCTTGGCGTGTCGGCAGCCATGCCGCCGGCCGAACTGGTCGATGTGGTGCCACACCGCTTCAAGGTCGGCGCACCCGACGACGTCGAGAAACTCGTGCTGTCGGCCATGCCTGGCGTGCGGCTGGTGCATGCACCCCAGGTGCCCGCGGCCGTGCCGGTGCGCCCCGGCAGCTACTACTTCACACTGGAACCGCGCGGCATGCTCTACGAGCGCATGCTGCAGGCCCAGGCCCTCACCATCTATGTGCCCGCCGGCATCCAGGATCTGAAGCTGGAGCTGGTGGCGGTCAACGCCTGACCCGGGGAACCGCACCATGTCGCCTTCTTCTGCCATGCCCACCCTGTTCGACGGCGCCCGGGCGCCCTCCCCGCGCCATGAGGCGGGCACATCGAGCGAGGCTGCCTGCCTGCTCGACCTGATGTACGACGGCTTCTATCTGCTGTTTCTGCTGAAGGCCAAGCATGCACCGCTGGACGCCGACACCTTCCGTGAGCGCATCAAGCAGTTCCTGACGGCCTTCGAGCGTGGCGCCACGCGCATGCAGGCCGATGCGGAGGACGTGTACGCCTGCAAATACGCCTTCTGCGCGACCGTGGACGAAGTGGTGCTGATGTCCGGCTTCAAGGTGCGCGATGCCTGGCAGCGGCTGCCACTGCAACTGCAGTTCTTCGGTGAGCAGCTCGCCGGCGAGCAGTTCTTCGAGCGGCTTGAGGCCTTGCGGCGCGAGGGCGCACGGCGCGTGCAGGCGCTGGAAGTGTTTCACATGTGCCTGCTGCTGGGTTTCCAGGGCAAGTACCTGCTGGAAGGCACGGAGAAGCTGAACTACCTGACCGCGCGCCTGGGTGACGAGATCGCCCGCATGAAGGGCCAGGGCGCAGCCTTCGCACCGCACTGGGCGGCACCGGACAAGGTGCAGAACCAGCTGAAAAACGAGGTGCCGCTGTGGGTGGTCGGTTCGGTGTTCGGGCTGATGGCCCTGGCGGGTTTTCTCGGCCTGCGATGGCAACTGACCGAGCAGACCAAGCAGCAACTCGGTCTGCGACACCACATCGTGCAGATGGCGCCCCAGGTAGCGCACATCACGATCACCCTGCCCTGAGACAGGTCACTCCGCCGGGTCGGCGTCGGCCCCGGCACGGCCATCTCCCAGCATGGCGCGCAACTGGTTCAGCCGGTCGCCGATCTTGATCTCCAGCCCGCGGTTCACAGGCTGGTAGAAGGGCTGAGGCGCCATGCCATCGGGGAAGTAGCGCTCGCCCGCTGCCACACCTTCCGGCTCGTCGTGGGCATAGCGGTAGCCATCTCCATGGCCCAGCTGCTTCATCAGTTTGGTCGGCGCATTGCGCAGGTGCATGGGCACCGGGCGGGTGGTGTCCTGCTTGACCCAGGCGCGCACGGCCTTGTACGCAGCGTAGGCTGCATTGCTCTTGGGGGCGATGGCCAGGTAGATCACGCATTGAGCCAGCGTCAGCTCGCCCTCGGGTGAGCCCAGTCGCTCGTAGGTCTCTGCGGCATCCAGCGCCATCCGCAGGGCCCGGGGGTCGGCCAGGCCGATGTCTTCGCTCGCCATGCGGATGAGCCGCCGCACGATGTAGCGCGGGTCGACCCCACCGTCCACCATGCGCACGAACCAGTACAGCGCCGCGTCGGGGTCAGAGCCGCGCACCGATTTGTGCAGGGCCGAGATCGTGTCGTAGAACTGGTCGCCCCCCTTGTCATAGCGACGCAGCTGCTCGCCCAGGGCCTTCTCGAGCTGCGGTTCGTCGATCTCCTCGACGCCTTTGAGCATGGCGGCCAGCGTCTCATAGGTGTTGAGCACGCGGCGGGCGTCGCCGTCGGCATAGGCAATGAGGCGGGTGCGGGCTGCCGGGGTCAACCTCGGGCCTGCGAGCACGGCCTGACCCTTGTCCAGCAGGCTGAGCATCGCGCCCTCGTCCATGGCGCGCAGCACGTGCACGGTGGCGCGAGACAGCAGCGCAGCGTTGACCTCGAAAGACGGGTTTTCAGTGGTGGCGCCAATGAAGGTGAACAGGCCCGACTCGACGTGAGGCAGAAAGGCGTCCTGCTGCGCCTTGTTGAAACGGTGCACCTCGTCCACGAACACGATCGTGCGCCGGCCCAGGCGCCGCACGGCCTGCGCCTGTTCCACCGCCTCACGGATGTCCTTCACCCCGCCGAGCACCGCCGAGATGGCGAGGAACTGCGCATCGAACGCACGCGCCATCAAGCGCGCGAGCGTCGTCTTGCCGACCCCGGGCGGGCCCCACAGGATCATGGAGTGGGGCTGGCCTGACTCGAAGGCCACACGCAGCGGCTGGCCGGGGCCGAGCAGGTGATCCTGACCGACCACGTCGTCGATGGACTGCGGCCGCAGGCGCTCGGCCAGCGGGGTGCCGACAGGGTGAGTCAGCGGGGCCGCGGGGTCCGGCGCCGGGGTGGCAGCAGGACGGCCTTGGCCACCGGGATCGGGCAGATCGAGTGAAAGGCTCTCTTGCATGACGGAATTGTCGCAGGCCGCCCAACCGCGCAGACAGGAGGGGGACTGGACAAACCCTCGTTACGGTGCCACAATTGCTGATTCTTCGTTGCGTTCGCCTGTCAGGGCTGCCAATGAAGGATCTGAGTACATCCCCTCTGACCTTTTTCAAGCCGGGCACACACCGTCGGGTGTCTGCCAGTCAAGGTAGCCGGGTCGTGCGGCGTCTGCTTCACCCGAAGCGACCACTCTGCGGAGTGCACGGACCACAGCTTCAGCACACGTGTCTTGAGTTCCGGTTGGCGGCGATGCCGTCGCTTTCAAACCGACTCACCGTGACCCGTCACGCGCTGCATGCGCCTGTCACGAAGTACGGACACGAATCCCAGCGACCCACCCCGGGCCAGGCCCGTCGACCCGCGATCGGGTCGCATCCTGGCTTGCGCGACATGCTGCCCATCGGGCCGCAGGTTGTGCCTTGCATTGCTTGAAAGAATCCATGTCCCAAGATCAAACAAACCTGAACAGCGTTGACTCGCAGCTCGAAGCCCTCGCTCGCCGCATCGAAAGCGATTTCGGCGTCGAGCCGCAGGCTGACGCCGTCGAGACGCCGGAAGGCCCGACCTTTGCCGACCTCGGCCTGAGCCCGCACCTGGTGCACGCCCTGGCCGATTCGGGCTACACCCAGCCGACCAGCGTGCAGGTGCAGGCCATTCCGGCCGCTCTGGACGGTGCCGACCTGCGTGTGGCTTCGAGCACGGGCTCGGGCAAGACCGCTGCCTTCATGCTGCCGGCGCTGGAGCGCATCGTGGCCGCCCGTGGCGACAACGCGAAGCGCCGCGAAAAGGGCAAGGTCCACGGTCCGCGCGTGCTGGTGCTCGCCCCGACCCGCGAACTGGCCCTGCAAGTGGCCAAGGCCGCGACCACCTATGGTCGCCACCTGCAAGGCCTGCGTGTGGCCACCGTGGTGGGCGGCGTGCCGTACGGCGCCCAGCTCAAGGCCCTCAAGGGGCCGCTGGATGTGCTGATTGCCACCCCTGGCCGTCTGCTGGACCACCTGGGCACCGGCGCCGCCATCCTGTCCAACCTGGAAGTGCTGGTGCTGGACGAGGCCGACCGCATGCTGGACATGGGCTTCATCGAAGACATCGAACAGATCGCGGCCGCCACCCCGGCAGAGCGCCAGACGCTGATGTTCTCGGCGACCTTTGCCGGTCACGTGGGCCAGCTGGCACAGCGCCTGACGCGCGATGCCCTGAGCATCGAAGTGGCCTCGCACACCGACAGCCATGACAACATCGAACAGCGTCTGCACCTGGCTGACTCGCTGGGTCACAAGAACGACCTGCTGGACAAGTTGCTGACCGCCCGCGAAGTGGACCAGGCCGTGATCTTCACGAGCACCCAGCGCGACGCCGACATCCTGGCCGACCGCCTGGCCGACATGGGCCACGCCGTGGCCGCGCTGCACGGTGGCATGCCGCAAGGCCGCCGCAACCGCGTGCTGCAGGCCCTGCGCTCGCGCCAGCTGCGCGTGCTGGTGGCCACCGACGTGGCCGCCCGTGGCATCGACGTGCCCACGATCACCCACGTGATCAACTACGGCATGCCGATGAAGCCGGAAGACTACGTCCACCGCATCGGCCGTACGGGTCGTGCCGGTCGCTCCGGTCTGGCCGTGACGCTGGCCGAGCGCCGCGACATCCCGATGGTGCGCCGCATCGAACGCTTCACCACCCAGCGCATCCCTGAATCGGTGATCGAGGGTCTGGAGCCGACGACGAAGATGTACGCCGACCGCGGCGGTCCTCGTCGCGACAAGCCGATGCCCGGCCACGGCCGTCGCGATGACCGCGCCCCCCGCTTTGGCGGCAAGCGTGAAGGCGGCTGGGGCGAGCCCCGCGGCTTCGGCGCTCCGCGTGAAGAGCGTCATGGCGGCGAGCGTCGCGAGTTTGCGCCGCGTGAAGAGGGTTTCAACCCGAACCGTGAAGCACGCTTTGCACCGCGTGAAGACGGTCCGCGCGGTTTCGGCGGCGATCGTCCGGCCGACCGCGGTGGCTTCCGTGGCGAGCGCAAGCCTTTCGGCGACCGCCCGCAGGGTGACCGTGGCGGCTTCGGTGGCGGCGAACGCAAGTTCGGCGGTGACCGTCCCTTCGGTGGCGACCGCCCCCGTGCGGACCGCCCCTTTGCAGATCGCCGTGAACGTGGCAGCGATCCGTTTGGCGACCGTCCGCAAGGCAAGCCGTTCGGCGGCAAGCCCGCCTTCGGTGGCGACCGCTTCGAGGCCCGTGGTGAAAGCCGCCCGTTTGGCGACAAGCCCTTCGGTGGCAAGCCGGGTCACGGCAAGTTCGGTGACAAGCCTTCGTTCGGCGGCAAGCCGGGTGGCTTCAAGTCGGGCCCGAAGCCGGGCTTCGGCGGCAAGCGCCCCGGTTTCGTCAAGCGCGAAGGCTGATTGAAGTGCCTTGCAGAGGCTCACGCTGTGAGCCTCTGGCCAGCCACAATGAGGGCTGGCTCAACAACATACAAAGATTCAAGGAGTGACGCGCCCTTGACGCGTCATGACGGACAGAGGCCCGGCCCCACATGGGCCCGCCCTGCCCGCTCGTTCAAGGCTGGTTCAACACGTCGGCGCCCGCTGGCGGTGTGAACTGGAAACGGCCGGCCGCCAGGGTCGGCTTCGAATCGAACTGCGTGAAGTCCAGTCTCGAGCGCTGCCCGAAGGCATCGAGGATCTCCAGCGCCGTCAACTGACCGCTGCGGAATCCGACGCGCACGGACTGGAATTGCCCCTCTTTGTGGCGCGGCAAGGCCTCCACCCATTCGATCGAGTTCGTTGCCTGTAGAGGCGTCGGGGTCGCGGTCGCCGCACCCGACGAAGAAGCAGCGACGTTCTTGAGGGTGAAGTCCTTGTCCAGCGACGCACCGGCCAGCAAGGCCGCCGGCGTGGCCCCCAAGGCCTGGCTCATCGGACGCACCGTGACCTGGTTGAGGTCGGTGTCGTACAGCCAGACCTGCTTGCCATCGCCCACGATGAGTTGCTCGGTGGGCGTGGTGTAGCTGAAGCGGAAGCGGTTCGGGCGCTGGAACTCCAGCGTGCCGCGCGACTGCCTGCTCTTCTTGCCGTCCGGCGAGGTCACGGTCTGCACGAAGCTGCCGCGACCGGCATCCACATCCTTCACAAAGGCGCGCAGCGCCGCCACGGCATCGGCCTGGGCCGGCTGGCTGAGCATCAGGCTGGTGACCATTACGCCGCCGAGCGCCAGCGTACGGGTCATGGACATCGAGGCAAGGTGCGTCATGTGCGTGTCTTCGGTGGTGGCCATCAGGCCTCGTCCCAGGGTGCCGACGTGGCGCCGCCTTCGCCGCCGCGGGCCGGCGTGATGATCTCGCGGTTGCCATTGGTCGACATCGACGAGACCAGACCGGATTTCTCCATTTGCTCCAGCAGACGGGCAGCCCGGTTGTAGCCGATGCGCAGGTGCCGCTGCACCAGCGAGATCGACGCCTTGCGATGCTGCAGCACCACGGACACGGCGTTGTCGTACATCGGGTCCTGCTCGCCATCGCCGCCGCCGGCGGGCGAACCATCGAGGTTGCTGCCCTCGTCGCTGAGCGAACCGCCCTCGAGGATGCCCTCGATGTAGTTGGGCTCACCCTGCGTCTTGAGGTACTCGACCACGCGGTGCACCTCGTCGTCGCTGACGAAGGCGCCGTGCACGCGAATCGGCAGGCCGGTGCCCGAGGGCAGGTAGAGCATGTCGCCCTGCCCCAGCAACGCTTCCGCGCCCATCTGGTCGAGGATGGTGCGGCTGTCGATCTTGCTGCTGACCTGGAACGAGATGCGCGTCGGGATGTTGGCCTTGATGAGGCCCGTGATCACGTCGACCGAGGGGCGCTGCGTGGCCAGGATCAGGTGAATGCCGGCCGCACGCGCCTTCTGGGCCAGGCGGGCGATGAGCTCTTCGATCTTCTTGCCCACCACCATCATCAGGTCGGCCAGTTCGTCGATGACGATGACGATGTGCGGCAGGCGATCGAGCGGCTCGGGCTCGTCGGGCGTCAGGCTGAACGGGTTGGGGATCAACTCGCCACGGGCCTTGGCGTCTTCCATTTTCTTGTTGTAGCCGGCCAGGTTGCGCACGCCCATCTTGGACATGAGCTTGTAGCGTCGCTCCATCTCGCCCACCGCCCAGTTCAGGGCATTGCTGGCGAGCTTCATGTCCGTCACGACCGGGCAAAGCAGGTGCGGGATGCCTTCGTAGACGCTCATTTCGAGCATCTTCGGGTCGATGAGGATGAGGCGGACATCGCGCGCCTCGGCCTTGTACAGCAGGCTCAGGATGGTGGCGTTGATGCCCACCGATTTGCCCGAGCCGGTGGTGCCGGCCACCAGGCAGTGCGGCATCTTGGCCAGGTCGGCCACGACGGGCGCGCCCACGATGTCCTTGCCCAGCCCAATGGTCAGCATGGACTGGGCTTCGTGGTAGACCTGCGAGCCGAGGATCTCGGTGAGGCGGATCATCTGGCGCTTGGCGTTGGGCAACTCGAGCGCCATCAGGTTCTTGCCCGGGATGGTCTCGACCACGCGGATGCTGACCAGCGACAGCGAGCGCGCCAGGTCCTTGGCGAGGTTCACGATCTGCGAGCCCTTGACGCCGGTGGCCGGCTCGATCTCGTAGCGCGTGATGACCGGGCCCGGCGAGGCCGCCACCACCCTCACCTCGACGCCGAAGTCCTTCAACTTCTTCTCGATCATGCGCGAGGTCATCTCGAGCGTCTCGGGCGTCACGGTCTCGATGCGGCCCACGGTGGGGTCGAGCAGGTCGATCTGCGGCAGCTTGTTGTCGCCCATCTCGGCAAACAGGGGCTTCTGCTTTTCCTTGGCCACCCGGTCGGACTTGGGCACTTCGACCACCGGCTGCTCGATGATGATGGGAATGGGCTCGGAGGGCAGCTCGTGACGCACCTCTTCGACCACGCGCTCGCGCTCGATGGCGGCTTTCTCGCCGATGCGGATGTCTCGGGCCTCTTCGCGGCGGGCCTCACGTTGCTGGCGCAGGCCGTCGAACAACGCGCCGATGCGCTCGGCCAGGTCCAGCCAGGAGAAGCGCAGGGCCATGGCCGTGCCGGCCACGAGCAGCGCGATCCAGACCACGCCCGAACCATTGAAGCCCAGCCAGCGCTCACCCAACTGGCCCAGCGTCATGCCCAGGATGCCGCCCGCGTGGGCACCGGCGAGCACATCTTCGTGGCGGTACAGGCGCGACCATTCGAGGGCCGTGCTGGCGGCCAGCAACAGCACCACACCGGCGCCGAAACGCCACGGCGAAAAGGAGGTGGCGGGGACGCCGCCGCTGACGCCCGCATCACGACGGAGCCAGCGCGCCAGGGCCCCCAGCCACACCCGGGCGCCGATCAGCAGCAGCCACCAGGACGATTGGCCCAGCACGAACTGCGCGAGGTCGGATGCGTAGGCGCCCAGTTGCCCGGCCCAGTTGGTGGGCTCGGTGTGGTGGCCCGAGGTGGTGAAGGCGGGATCGAGCCGGTTGTGGCTCAGCATCGCCAACAGGAAGAGGAGCCACACGACCGCGCCAATGAGCAACGTGGCCTGGAAGCGGAGTGTGTGCTCGAGCGGGGTGGTGGACTCGGGGGGGCGAGCCAGGGAGGCGGCCATCTGCGCGCGGTGCAGGCGGCCGGCGGTGCGGGCCGGCGCGGCACCCGGCTCACTGCGGCGCTCGCCCCCACGGGTGGCAGCGCCCTCGGTGCGGAGGGATCCCAGCGGAAAAGTCATCCCTGCATTGTGGCGGCATTTCGGTGCGGTTCAGGCCCTGGGCCGGGCCGCCGAAACCATCGTTACAGATGCAGGTAGAGGCGCACTCAGGCGGTGGCCGCCAGACGATCCTTCAGCACCACGCTGCCGGTTTCCTGTGTCTCGATCAGGCCACGCTCTTCCAGGTCCTTCATCACGCGGCTGACCATCTCGCGCGAGGCCCCGACGTGCTTGGCCAGATCCTGACGCGAGACCTTGCCGCGGATGATCTTGGCGCCGTCGTCGTCGTCGGCCATGTCGAGGAGCGCGCGGGCCACGCGCCCGTAGACGTCCAGCAGCGCCAGCGACTCGATCTGCCGGTCGGCGTTGCGCAGACGCTGCACCAGACCGCGCAGGATGGCGTAGGACAGCGAGGAGTTCTCGGGCAGACAGCGGGCGAACTCCGCACGACCCAGCACCAGCACATCGGTCTGGACCTCGGCGCGCACGGTGGCCGAGTGCGGTTCGTTGTCGATCAGGCTCATCTCGCCCAGGTAGTCACCGGCCTCCAGGACAGCCAGGATCACCTCACGGCCCCGTTCGTCGGCCGCAACGACGCGCGCACGGCCGTTGAGCAGAATGAACAGGGAATTGGTCTTCCGACCGCGCTCGACGATGAGTTCGCCACGACGATAGCGGCGCTTGACCACGCCTTCCGCGATGGACTCGGCCTGCGCCGGGGTCAGCATCGAGAACAGCGGGACACGCCGGATCAGATCAAGATTGGACAACATGGCCATGGCGGCTCCTTTTGGGTTTAAGACGACGAAGGCCTGTCAAGGAAAAAGGTCGGAAAAGGTCGAAATCACCTGTGCGTGCCTGTGACATACAACCGTCTCTACAATTTTCGGCACGTGTACGGCAGTTTTTAGCACTTTATGAGCTCCCACGAGGAGCGCAAGCCCGGAATTTCCGGAGGCTGCCGGCAAAGTTCAGTCCCAGACAACGAAAGGCGATGCCATGACGACCCCGCAACACAGCCAAGTTCTCATCCTCGGCTCCGGCCCCGCAGGCTACACCGCCGCCATCTATGCGGCCCGTGCCAACCTGAAGCCGACCCTGGTGACGGGCATGGCGCAGGGCGGCCAGCTGATGACGACAACCGAGGTGGACAACTGGCCGGCCGACGCCAGCGGCGTGCAAGGCCCCGAGCTGATGCAGCGTTTCCTGCAGCACGCCGAACGCTTCAACACCCAGATGGTGTTCGACCACATCAACACGGTCGACCTGTCGAAGCGGCCCTTCACCCTCAAGGGCGATGCGGGCACCTACACCAGCGACACGCTGATCATCGCCACCGGCGCCTCGGCCAAGTACCTGGGTCTGCCTTCGGAAGAGGCCTTCATGGGTCGCGGCGTGAGCGGCTGTGCGACCTGCGACGGCTTCTTCTACCGTGACGAAGTGGTGTGTGTGGTCGGAGGCGGCAACACGGCCGTCGAAGAAGCGCTGTACCTGTCGAACATCGCCAGCAAGGTCCACCTGATCCACCGTCGCGACAAATTCCGCGCCGAGGCCATCATGATCGACAAGGTCATGGAGAAGGTGGCGGCCGGCAAGATCGAGCTGCACCTGTTCAACGTGCTCGACGAGGTGCTGGGCGACCAGACCGGCGTGACCGGTGTGCGCCTGAAGAACGTCGATGACGGCAGCACGAAGGAAGTGGCACTCAAGGGCTGCTTCATCGCGATCGGTCACCACCCGAACACCGACATCTTCCAGGGCCAGCTGGAAATGAAGGACGGCTACATCCTCACGCAGGGCGGCCACAATGGTTTTGCCACGATGACGAGCGTGCCGGGCGTGTTTGCAGCCGGCGATGTGCAGGACCATGTATACCGTCAGGCCATCACCAGCGCAGGCACCGGCTGCATGGCGGCGCTCGACGCACAGCGCTTCCTGGAGCAGTCTTCAAGCTGACCTTTGCCAAGCCGGCGGAATCTGGCTATAATCTCGGTTTTGCCAATTTCGTCCCGAAACGACCGGGCGCCGATGCTGTTGCAAGACAGTTCAGGTGAGCGGCGACGTCGGAAGGGTGAACCACCAAGGCCTGCAGCCCGAAGCAGCCGGCCCTGCTCTGGTCACCGAATCGCAACACAAGCGCATACAGCGAACGGAGAAGCGTCATGGCACGCGTCTGTCAAGTCACGGGCAAGGGCCCGATGGTCGGGAACAATGTTTCCCACGCCAACAACAAAACCAAGCGTCGTTTCCTGCCCAACCTGCAGTACCGCCGCTTCTGGGTCGAAAGCGAGAACCGCTGGGTGCGTCTGCGCATCAGCGCCGCCGGCCTGCGTCTGGTGGACAAGGTGGGTATCGATCAGGTCCTGGTTGACCTGCGCGCCCGTGGCGAACTGTGATCGGAGACTGAACCATGGCTGCTAAAGGCGGACGCGAAAAGATCAAGCTGGAATCCACTGCGGGTACCGGCCACTTCTACACCACGGCCAAGAACAAGAAGACCACGCCCGAAAAGCTGGAATTCATGAAGTTCGACCCCAAGGCCCGCAAGCACGTCCTGTACAAGGAAGTGAAGCTGAAGTAATTCAGCGCGAGGCACCTGCTTCAAGAACCCGCCCTGGCGCAAGCCTCGGCGGGTTTTTTCTTTGGTAATGTGGAGCGACTGCCCACGTCAGGTCGCGCACGGCGGCATTCACAAGAAGCCCCCGCCCTCCGCGAGTTGCATCGCGTCCGGCCCTGCGTGTGCCGTACGGCAAGAACCGAGCACCCAAGAAAAAAGCCCCGCCGAGGCGGGGCTGGTGTGTGTAGCGAGTGTGACGGCGGCGTCGGCGCCGATCTCAGGCGTGGGCAGCGCGGAGCTTGCGAGAGAAGTCCTGCAGGGCCTGGATGCCGCTCTCTTCGGCACGATGGCACCAGTTCTGCAGATCGGCCACCAGTTGCTCGGCAGACACGTTGGTGCGGGTCCAGAGGGCGCGCAGTTCCTCGCGCATCGCAATCAGCTTGTCGAGGCTGGGGTTCGCGGCGCGCGCTTCGGCGACCTGAGCCGACATGCCTTCGGGCATCTGGTTCTCGTCGCGGTGCATCCAGTGGCGCACGCGCTGCAACTGGATGGCCGCCGACTCTTCGCCCGCGGCCTTCAGGCGCGTCAGTTCGGCCCGGCACGCCAGGCGCACTTCGCGCGCATAACCGGCCATCAGCTCGTATCGGTTGGCCACGATGGCTTCCAGCGTCTTGGCATCGGCCACGGGCTTGATGTCGCCCAGTTGCAGCCGCGGCGGGGTCTTGCGCACCTTGGCGAGACCCAGCATCTCGAGTCCACGGATGTAGCCCCAGCCGATGTCGAACTCGTAGGGCTTGACGGACAGCTTGGCCGAGGTCGGATAGGTGTGGTGGTTGTTGTGCAGCTCTTCGCCACCGATGATCAGGCCCCACGGCGAGATGTTGGTGGAAGCGTCCGGCGCCTCGAAGTTGCGGTAGCCCCACCAGTGGCCCAGGCCGTTGATGATGCCGGCCGCCGTGATCGGGATCCAGGCCATCTGCACAGCCCAGACCGTGATGCCGATGGCGCCGAACAGCGCCACGTCGATCAGCAGCATGGCGATCGGACCCCAGTTGTTGCGCGGGGTGTAGAGGTTGCGCTCCAGCCAGTCGTCCGGCGTGTTGTGGCCGTACTTCTTGAGCGTCTCGGCCTTCATGGCCTCGTCCCGGTACAGCTCGCGGCCTTCCAGCAGCACCTTCTTGATGCCGTGGGCCACGGGGCTGTGCGGGTCTTCGGCGGTTTCGCATTTGGCGTGGTGCTTGCGGTGCACGGCCACCCATTGCTTGGTGACGGTGCTGGTGGTCAGCCACAGCCAGAAGCGGAAGAAGTGCGAGGGAATGGCGTGCAGGTCCAGCGAACGGTGCGCCTGGGCCCGATGCAGGAAGATGGTGACCGATGCGATGGTGATGTGCGTCACGACCAGCGTGAACAGCACGATCTGCCACCAGCTCGCGTCGAGCAGGCCATGGATGGCCCATTGCACGAGGCCATCGTGCAGCGAGCCGGAAATCAGGGAATCGGACATCAGGGGGACCTTTCAGCGGGACCGAAGATTGTAGGCGCCCCTGCATGACCGGCCTTGTTTCAACACAAGAAGCCGCCACCCGACCAGGGGAAGGCCGGGTGGCGGGTGTACCGGAGGGTCAGTCGACCGTCAGCACGACCTTGACGGAACCGTCCACAGCCGACTTCTCGATGTAGCCGATGGCGTCCGGGTTGGAGGCGACGAACTTCTTGACCTCGGCAGCGCTGCCCAGTTCCTTCGGAGGTGTGGCCTTTCCGGAGAAAGTCAAGCGCGCCCAGGTGGCCTTGACCTGAGCCGACGTCTTGCCGGCCGCCTTGCTGTAGAACTGCTCACGCACGGCGCTGGATTCGGGCAGGTCGGTGGGCACGGCGGTGCCGCCGGACGGCAGCGTGGCGCTCTTGCCCAGGAAGATGGCCGAAACCTGATCCGGCGTCATGGACGCCAGCGGGCTCTTGGGGTTGACGATGATGGCAACTTCAGCGGCGGCGAACTGGGCGGCGCTCAGCAGACCGGCGACCAGCAGGGTCTGAAGGGTGAACTTGGTTTTCATGTGATTGCTCCCTTCGGCTTAGAACACAAAGTCCATCGAGACGGTGAACACATTGATGTCCTTCTTGTTGGCCAGGAAGGACTGTGCCGATGCCGTCGCCGGATCTGCCACCAGGAACAGGCCGTTGGAGTTGGCCGGCTTGCTCACGCGGTCGTACTGGGCCTTGAGGGCCACGTTGCGCAGGACATCCCAGCGGACGCCGACGCTGGTGGTGCGCTGGCTGACCTTCTGGGTGTTGAGGATGCCTTGCACGCCACCGACCACGGCGGCGCCGAAACCGGACGCACCGGCCGGCATGGCGGCGTTCGGGTCATCCACTTTCAGTTTCGAGAAGGACACGTAGGGCAGGACAGAGCCAAAGCGGTAACCACCCAGGACATACCAGCCCGTGGTGTCAGCGATGTAGCCCTTGTTCACCTTGCGCTTGGTGAACTCGGCCGCCGCCACGACGTTGTCGCGGTCGACGGTGAAACCGATCCCACTGAACGTGGCCTTGGTGTCGTCGGTCGTGACGGCATCAATCACCTGCTGGGCGGCAATGGCGGTTGCGCCGCCCGCAGCGAGGGCCGGGCTCACGCCATTGACCAGTTGCTGCGCCAGCGCCGACTTGGTGGTCAGCTTGCCCTGCATGTGGCCCACGCGCAGGGCGTAGCCCGACGAGAACTCGGCCAGCACGTTGAGGCCCACGGCGTGGTCGATCCGTACCTCGGTCGGCGGCACAGCTGCCCCGCTGCGGCGCAGCGCGCTGGAGAAGTCCGACTTGGCGTTACCGGCCCACAGGGTGGAGGTCAGCGTGACGCTGCCCACGTCCAACTGGTAGGCGGCGTCAGCGCCATCGAAGTAGCTCACCGGCACCTGGCCATACACGTCCAGGTTCGGGCGAACCGTGGTGTTGGCGTAACCGACATCGCGGAAGTCGGAGACCATGAAGAACGGCGCACCCATGCGGCCGCCACGCACGCTCAGCGCCGACGTGGGCTGCCACTTGGCAAAGACCCACTCGGGGTTGGGCACGTACTCGCCATCGGCGTCGTACTTCATCATCAGCTGGGTCGTGGCCGACAGCGTGGGGGTGAACTTGTACGAGCCCTGCAGCGCGATCTTGCTATCGGGGTTCAGGCTTGCCTTCTTGTCTGCACCGCCACCCTGTCCTGGGTAGTTGAACAGGGCATCGTTGGTCGACGAGCGCGACACGCCCAGCGTGCCGAAGCCGGAAAGACGGAACTGGCCATCGGGCGAGGTGTAGTCGGCGTGCGCGGTGGCACAGGCCGCCAGCACGGCCAAAGTGACCGGCAGACGGACAAACCTGAATTGAGTCATGAAAGCTCCTCAGTGACGAGAGGTGGGTGAAACCCAGCGGCGTGCGCCGCCCGGACAAAGGTGCCGCTTGTTTTTCTTCTGAAACAAGACGTGACCTTCGTATCGCCACTCTGGAGCGAATCTTGATATGTGAAAGTCCGAACAGCCGTGACAAATGCCACCGTTTCGAACGGTCGTTCGTTTTATTTCACTCGAACTGCCGCGTCAAAGCGGCTTCAGCCAGGCCCTGCACATGCTCTGCCAGGGCCCGCCGGTCGGCGTGCGTGGCGCGCAGCGGCGGCAGCACTTCGACGTGCACGGTGAGGCCGCGCGCGGTGGCAACCCACCAGAGCGATTGCAGCAAGGTGGTCGTGCCAACGTAGGCCGTGGAAGGGCTGACTGCGTGGTGCGGGTCGCTGTAGCGCAGCACGACCGGCTGCACCGGCACATCGGCATCGATGGCGGCCTGGAACAGATTGGGGTGAAACGGCAGCACCCCGTGACCCGTGCCGGTCGTGCCCTCCGGGAACACGGCCACGGTGTCGCCGTTCTGGAGGGCTTTGGACATCACACCGAGCACGCGCATGGCGTCACGACGCCGCTCGCGTACCAGATACAGCGTGCCCGCCGCGGTGACGAGGCGCCCGAGCAAGGGCCAGTCTCCGACCTCGGCCTTGGACACAAAGCGGGCGGGCTCGGTGGCATTGATGGCCACGATGTCGAGCCACGAAATGTGGTTGGCCACGATGAGCTTGCCACCCGGCCGCGCCGTGCCCGTGACCTTCACCGTGATGCCGAGCAGCTTCAACAGGCGGCCCGACCAGGCAATGGTGAAGGCACGTCGGCGGGCCGCGTCGTAGCCGGGCCACCACGTGTAGGCCAGGGCGAGCGCCCGCAGGACGTGGGCCACCACGCACAGCAGGCGCCATGGCGCCAGTGCCACCCCCAGCACCGTGATGCGAGGGGTCTGACTAGGCGCCAGCGGGCGAGCAGAGAGGCTCATGTCAGGCGGACGCCGCCTCGGCCTCGTGGGCCACCTGCCCGGCCACGAGGGTGAGGCGCACGCGCCCGGCCATCTGGAAACCGGTGTCCTTGAAGGCAAACGGCGTGTGCTTGCCCTGGCTGACCAGCGCTTCGGGCGTCACGGTCCAGCGTGCGGTCGGGTCGAACACCACCACGTCGGCCACCCCGCCCGCCACCAGCTGCCCTGCACTGCTGGACAGCGAGCCGATGGCGTCGCCCAGCACCTTCACGGGCCCGAGGGTGACGGCCGCGAGCGCCCGACGCAGGCGCTCGGAGTCGGGCTGGTCCTGCTCGTCGGCGCCGGCCCATTTCAGAGCCAGACTCAGCAGCAGTTCAAGGCCGGTCGCACCGGGTTCGGCTTCGCCGAAAGGCAGCGTCTTTTCGTCTTCGCTGACCGGCGTGTGGTCGGACACCAGCGCGTCCAGCGTGCCATCGGCCAGCGCGGCGCGCAGGGCGTCGCGGTCACGGCCCTGGCGCAGCGGCGGGCTCACCCGCATCGCCGGATTGAAATAGCCGATGTCCAGGTCGGTCAGCATCAGCGAATTGATGCTGACGTCGGCCGTGATGGGCAGCCCCTGGGCCTTGGCCTGGCGCACCAGTTCGACGCCGGCCGCGCTGGACAGGCGGCACAGGTGTACGCGGGCGCCCGTCGCGCGGGCCAGTTCGATGATGGTGTGCAGCGCGATGGTTTCGGCGGCCACCGGCACGCCGGACAAGCCCAGGCGGGTGGCCACGGGGCCGCTGGCGGCCACACCCTTGCCCAGCCAGGCGTCGTTCGGGCGCAGCCACACGGTGTAGCCGAAGGTGGCGGCGTACTGCAGCGCGCGCTGCAGCACCTGGGTGTTCTGCACGGGCACCTCGGCCTGCGAGTAGCCCACGCAACCGGCTTCGTGCAGCTCGGCCATCTCGGTCAGGTTCTCGCCCTTGAGGCCACGCGTGAGCGCACCCAGCGGGAACAGGCGGCAACGGCTCAGCTTGCGCGCGCGCAGCTTGAGCATCTCGACCAGGCCAGGTTCGTCGAGTGCCGGGTCCGTATCGGGCAGGCAGACCACGCTGGTGACGCCACCGGCTGCGGCGGCGGCCAGTTCGCTCTCCAGCATGCCTTCGTGTTCGTGGCCGGGCTCACGCAGGCGGGCAGCCAGGTCGACCAGACCGGGGGCCACGATCAGCCCCGTGGCATCGATGGTGCGGTCGGGCGCGAAGTCGGCGTTGACCTGGCCGATGGCGGTGATGCGGCCCGAGGTGATGGCGAGGTCACCGACCTGGTCCAGGCCGGAAGCGGGGTCGACCAGGCGGCCGTTCTTGATCAGGATCTTGCTCATGCTTCGTTTCCAGCCAGGATGGACATCACGGCCATGCGCACGGCGATGCCGAAGGTGACCTGGGGCAGGATCACGCTCTGTTTGCCGTCGGCCACGGCAGAGTCGATCTCGACGCCGCGGTTGATGGGGCCGGGGTGCATCACGATGGCGTCGGGCTTGGCCAGCGCCAGCTTGGCTTCGGTCAGGCCGAACTCCTTGAAGAACTCGCCGGAGCTGGGCAGCATGCCGCCGTTCATGCGCTCGTTCTGCAGGCGCAGCATGATGACGACATCAGCATCCTTGATGCCTTCTTCCATGCTGTGGCACACGCGCACGCCCATCTCGCGCAGGTCGCCAGGCACCAGCGTGCGCGGGCCGACCACACGCACCTCGGGCACGCCCAGCGTGGTCAGCGCATGGATGTTGGAGCGGGCCACGCGCGAGTGCACGATGTCGCCCACGATGGCCACGGTGAGGTTGGTGAAGTCCTTCTTGTAGTGCCGGATCGTGTACATGTCCAGCAGCGCCTGCGTGGGGTGCGCATGGCGGCCGTCGCCGGCGTTGACCACGTGCACATGGGGCGCCACGTGCTGGGCGATCAGGTAGGGCGCACCGGATTCGGCGTGGCGCACGACGAACATGTCGGCGGCCATGGCGCTCAGGTTGGCGATGGTGTCGAGCAGGCTCTCGCCCTTGGAGGCCGACGAGCGCGCAATGTCGAGGTTGATGACATCAGCGCTCAGGCGCTTGGCCGCGATCTCGAAGGTGGTGCGGGTGCGGGTGCTGTTCTCGAAGAACAGGTTGAACACGCTCTTGCCGCGCAGCAGCGGCACCTTCTTGACCTCGCGGTCGTTGACGCTCAGGAACTGCTCGGCCGTGTCCAGGATCTGGTGGATGATGGCCTTGGGCAGGCCTTCGGTCGACAGCAGGTGGATCAGCTCCCCGTTGCTGTTGAGCTGCGGGTTGCGCTGGGGTCTACGGATGGTCATCAAACCCTCTCGAAATGGAATTGGAAGCGGCCGTTGTCGTCGCGGACCAGGGCGACGCGCTCGCTGTCGGGCAGCGTGATGCGGGCGGCGGACAACGCGGGCTCGAAGGGCAGCTGGCGCCCTCCGCGGTCGACCAGCACGGCCAGCGTGACGCTGGCGGGGCGACCGAAGTCGAACAGCTCGTTGATCACGGCGCGCGTGGTGCGGCCGGTGTAGATCACGTCGTCGATCAGCAGGATGTGGCGGCCCTCGACCTCGAACGGCAGGTGCGTGGCGTCCTTGCCCAAGGCCATGCCGCGCGAGCCGAAGTCGTCGCGGTGCAGGGCCGACGAGATCACACCATGCGGCGCGGCCAGGCCCAGGTCCTTCTGCAGACGCTCGGCCAGCCAGGCGCCGCCCGACCACACGCCCACCAGCACGGTCTCTGCCGTGACAAGGCGGCGGACGCCGGTCAGCAGGCTGGTGTACAGGGCCTCGGCGTCGAGGGTCAGGGACGAGGTGGTGGCGCTCACGTGGGCTGCTCCGTGCTGGAAGAGAGGTCGTTGAAGAACTGCTGCAACAGGATCGCGGCCGAGGCGGCATCCAGGTCGCGCGCCCCCCCTGCGATGGCCTCGGTCGTCGAGTAACGCTCGTCGACCTCGTGCACCGGCAGGTGAAAGCGCCCGCTGAGCTGGCGACCGAACTTGCGCGCCCGCACGGTATTGTCGTGCTCGGCGCCATCGGGATGGTAGGGCACGCCAATGACGAGCGCGTGAGGCTGCCACTCGGCCACCAGCGCCGCGATCTGCTCGAAACGGGCAGCGCCCTCAGCCGCAATGGTGCGCAACGGCTGGGCCTGGCGGGTGTAGGAATTGCCCGTGGCGACGCCCACGCGCTTGAGCCCGTAGTCGAACGCGAGGAAAGTCAGGACGCTGCCCGTGGCGACGCCCATCCGGCCCTTCCCGGGCCCTGTGGCCTGACCGGTCATGCGTGCCCGGCCTCGCCCATCAGGAAGTGACGGTCCACCCCGAGCAGCGACAGGGCGCGGTCATAGCGCGCCTCCACCGGGGTGTTGAAGATGATGTCCGGGTCGGCGGGCACGGTGAGCCAGCCGTTGCGGGAGATCTCGTCTTCCAGTTGTCCGGCGCTCCAGCCGGCGTAGCCCAGCGTGATGAAGACCTTGCGCGGCCCGGCGCCATTGGAGATGGCCTCGAGCACGTCGCGCGAGGTGGTCATCTCGAGGCCGCCGGCGATCTTCATGGTCGAGCTGTAATGCCCGCCCTCTTCGTCCAGGCTTTCGTGCAGCACGAAACCGCGTTCGGTCTGCACCGGGCCGCCGAAGTAGACCGGTGTGCCGGCCAGGTCATCGCGGTCGAGGTTGAGGTCGACCTTCTCGAACAGGTGACGCAGATCGATCTCGATCGGACGGTTGATCACCAGGCCGAGGGCGCCCTTCTCCGTGTGCTCGCACAGGTAGACCACCGACCCGGCAAAATGCCCGTCCATCATGCCGGGCATGGCAATGAGGAACTGGTTGGACAGGTCAATCTGACGCGCGGGATCTTGAGACATGCCTGCGATTTTAGTCGTCCCGAGGTCACGGTGCCCCATCGTCCATGAAATGGGCCTGCCGGCGTGTCACAGTGCTGCATCCGTCATGCCGCCCTCGCCGTCTCATGAGTGAACACCTGGAGTCCGCCCTCGTCTGGTTCCGCCGCGATCTGCGCAGCCACGATCACGCCGCACTGTTTCATGCCCTGAAAGCCGCGCGCAAGGTGTGGTGTGTCTTTGTCTTCGATGACACCATCCTTGCCCCGCTGCCCCGGGCGGATCGGCGAGTCGCCTTCATCCGCGAGAGCCTGGTGGAACTGGATGCCGCACTGGCCGAGCTCGCCGCGCCTGCACTGCCTGCCCATGCGGCCACCAGCGGCCAGCACGCCGGCCTGATCGTGCGACACGGGAACCCGGTGCAGCTCATTCCCGCGCTGGCGGCCCAGCTGGGCGTGCAGGCGGTGTACGCCAACCACGATGACGAGCCCGACGCGCAGGCCCGCGACGCCCGCGTGCGCGGCAAGCTCAGCGACCTGGGCGTGGCGCTCTACACCTCGAAGGACCACGTGGTCTTCGAGCGCAACGAGGTGCTGACGGGCAACGATTCACCCTACGGCGTCTTCACCCCGTACAAGAACGCGTGGCTGAAGAAGCTCGACCCGTTCTACGTCAAGCCCTACCCCATCGCCCCCCATGCCGGGCGACTGGCGCCCATCCCACCGGCGGTGTGCCCCATCGGCGCGCCGCGGGTGCCCACCCTGGGCGAGATCGGCTTCGAAGACCCGGGCGAACTCAAGGTGCCGCCCGGCATGCGCGGCGCCCAGGCCCTGCTCGACGATTTCCTGAGCCGCATCGACCGCTATGACGAGACGCGCGACTTCCCCGGCATCAAGGGCCCCAGTTATCTGTCGACCCACCTGCGCTTCGGCACCGTGTCGGTCCGGCAGCTGGCGGGGCTGGCCTGGGAGCGCATGCAGGCCGGCTCGGCCGGTGCACAGACGTGGCTGGCCGAGCTCATCTGGCGCGATTTCTATCACCAGATCCTGCACCACCACCCACACGTGGTCGGCCATGCCTACAAGCGCGAGTACGACCGCATCAAGTGGGCCCATGGCGCCAAGGCCGAGGCCCACTTTCAGGCCTGGTGCGGCGGCCGCACGGGCTACCCGCTGGTGGACGCCGCCATGCGCCAGCTCAACCAGACGGGCTACATGCACAACCGCCTGCGCATGGTGACGGCCAGCTTCCTGATCAAGGATCTGGGCATCGACTGGCGGCGCGGCGAAGCCTACTTCGCCGAGAAACTGCTGGATTTCGATCTGGCGGCCAACAACGGCGGCTGGCAGTGGGCAGCGTCGACCGGCTGCGACGCCCAGCCCTATTTCCGCATCTTCAACCCCATCAGCCAGAGCGAGAAGTTCGATCCGCAGGGCCGCTTCATCCGCCGCTACGTGCCCGAGCTGGCCGCCCTCCCGGATGCGGCCTTGCACGCCCCGTGGCTGGCGCGCCCGGCCGATCTGGCTGCCGCCCAGGACGTGGTGCTGGGCCGCGACTACCCCGAACCCATCGTGCAGCACGACGAAGCCCGCGCCGAGACGCTGGCACGTTACGCGGTGGTGAAGGAAGGGGCGGAACCCGGGCGCGCCGGCGCTCGCAAGACCCCAGCGCGCAAACGCGCGAAATGAGCCCGGCACGCGGGGCGCCGGGGCCGGTCAGAACAGCTCGACGTCGCCAATGTGCTGGCCGTTGTCGGTCAGCAGGCCCGAGCGCACCAGCGACTCGAACCCCACCACCCGGTTGCGCCCCTGGTGCTTGGCCAGATAGACCGACTGGTCGGCGCGAGAGAACGCCGCGTTGGGCGTATCCTGCAGTTGCACCTCGGTGAAACCGATGCTGACCGTGACCCGACCGACCTGCGGGAAGGCGTAGCCCTCGACCAGTTCCCGGAAGCGCTCGAAGGCCCCGAAGGCGTCGGCCTCGGTGCCGCCCCGCAGCAACACCACGAACTCCTCACCGCCGAAACGGTAGAGCCGGTCGGAGTGGCGGAAGGTCTGGCGCATGATGCGGGCCAGCAGCACCAGCACCTCGTCGCCGATCAGGTGGCCGTAGCCATCGTTGACCTTCTTGAAATGGTCGATGTCGATGACGCCGAGCCAGTAGCCGGTCGTGCCGCCCACACGGCGCTCGGGCTCGACCGGCAGGCCGCCCCGCTCGGAAGGCATCGAGGCCCGCAGAAAGGTCGCGTCGAAGGTCTGGCGGTTCAGCAGGCCCGTCAGGGCATCGCGCTGGCTGGATTCCAGCAGGCTCTGAAAATTGGCGAACACGCGCAGCAGCGTCTGGATCGGGCGCAGTGCCGCCGGGGTGAGGGTGCGCTCGGAACGCACTTCGAGCACCCCGGGGGAGCCGATTTCGACCAGCAGCGGCAGCACGCAGACGAATCGCCCTTCGGCCTCCGGGCAGGCCGACCCGGGCAACTCCGTCTGGGCAATGGCCCGATTGCCGAGCGCCTGTTGCCGCAAGGGGAAATGGTCTTCGCTCGGCAGGGCATCCATGTCGGCCCAGACCGGATCGCTCACGGTGAGCTGGCCGCGCCGCGCCAGGCCGCTGCACAGCCAGTGCCGCGCTTCCTCTTCCGGCCCCACAAGGCGGTACACCCCCACGCTCACAGCCCCGAGCAATTCCAGCACCCCTTGCGCAAGGGAGACGTCCAGCAACTCGCGATCGCGCTGGGCCGTGAGGGAGGCCAGGTGCGAGATCGCGTCGTCTGCCAGCGGCTCCCCCGACGAGAAGGGCGCCGGGGCGGGGTGAGAGGGACGGTGAGAGGCGTTCACAAAGTGGACAGTCAGACCAGCTCCGGTCGCTTCAGAGCATAACGCGCAACCAGCGCCAGCAGCTCTTCTTCGCCATACGGCTTGCCAAGGTAATGGTTCGCGCCGAGCTCCATCGCGACATCGCGGTGCTTCTGGGCGATCCGGGAGGTGATCATGATGACCGGCAGATCGGCCAGCTGCCCGTCGGCGCGGACGTTGCGCAGGAGGTCGAAACCGTCCATGCGCGGCATCTCGATGTCGGACAGGACGACCGTCGGGCGCTCCTGGGCGAGGCGCTCCAGGGCTTCCAGGCCGTCCTTGGCCAGGATGACGCGGTAGCCCTCACGCACCAGCAGGCGCTGCGTGACCTTGCGCACCGTGAGGGAATCGTCCACCACCAGCACCAGCGGGGCTTCGGTCTCGGGCGCCGTCGCCGTCACATCGAGGTCGACCGTGGTCGACGGCGCGGCATGCGACAGCCAGCCTTGGGGCGATGCGCCCAGCGCCTGCAGCGAGGCCGCGGTGGCCGCCCTGGCGGCATCGCCATACACCGTGGCCAACGCCACCGGGTTGTAGATGAGGGAGACGGCACCCGACGCCAGCAGCGTCATGCCGGCCAGGCCAGGCAGGCGCGACAGTTGCGGCCCCAGGTGCTTGACCACCACTTCCTGGTTGCCCAGCACTTCATCGACGTGCAGCGCCACGCGCTGCTGCGCCGAGCGCACCACCACCACCGGCAGGCTGCGGCCGCCCTCGCTGCCGCGCGGCGACGCGCTCAGCAAGGCCCCCAGCCAGTAGAACGGCAGCACCTGATCACCGAAGGGGAAGCGGCCTTCGCGGTAGGCCTGCTCGACCTCCTGCGGACGGGCGCGGCGCACGATCTCGATCAGGTGCGTGGGCACCGCGACGGTTGCCGTGCCGAAACGCAGCATGACCACCTTCGTGACGGCCGTGGTCAGGGGCAGCACCAGCGTGAAGCTCGTGCCCTGGCCCGACGCCGAGGCGGTCTCGATGCGGCCGCCCATGGCGTTGACTTCGGAGCGCACCACGTCCATGCCGATCCCGCGGCCAGCCAGCTCCGTCACCACCTCGGCCGTCGAGAAGCCCGGCGTGAAGATGAGCTGAGCCAGCTCGGCCTCGGTGGGCTCGGCATCGGCGGCGAGCAGGCCCGAGGCACGCGCCCGGGCGGCGATGCGCTGGAGGTCGAGGCCGGCGCCGTCATCGCGGAAGGAGATGACGACTTCGTTGCCTTCCTGCTTGAGCGCCACGGTGATCTGGCCGCTGGCGTCCTTGCCCGCAGCCTGACGCTGTTCCGGCGATTCGATGCCATGGGTGATGCAGTTGCGCAGCAGGTGCTCGAATGCGCCGGTCATGCGCTCCAGCACGCCGCGGTCGACTTCGGTCTGCCCGCCCACCACGTCCAGGCGCACCTGCTTGCCGGTTTCCTTGGCCGCCTGCCGCACGACACGGTAGAGGCGATCGGACAGGCTGTCGAACTCGACCATGCGGGTGCGCAGGAGATCGTCCTGCAGGTCGCGTGTGAGGCGGGCCTGGGCGGCGAGCTGGTCTTCCGCGGTTTCCAGGTTGCGCTGCAGGGTGCGCTGCACCGTGGCCACGTCGTTGACCGACTCGGCCATCATCCGCGTCAGCTCCTGGAAGCGGGTGTAGCGGTCGAATTCGAGCGGATCGAAATTCTGGGCGGCCGCGCGGGCGGCTTCCATGCGGGTGCTCAGCTGGGTTTCAGCCTGCAGCTCGATGTCCCGCAGCTGCTGGCGCAGACGATCGAGGTTGTCGGTCAGGTCGGTCAGCGACCCACGGATCTGCCCCACCTGCGACTGCAGGCGCGTGCGGGTGATGGAGACCTCGCCAGCGTGGTTCACCAGGCGGTCGAGCAACTGAGGGCGCACGCGCACGGCGGCCTGGGACGGCTGAGCCTGTGCGTCAAGGGCGGTGCGCACGGCAGGCGCCGAGGACGGCCGATCCAGCTGCGCCCAGTCAATGCCCTGACCCATTTCGGGGAGCGATGCACCCGGTTCGTCCGACGCTGCGGCGGGCGGCACCTCGTCCACCGTGTCGGGTCGTCCGCCTTCAGACTCGTCTGCCCCAGGATGCGGCGTTGCATCGGTGTCCTGGGACAGATCGATCGCGCCATCGCCGACCGGATCGGGCGACACGGGTTCGGCAAACGGCTCGGCGGAGGCCTCGGGCCAGGGCGCCACCAGCTCCTGAGACTCCTTGTGGCGCAGCCCCTCGAACAGCTCCACGAGGCGGTCCACGCGGGACTCCAGCGGTGCGATGTCGTCTTGCTGGACGGATTCGGCAGCCAGCAGGCGCTCGATGCGCGACTCCAGCCGATGCGCGAGTTCGCCCAGGCGCATGGCACCCGCGAGGCGCGCACCGCCTTTGAAGGTGTGGAGCGTGCGCATGCAGGCCGTGGCGGCAGCCGGGTTCTCGGGCATGTCCAGCCACTGGCGGATCTGGTTGGCCAGCTGGGGCAGCAGCTCTTGCGCCTCTTCCTCGAAAATGGGGAACAGGTCCGGGTCGACGTGGTCTTCCGCATCGACGTCGGCCTCGTCATCCCAGTCGGCCTGGGTGGCGAGCGCAGAGGCGGACGGGGGGACCTGACCCGGCTGAGGCACGGGCACCTCATCCAGCGCGCGGAACTCGGGCACGCCCAGGGGGGCGGGCTGCGTATAGCCCGGGGCTGCCGCATCGAGCTCGATCACCTCGTCGGGCTGCACCATGGCGTCCGGTGAGATCGTGTCAACAGGCGTTTCGTCGCTGGCAGATGCGTCCCGGGCGTCGCTGGCTTCTGCTTCGGCAGCATCCGGCGAAGGCGCTTCCTGCGCTTCGGCGGGTTCGCCGAGATCAAGATCGATGTCGATGCCGTCCAGCGTCTCGGACGTCGGCTCGTCCAGCGGCATCAGCGGCTGGGGCTCCGTGGTCGGCTCCTCGGCATCGGCGGGCGTGTCGTCCACCTCGGTCGCGATCGGCTCATCGGCAGAATGCACCAACCGCAGGTGACCCCGGCCGGCCGGCGGGGCCAGGTCGTCGTCGCCCGACTCGATCGGATCGCCGCGCAGGCTGCGTGCCTCGAGCTGCTGCGACGCGGCCTGATCGTAGTCGGCGAGGCGGGCCAGCAGGTCCGGGTCCGGGCTCTTGAGGAAACCGGCCGCGAACTGGTGCAGCAGGCGCCGGATCTCGTCAGCGGCCTCGTTGAAGAGCGCGGCCGCGTCGGCGTCACCCGGGCCAAGCGCCTGGGAGCGCATCAGCGCGTGCTCCAGCAGGCGGGCCAACTGGGACAGCCCGGTGTAGCCCACGGTGGCCGAATTGCCGGCCAGCGAATGCGCGAGGGCGATGGTGTCGTCGCCCACGGGGTGATGCAGTTCGAGCGCCCATTCACCGAGTTGCGTGCACAGGCGGCGCGACTGTTCGTCTGCCTCGTTGAGATAGATGTTGAACAGCGGGATGCTGATGCGCAGCGGCCCCACCACCTTCACTTGTTCGTCAGAGGCTTCGGGCTCCGGCTCGGACTCAGGCGCGGATTGCACTTCCGCCCGGGCCAGAACGTCCGGCTCAACGGGGTCTTCCACGGGCGGGAGGATGTCCGGCTGCGTGGCAGAGGTCTCAGACAGATCACCAAAATCCGAAGGCTCGAGCAGATGCATCTCCGGCATCGGAAGCGCATCCCCTGCCTCGGCGGCTGGCGCCGTGGTCTCGCCATCCAGAGGGATGTCGAGCGATTCCAGGATGGGCTCGAGCGTCGGTGCCGCGTCAACCGCGTCGGTCGCGGGCACCGAGGGGAACTCCCCCAGGCCATCGTCCCCCCGCATGTCGAGATCCAGGCTCAGGCGCTCGATCAGGGTCTCGTCCGGCGCGCCCGAGTCCGCCTCCGGCACAGCGTCGGGTACCGAAGCCAGCGCCAGGTCTTCACCGGGCAGGGTCGGCTCGAAATCGAACGGGGCATGCGCCAGGGCCTCGGGTGAAGCCGGCACCGGCTCGTCCAACAGCGTCACCGGCGCCATGGCGTCTTGCGCACCAGGCAGGCGGCCCTCGTCGGCCAGCCGGGCCAGGGCCTCGCTCACCACCTCGTCCGTGGCCCAGTTGAGCACGGGCACATCGGCGGGGGTGCCATCCGGCGGCAGCGGATTGACCACAGACAGGTCGAGCGCCAGATCGAGTGACGGCAGCGGATCCGGGTCGGCAGCAGGCTCCGGCTCGGCAGCGAGATCAAGCTCCAGCACGCCCTCGGGCTCGGGCACGGCTGACAGCCCGACACGCTCGCCGCGAAGGCGCAGCGCATCCGCCGCCGCGATCACGGGTTTGGCTCGCCAAGCCGCATCGTTGCGACGGGCGATGGCGTCCGTCCAGGCGGCGAAGTGATCGAACAGTTCCTCACTCAGACCCAGCAAGTCGGCGCTCGCGGGTTCTTGCGCCGCCAGCGCCGCGTTGTAAAGCTGTTCGCAGGCCCAGGCCGCCTCGCCGTATACCGTCAGCCCGACCATGCGCGAGCTGCCCTTGAGTGTGTGGAACGCCCGGCGCACGCCCGTCATGGCCTGCACATCGGCGGCGTTGTCCCGCAGGACACTCAGCGCCTGTCTGGCTTCGGCAATGACCTCGGCAGCCTCTTCCAGGAAGATGCCGCGCATCTCGTCGTCTTCCTCCAGGCCCGTGGCCTGGGGGGCCGACACCGGCGTGGGCGCCAGTGGGGCCTGCGGCGGGAAGGCGGGGGCCTCGGGCTCGACCGGCTCGGTCTCGGGGGGCGTTAGGTCGGACAGCACCTGGGCGACCTGCTCCCGCGCGGCCTCCAGCGCGGCGTCGTCGGACTGCGCCTGGGCCTCGGCCAGCGCGGCCTGCGCTGCGGCCAGGTTGTCGGCCAGCTCGCTCTGCACCTGCAGGTGCGGCGTCTCGGCCAGCTTCTGCAGTTGCTCGCTCACGTCTTCGATTGGCGCATCGGGCTGCGCCAGGGCCTGCGCCACTTCCTCCGCCACCGCCTGGGCTTCCTCGCGGTGCACCTGCTCGACGTGCTGGGCCGCGGCTTCGACCGGATCTTCGGGCTGCACCCCCAGGCCCTTCTTCTCACGGCCCATCAGCGGCGACAGCACGCCCGAGTCCTCGTCCAGCGAGAACAGGCTCTTGGCCAGCCCGGGCTGCACGCCCATCATGTCGATCAGAAAGCCCAGCGCGCCCAGGTTGCTCGCCAGACGGTCGAACACGCCCTGGCGGGCCGCCTCATCCAGGTCGGCATCGGGTTGCAGCAGGTGTTCGACGTCACCGCGCATGCGCACGACGGCCTGCGAAGCCTGATCCAGCCCCAGCACGGCGAGCACGCCCCGCATCGACTGCAGCTGCGACGGCACGTTGACCAGCGGCGTGCGGTCCTGAGGCGCGCGGAAAAAGGCGTCGATGTGCTTCTCGGACTCGCCCAGCGTGCTGCGCAGTTCCTGCACCACGCTGCCCATGGTCTGACGGTCGGAAACCCGGCGGTACAGATCCTCCATCCAGCCCTCCAGGGGCTCGGCTGGCTGACCCGCGTTGACGTGGTCGATGCGCTCGGCCATGCGGCTCACACGCTGTACCTGCTCCGGATGCTCGAATTCGCCATCCTCCAGCGCCGCCTCCAGGTACAGCAGGCTGGTGGCCACTTCCATGGCCAGACTGGGCTCGGGCGACTGTGCCGACTGCACCGTGCGCTGCACTGCATCGACCAGGGCATCCGCCAGGCGCTCGCCACTCGGGAACAGGCGACGCAGCGAATCTCCGACCAACGAGAACTGCTCGTTGAGACCGGCCATGCGCAGCATTTCACCGGCCGCCACGGCCGACCAGCCATCCTTGGCACCGGCCACGCGCTTGGTGGCCTGCGCAATCCAGGACGGATCGAAGCGGCCCAGCGGCGAGGCTTGCAGGTCGACCGGCTGGTGGCGCTCCAGCCCGAAGGTCTGGCGCACGCGGGCCAGCACCGAACGCGGGGAGGCCGGTGCCTGCCCCGCCTGGGCGCAGAAGAACAGCAACTCGCTGGCCAGCCGGTCGGACGGCACGCCCTGCCCCTTGGCCAGACTCCGCAACTGGCTCAGCAACGAGGACAGCACCCGCTTGGCATGCACATTCAAGGGCACGTGCTGCTCGGCCACCCCTTCCAGGAAGCCGCTGGCCAGCAGCCAGGTGGCCGACTCACGGTGCGCGTGGCGCTCGGCCGCGCCACTGGCCAGTGCCGTGCAGAGTTCAGCCAGGGCCACGGCATCGGCCGGCTGGTTGCGCTTGAGCAGCGACAGCAGCCCCATCTCGAAGTCGCCGATCGTGACCTGATCGGCCTGGCGCGGCGACACGTCGTCCGGCGGCGCCAGCGGCGCTTCGAGGGACACCGTGGGCCAGTCCTGGCTCCACAGATCGGTCGGCCGCGGCAGCGGCCCGCCCGCCCGGGTGGCCAGCGCCTCGTATTGCGGGAACAGCGCCAGCGCCGACACGGGCTTGCCCGCCAGTTTGCGGCCGATGTAGTCGAGCAGGGCGAACGAGCCCCTTTCGACATCGCGCACCGCGTCTTCGGTGATGGCCTGCGGCCGGTTCACGAACTTCTGCACCACCGCCTCGCTGGCGCGCAGCAGCGTGGCGCCCGCGGACAGCCCGGCCAGCTCCAGCGCCCCGACGCCCTGATGAATCTGCTGGCGCGCCGTGCGCAGTACAGCCGGGTCGAGCGCGTCGAGGTCGGACAGCCCCGCGGCCGCCGAATCCTTCAGCACACGGTGCAGCGCCTTGTGCGCGGCATCCAGCGACTTGCGGAGCTCCTCATGCACCCAGGCCAGGGCGCTCAGGTCATCCGAGGCAAGCGGGGCGTCTTCGTGCAGGTTGTCCATGCGTCATCCCGGGTCGGGTCAGGGAGCGATCTTGAATCGGGCCACCGATTGCTGCAGTTCTTCAGCGGTCTTGGACAGCTCGCGCACGAGCTGCGTCGTCGACCGCGTGCCTTCACCGGTCTGCTCCGTCACCGCGAAGATGTGCTGGATGTTGGCCACCACCACGTTGGCGGACTCGGCCTCCTTCAACGCCTGCGACGAGATCTGCTCGATCAGTTCAGCAAGGCGGCGCGACACGCGGTCGATGTCACCCAGCGCCGAACCGGCGGCGTCAGACAGCCGGGCCCCTTCCACCACCCCTTGCGTGGAGCGCTCCATGGCGGCCACGGCGTCCTGGGTGTCGGTCTGAATGGTGCGCACCAGCGCGGCAATCTCACGGGTCGCGTCGGCCGAGCGTTCGGCCAGACGCTGCACTTCTTCGGCCACCACCGAGAAGCCACGACCGGCTTCACCGGCCGAGGCGGCCTGGATGGCGGCGTTCAGCGCCAGCACGTTCGTCTGTTCGGTAATGTCCGAGATCAGCTCGGTGATTTCGCCGATTTCCTGCGACGACTCGCCCAGCCGCTTGATGCGCTTGGAGGTTTCCTGGATCTGCTCGCGGATGGTGTTCATACCGCCGATGGCGTTCTGCACAGCCTGCAGGCCCTGGTCAGCGGCATCCAGCGACTGGCGCGCCACTTCAGCGGAATGCTGGGCCTGTGCCGACACCTCGTTGATTCGGCCGGCCATCTGCAGCACCGATTCACCGGTTTCGCGGATCTCGCGCAGCTGCTCGTCGGAGGCGGCCAGCAGTTCGGTCGACGTCGCATCCACCTGCACCGTCGTCTCGGTCACCCGCTGCACCGTGCCCTGCACCTGCGCCACCAGGGTGCGCAGCTCTTCCACCGTGAAGTTCACCGAGTCAGCGATCGCGCCCGTGATGTCTTCGGTCACGGTGGCCTGCTGTGTCAGGTCGCCTTCAGCCACCATCTGCAGTTCGTTCATCAGCCGCAGAATGGCCGCCTGGTTGGCGTCGTTCACGCGCTTGGCTTCGCGCTCCTGACGCTCGGCCTCCTGGCGCTGGAACTCGGCGATGCGAGCGCGGTGGCGCTGGTCGGTCAGGAAGACGCGCAGCAGGCCCCAGGCGGAGGCGGCCGTGGCCAGCAAGAAGACCAGAATCATGGCGACGTTCAGGCCGCCGATGCCAGCGCCGTCGTTCAGGCGCTTCTGCACCTCTTCCAGGCCCTTGCGCAGCGGCTCGGAGTCGTCGATGACGGCCACCTGGGCATCACGGGCGGCCACCAGACCCTGCAGCGAACCCAGGATGAAGGTCGACTGGGTGCGTGTGCGTTCGAAGATCTTCAGCAGCGCTTCCAGCTGCTCGCGCAGCGCCGGGTCGCGCGCGGCGCTCAGTTGCAGCTCGGCGTTGCCCGACAGCAGGCCTTCGCCGAGTTCCTTGAAGGCGTTGAGGTCCTTGCCCAGCAGGAACACGGCCTCGGTCGACACACCTTCCACCGTCAGGAATTCGTTGGCCGACTTGCCGATGCGCTGCGTCAGCATCACGAGTTGGTTCAGCGCCAGCGATTCGGCCGGGGGCACACCGCCCTTTTCGAGGCGGGCGGTGGCGATGCCTTCGGCCAGGTCCAGCAGTTCCGAAGACTGGGCGTTGACCTCGCGCAGCGCCTGGCTCACCTGCGTCAGCGTCTGCTTCTGCGACAACACGAAGTTCGCGTTCTTCTCGGCACGGTCGACCAGTTGCAGCAGGGGCGTCAGCGCCTCGCGGGCACCGCCGGACACCTCGCTGAGGCCCAGCGTGCTGTCTCCCTTGGCCAGACCCCGCACGTTCGCCGCCAGCACCTTGGCGCTCTCGGACACTTCCGAGAAGGCCTGAGCACGACCCACCAGCGCCTGGGACACCGACTTCGCCAGCCGCTGCGACTGCATCAGCGCCTGGCCGGTGGCCCCGGTCTGCGCGGCACGGCGGTCGGCAGAGTTCACCGACAGAAAGGCGCTGAGCATCAGGCCCAGCACGCCGACGGCCAGCGCGCCGCCGAGCACACGCTGCTGGCGGTCGAGGCGGAGGTGGCCCACCAGCGGCAGCCCGGACTGTGGCTCCAGGCTGGCGCCGTCCATGGCGTCGTCGCGACGGCGGTTGTCGAGGTAGTCCGCCGGGAACTCCGACGGCGCGGCCTCGGAAATCACCGAGTCGGCCGTGGTGCCGCCGGGCTGGAGGGTCGACTGCGCCGACTGCGTGTCCACAGTCTGGACGCCCGACGCCACCACCAGTCCATCGGCGCTGAGGGCCTCGGGCTGGACTTCGTCCTCTTCACGTGGCTTGCCCAGCTCCTTGATACGACTCAGGAAACTCATGTGAACTTGCTCCAAACTGACTACGGGTGTGCCTGCTGCGCGGGGTGGCGCTCAGGCATCGATCTTGAGAAACGCATCGTCGGACGCGAGTGCGGCCAGGTCCAGCTCGTACCAGACGCGGCCCTGGGGGTCGGCCAGCTCCTGGACCACAAAGTGCGGCGCGCTGCGGCCTCGCTCGGTGGGCTGCATCGCACCGGCCTGGCGCAGGCCCAGCAGGCGATCCACCAGCAGGCAGGCGTTGACCTGCAGGGTGTGGTTGAACGCAATGAGCCGCCCTGCGTCACGGGCCTGCTGCTCGGTGGGCAGGCGCGGTGTGCGCCGGCTCAGTCCGAGGAAGCCGCTGAGGTCGACCACACCATGAAGCTGGCCGCGCAGGTTGGCCACGCCAAGAAACCAGGGCTGGCTGTGCGGCACCGTCTGGACGGCGCCCAGCGGGAAGATCTCGCCGGCCTGGTCCAGCGGCAGCAGGAACCCGTGCCCGGCCATCTCGACGGCCAGCCAGTTTCGCGTGGGCGCCTGCTGACGCACCTTCTGCAGGCGGTCGGCCAGGCGCTGCTGCAGTTCCCGAAGGGCTTCCTTGTTGGCCATGTGCCCTGCCCTCTCAGCCGAAGGCCTTGATCTTCGACAGCAGCTCTTCCGGGTTCACGGGCTTGACCACGTAGTCGCGCGCGCCCTGGCGCATGCCCCAGACGCGGTCGGTTTCCTGATTCTTGCTGGAGCAGATGATCACCGGGATCGACGCGTACTGCGGATCGCGGGTGATGGTGCGCGTGAGCTGGAAGCCGTTCTGGCCGGGCATCACAACGTCCATCAGGATCAGGTCGGGCTTGTCTTCCTGCAGACGGCGCAGCGCCTCTTCGCCGTTTTCGGCCGTGCGGACCTGGTAACCCTTTTTGGTCAGCAGGTCGGACAGCACGTGCAATTCGGTCTTGGAATCGTCGACAAGCAGTATTTTCTGGATCGGCATGCAATTACCTCAACACACCACAGGCTGCCACAAGGCCGTGGCCGCATATGTTTCCAAACATTACCAGCGCGCCGGATGACGACACGCGGCGCTCACATCAGGCGCCCATGTACTGGGAGACGGCCTGCAGCAGCTGGTCTTTCGTGAACGGCTTGGTCAGATAGTCCTGTGACCCCACCATGCGGCCACGCGCCTTGTCGAACAGGCCATCCTTGGAGGACAGCATGATCACGGGCGTGCGGGCAAAACGCGGATTGCGCTTGATGATGGCGCACGTCTGGTAGCCATCGAGCCGCGGCATCAGGATGTCGCAGAAGATGACATCCGGCGCGTGGTCGTTCACTTTCGAGAGGGCGTCGAAGCCGTCTTCGGCCAGCACGACCTCATAGCCACCCTGCTTCAGGAAGATTTCGGCGCTGCGCCGGATGGTGTTGCTGTCGTCGATGACGAGCACCTTCCTGACGCTGTTTTCCATTTCAGACACGGACCCGCTCCTCCAAACTTCGAGACCCGCATCGTGGGCGGGTCGTCGTGGTCACAGCTTATATCGGCCGGAGATCGTCAGACCTGAACCATCTCAAAGTCTTCCTTGCGGGCGCCACATTCCGGGCACACCCAGTTCATCGGCACATCTTCCCAGCGGGTTCCGGCGGGAATGCCTTCTTCCGGCACGCCGGCGGCCTCGTCATAAATCCAGCCACAGATCAGGCACATCCAGGTTCGGAATTCGGTCACGTCTGCAAGTTCAGCTTGAATACAATGGGCCGATTGTAGCCACCCCCCGCCCCGGCGAATCCCAGGGTTTGTGGGCACGGCCCGCCCATCTGAGATACCGTTGAACGCATGAATTCACCCCAGAACAGCGCTGAAACCGCCCCGGTTGCCGGCGAACAGGATTCCGGTGCGCCGGCATGCGTCCTGAGCTTCAATGCCAATGACCCGAGCGGTGCGTCCGGCATCGGCGCAGACATTGCCACGATTGCCGCCATGGGCGCCCACGCCCTGCCGGTGGTCACCAGCCTGCTGATCCGCGACACAGCCGAAGTGTTCGAGTCGCACGAGATCGACCCCGATGCCGTGGTCGATCAGGCCCGCTCCATCCTCGAAGACTGCACCATTGCCGCCTGGAAGGTGGGCTTTCTGGGCAGCGCCGAGGGGGTCAGTGCCGTGGCCGAGATCCTGTCGGATTACTCCGACGTGCCGCTCGTGTCCTTCCTCCCCAACCTGTCGTGGATGGACGAAGACCCGCAGATGGCCTACCTGGATGCCTTCCGCGAACTCATCCTGCCTGCCACGCGGGTGTTGGTCGGCAGCCACAAGACGCTGACCGACTTCCTGCTGCCCGAGTGGGACGCCGAGCGCCAGCCTTCCGCACGCGAGCTGGCCGTGGCCGCCGGCGAACTGGGTGCCGACTATGTGCTCGTCACCGGCATCCAGCTGCCCGACCAGTTCATCGACAACGTGCTGGCCTCCCCTCAGGGTGCGCTGTGCGGCGAGCGCTTCGAGCGCTTCGACACCGCCTTCGTGGGCGCCGGCGACACGCTCTCGGCTGCGCTGGCCGCCATCCTGTCGTCGGGCACCGAGCTCGACGTCGCCGTGTCCGAGGCGCTGAGCTTCCTCGACCAGGCCCTGGACGCCGGCTTCCGCCCCGGTATGGGCGGCGTCGTCCCCGACCGCTTCTTCTGGGCCCTGCCGCCCGGCGAGCAACCCGCCGAGGGCGAAGCCGCCCCGGAACAGGGTCCTACGCTCGACGACACCACGACACCGCCTTCTTCCCGCCATGTCCACTAACACCCAGCTGTTCGAGCGCGCCCAGCGCGTCATCCCGGGCGGCGTGAACTCGCCCGTGCGCGCCTTCCGCGCCGTCGGCGGCACGCCCCGTTTCATCCAGCGTGCCCAGGGCGCCTACATGTGGGATGCCGAAGGCACCCGCTACATCGACTACATCGGCTCGTGGGGTCCGATGATCCTGGGCCACGGTCACCCCGACGTGCTCGAGGCCGTGCAGAAGGCGGCCGTCGACGGTTTCTCGTTCGGCGCCCCCACCGAGCGCGAGGTCGAACTGGCCGAGGCCATCCTGGCCCACGTGCCCAGCGCCGAACAGGTGCGCCTGGTCAGCTCGGGCACCGAAGCCGGCATGAGCGCCATCCGCCTGGCGCGCGGCGTCACTGGCCGCAGCAAGCTGATCAAGTTCGAGGGCTGCTACCACGGCCACGCCGACGCCCTGCTGGTCAAGGCCGGATCAGGTCTGGCCACCTTCGGCCACCCCACCAGCGCCGGCGTGCCCCCCGAGGTGGTGCAGCACACGCTGGTCCTCGAGTACAACAACATCGAGCAGATCGAGCAGGCGTTTGCCACCCAGGGCGATGAGATCGCCTGCGTGATGATCGAGCCGATCGCCGGCAACATGAACTTCGTGCGCGCCAGCGTGCCCTTCGTGAAACGCATCCGCGAGCTGTGCGACCAGCATGGCGCGCTGTTCGTGTTCGACGAGGTGATGAGCGGCTTCCGCGTGGCCCTGGGCAGCGCGCAGAGCCTGTATGCGCAGGCCATCCCCGGCTTCCGCCCGGACATCAGTGTGTTCGGCAAGGTCATCGGCGGCGGCATGCCGCTGGCCGCATTTGCCAGCACCCGGGCCATCATGTCCAAGCTGGCCCCGCTGGGCCCGGTCTACCAGGCTGGCACGCTGTCGGGCAACCCGGTGGCCACGGCCTGCGGCCTGACCACGCTCAGGCTCATCGGCCAGCCCGGCTTCTTCGACGCGCTCGGCGAACGCACCCGCAGCCTGATGTCCGGCCTGGACGGCGCCGCCCAGGCCGCCGGCATCGACTTCTGCACCGACAGCCAGGGCGGCATGTTCGGCTTCTTCTTCGCGCCCGAGCTGCCGCAGCACTACCAGGCCGTGATGGCGCGCGGCACCGACACGTTCAACCGCTTCTTCCACCTGATGCTGGACCAGGGCGTGTACCTGGCCCCGGCCATGTACGAAGCGGGCTTCGTGAGCGCGGCACACACCGAGCAGGACATTGCCGACACGGTGGCGGCTGCGGCCAATGCCTTTCGCCAACTCTGAAACGGCCTGAGGGCTTCCCGGCCCTCGTCCTTTCAGCCCAGGGCCACCCCACAGCGGGTGGCCTTTGCATTCAGAAGCACGGTGGGGCCCGGGTGCGCTGCCTACAATGCGCGCCATGCACATCCACATCCTTGGCATCTGCGGCACCTTCATGGGTGGCGTGGCCGCCCTGGCCCGTGAAGCGGGCCACCGCGTGACCGGCTGCGACGCCGGCGTCTACCCACCGATGAGCGATCAGCTCCGTGCCCTGGGCATCGAGCTGATCGAAGGCTACACGGTGGACCAGCTTGCGCTGAAGCCCGACCTGTTCGTGATCGGCAACGTCGTCAGCCGGGGCAACCCGCTGATGGAAGCCATTCTGGACGGGGGGCTGCCCTACACCAGCGGCCCGCAGTGGCTCAGCGAGAACGTGCTGCAGGGTCGCCATGTGCTGGCCGTGGCCGGCACGCACGGCAAGACGACGACCACGTCGATGCTGACCTGGATCCTGGAATACGCCGGCAGGCAGCCGGGCTTTCTGGTGGGCGGCGTGCCCCAGAACTTCGGCGTGTCGGCCCGTCTGGGCGACACCCGCACCGAAACGCGCCCGGCCAGCGGCCACCCCTTTGTCATCGAGGCCGACGAGTACGACACGGCCTTCTTCGACAAGCGCAGCAAGTTCGTGCACTACCGCCCGCGCACGGCGGTGCTCAACAACCTCGAGTTCGACCACGCCGACATCTTTGCCGACCTGGCCGCCATCGAGACCCAGTTCCACCACCTGGTGCGCACCGTGCCGGCAGGCGGCCGGCTGGTTGTCAATGCGCGTGAAGAGGCCCTGCAGCGCGTGCTGGACCGCGGTTGCTGGAGCGACGTGGCCCGCTTCGGCGTGCGCGGCGACACGCCGGGCTTCCGCGCCCGCGGCGAGCCCCATGCTTTTGACGTGCTCAAGGCCGGCGTGCTGGTGGGCCGCGTGGAGTGGGCGCTGCTGGGCGAGCACAACCAGATGAACGCGCTGGCCGCCATTGCCGCCGCCGAACACGTCGGCGTGACGCCGCAGCAGGCGTGCGAGGCGCTGGGGCAGTTCGCCAACGTCAAGCGCCGCCTGGAACACCGCGGCGACGTGCGCGGCATCACCGTGTACGACGACTTCGCCCACCACCCGACGGCCATCCGCACCACGGTGGACGGCCTGCGCCGCAAGGTAGGGCCGGATGCGCGCATCCTGGCGGTGTTCGAGCCGCGCTCCAACACCATGAAGCTGGGCACCATGAAGGCGCTGCTGCCGTGGTCGCTGGAAGAGGCCGACCTGGCCTTCTGCCACAGCGGCGGCCTGGGCTGGGACGCCAATGAGGCGCTGGCCGAGATGGGCGCACGCGCCGTGGTGGCCGACACCATCGACGCGCTGGTGGCCAAGGTCACCAAGGTGGCGCGCCCCGGCGACCAGATCCTGTGCATGAGCAACGGCGGTTTCGGCGGCATCCACGACAAGCTGCTGGCCGCACTGGCCTGACGCTCCCCGCACGCACCAAGCAAAACGGCGACCCCGCAAGGTCGCCGTTTTACTTCGGGGGCATCCCGCGCCTGGGGCCGCCGCTCAGACAGCCAGTGCGTCGGCCGCCAGCGTCATCAGCCGCGCAGGGTTGGCGCCCAGGCGCGCCTGCGGCTCGAAGGTGTCCACACGGTCGGTGATCAAACCGTCCAGCCCCGACAGCCACAGCGCCGCCGCCTGGCCCGGCTCGTTGACGGTGTAGGTCAGCACCTTCAGGCCAGCCGCCTGCGCCGCGCGGATGCGTTCGCGATCCAGTTCGGGGTGGTGCACGACGATGGCCTGACAGCCCAGGTCGAGGGCCAGCTTGACACCATCGACCGCCCAGCGCTCGAGCAGCAGTGCGCGGGGCAGGTCCGGGCACGTGCGCTGCACCGCCCGCAGCGCTTCGACACTGAAGGAGCTCAGCAAGGGCTTCACGTGGGCGTGGGCCCAGAGCCGTGCCACATGTTCGGCGACGACGCGACCGGTGCGCTGTTCGTCACCCGGGGTGGGTTTGATCTCGAGGTTGACCAGCAGGCCGAGCGACTGCAGCCAGCGCGAGAGCGCCTCCAGACGCAGCAGCGGCTCGCCGGCGTACATGCGCCCGTGCCAGCTGCCCGCATCCAGGCGGGACAGCGCATCCCAGGGCTGTGCGCCGGCCAGGCCCTGCCCGTTCGTGGTGCGATCGAGTTCCGCGTCGTGCAGCAGGAAAGGCTCACCGTCGGCGCTGAGCTTCACATCGCATTCGAACATGGCAAACCCGTGCTCGGCCCCCATGCGGAAGGCCGCGAGGGTGTTTTCCGGCGCCAGCTTGCCGGCACCACGGTGGGCGATCCAGCAGGGATAGGGCCAGGCGGGGGTCGATCGGGAAGAAGGGCTCATGACTGCTTGATAAGAGACCGGTGGAACGGGGATGCCCCTTCGCCACCAGCCTCGGCCGCCGGAGAGAAACATCGCATGACAGTCAGGATAGCCATTCTGCGCCCGGGGCAAAGCCCGCCACAAGGCCGTGAGGAGTGCCCATTTCTGGCGCATGGGGGATAGGGGTGCGGTACCATCTCGCCTCAGGCGCGAAAACCACCCCCACTGGACAACGTGCCTGGGTGCACCCCCGGCCCCAGGCGCGTTCATCTTTTCTGTATCAGGCACTTCGCACCTGGCGCCCGCATGAACGCACTGACCGAGCTGACCCACATGACCGCCCAGGCCGCCGACGCTCACGCCGCCGGCCAGCCCCGCCTGCGCGAGATCCCCTACAACTACACCTCCTTCTCGGATCGCGAAATTGTCCAGCGTCTGCTGGGCCAGCGCGTCTGGGAGGTTCTGAGCCAGCTGCGCACCGAGCGCCAGACAGGCCGCTCGGCCCGCATGCTCTACGAGGTCCTGGGCGACATCTGGGTGGTGCAGCGCAACCCCTATCTGCAGGACGACCTGCTGGACAACCCCAAGCGCCGCGGTCAGCTGATCGACGCCCTGCATCACCGCCTCGGCGAGGTCGACAAGCGCCGCACGCCGAGCGCCGACGCCTCGCGCGACAAGCTCGTGGCCGAGCTGCTGGATGCGGCCCGTGTGGCCGTGGACCGCTTCGCGCGCGCCTTCGACGAGATGGGCGCCCTGCGCGAGCGCACCACGCGTGTCCTGCGCAAGGTCACCCGCGGCGACAACATCAAGTTCGACGGCCTGAGCCGCGTCTCGCACGTGACGGACGCCACCGACTGGCGCGTCGAGTACCCCTTTGTCGTCTTGACGCCGGACACCGAGGCCGAAATGGCCGCGCTGGTCAAGGGCTGCGTCGAACTCGGGCTCACCATCATCCCGCGCGGGGGTGGCACCGGCTACACCGGCGGCGCCGTGCCGCTGACCTGGAAGAGCGCGGTGATCAACACCGAAAAGCTCGAACAGATGACCGAGGTCGAGCTGGTCGACCTGCCCGGCGTGGCGCACAAGGTGCCCACCATCTGGACCGGCGCCGGCGTCGTCACCCAGCGCGTGGCCGATGCGGCCGAGCGTGGCGGCTACGTCTTCGCGGTCGACCCGACCTCGGCCGAGGCCAGCTGCATCGGCGGCAACATCGCGATGAACGCGGGCGGCAAGAAGGCCGTGCTGTGGGGCACCGCGCTGGACAACCTCGCCTCGTGGCGCATGGTCACGCCCGATGCCGAGTGGCTGGAAGTGGTCCGCATCGACCACAACCTGGGCAAGATCCACGACGTGGCCGAAGCCCGCTTCGAGCTGCACTACTTTGCGGCCGACGGCAAGACACCGCTGCGCACCGAAACCCTGGTCATCCCCGGCAGCGTCTTCCGCAAGGAAGGCCTGGGCAAGGACGTCACCGACAAGTTCCTGGCCGGCCTGCCCGGCATCCAGAAGGAAGGCTGCGACGGCCTGATCACCAGCGCGCGCTGGGTCGTGCACCGCATGCCCAAGCACGTGCGCACGGTGTGCCTGGAGTTCTTCGGCAACCCGACGGAATGCGTGCCGTCGATCGTCGACATCAAGGACTTCATGTTCGAGGAGATGAAGCAGCCGGGCGGCGCCATCCTGGCCGGCCTGGAGCACCTCGACGACCGTTACCTGCGCGCCGTGGGCTACGCCACCAAGAGCAAGCGCAATGTGGGCGGCTCGGGCCTGCCCAAGATGGTCCTGATCGGCGACATCGTCGGTGACGACGAAGACCGCGTGGCGCGCGCCACCAGCGAAGTCATCCGCCTGGCCAACGGCCGCTCGGGTGAAGGCTTCGTGGCCGTCAGCGCCGACGCCCGCAAGAAGTTCTGGGCCGACCGCAAACGCACCGCCGCCATCGCCAAGCACACGAACGCCTTCAAGGTGAACGAAGACGTCGTGATCCCGCTGCCGCGCATGGGCGAGTACACGCTGGGCATCGAGCGCATCAACATCGAGCTGAGCCTGCGCAACAAGCTCGCGCTGCTGGATGCCATCGACGCCTTCTTCGGCAGCGGCCGCCTGACCGTGGCCGCCGCGCTGCGCAAGGCCGAAGACCCGATCGAGCTGCCGACCGCCGAGCAGCTGGAAGAGAAGATCGCCGCGGCCCAGGCCCATCTGGCCGAGGTGCGCGCGCGTTGGACCTTCCTGCACGACCAGCTCGACACCCCGCTGGCCGAGGTGGACGACCGCCTGGCCGCCCTGGGCTACACCCAGCACCGCGATGGCCGCTACGCCCCGCAGGCGGGCGACACGGTCTTCAACCTGCTGCAGACCTGGTCGGTGCGCGTGAGCTGGAAGCGCGAAGTGCGCGACGAGCTGGCCAAGGTGTTCAACGGCATGGTGCTCGGCGGCGTGGTCGACGAGCTCAAGCGCATCCACAAGCAGGTGCTGCGCGGCCGCGTGTGGGTGGCCCTGCACATGCACGCCGGTGACGGCAACGTGCACACCAACATCCCGGTCAACAGCGACAACTACGAGATGCTGCAGACGGCGCACGAAGCCGTGGCGCGCATCATGCAGCTGGCGCGTTCGCTGGACGGCGTCATCTCGGGCGAACACGGCATCGGCATCACCAAGCTCGAGTTCCTGACCGACGAGGAGATGGCCAACTTCACGGCCTACAAGCAGAAGGTCGACCCGGAAGGCCGCTTCAACAAGGGCAAGCTGCTGCGCGGCCAGGCCCTGCGCGCGCTGGGCGACGACGTGCACGCCGCCGACCTGACCGAGGCCTACACCCCGTCGTTCGGGCTGATGGGCCACGAGTCGCTGATCATGCAGCAGAGCGACATCGGCGACATCGCCGAGAGCTTCAAGAACTGCCTGCGCTGCGGCAAGTGCAAGCCGGTGTGCGCCACCCACGTGCCGCGCGCCAACCTGCTCTACAGCCCGCGCAACAAGATCCTGGCCACCTCGCTGCTGATCGAGGCCTTCCTGTACGAAGAGCAGACGCGCCGCGGCGTGTCGATCAAGCACTGGGCCGAGTTCGAGGACGTGTCCGACCACTGCACGGTCTGCCACAAGTGCGTGACGCCCTGCCCCGTCAACATCGACTTCGGTGACGTGTCGATGGCGATGCGCAGTCTGCTGACCAAGATGGGCAAGAAGAGCTTCCGTCCCGCGGCGGCAGCCGGCATGCTGATGCTCAATGCCACGAACCCGCAGACGATCAAGTTCGTGCGCAGCGCCGTGGTCGATGTGGCGATGCCGCTGCAGCGCATGGCCAACGACGTGCTCAAGCTGGCCGCGCGCAAGCAGACGAGCGCGCCGCCGGCCACCCATGGCAAGGCCCCGTTGAAGGAAGAGGTCATCCACTTCATCAACAAAAAGATGCCGGGTGGCCTGCCGAAGAAGACCGCGCGCGCGCTGCTGGACATCGAGGACAAGAACTACGTCCCCATCATCCGTGACCCGAAGCAGACCACGGCCGACACCGAGGCGGTGTTCTACTTCCCCGGCTGCGGCTCCGAGCGCCTGTTCAGCCAGGTGGGGCTGGCCACGCAGGCCATGCTGTGGCATGCCGGCGTGCAGACGGTGCTGCCCCCGGGCTACCTGTGCTGCGGCTACCCCCAGCGCGGCGCCGGCCAGGCCGACACCGCCGAGAAGATGATCACCGACAACCGGGTGCTGTTCCACCGCGTGGCCAACACGCTGAACTACCTGGACATCAAGACGGTGGTGGTGAGCTGCGGCACCTGCTATGACCAGCTGCAGGGTTACCAGTTCGACAAGATCTTCCCGGGCTGCCGCATCATCGACATCCACGAGTACCTGCTCGAAAAAGGCATCACCCTGCAGGGCAAGGGCGCCTTCCTGTACCACGACCCCTGCCACACGCCGATGAAGCTCCAGGACCCGATGAAGACGGTCAAGGCGCTGGTGGGCGATGGCGTGATCAAGTCGGAGCGCTGCTGCGGCGAATCGGGCACCTTCGCGGTCAACCGGCCGGACATCTCCACCCAGGTGCGCTTCCGCAAGACCGAGGAAGTGCGCAAGGGCGAGGCGGCCCTGCGCGACCAGGGTCTGGTGGGCCCGAAGGACAACGTCAAGATCCTGACATCCTGCCCGTCGTGCCTGCAAGGCCTCACCCGCTATGGTGAAGACACGCAGAACGGCCTGCTGGAAGCCGACTACATCGTGGTCGAGATGGCCAGGCAGATCCTGGGCGAGAACTGGATGCGTGAGTACGTCGACCGGGCCAACGCCGGCGGCATCGAGCGCGTGCTGGTCTGACCATGGGCCAACGCGATCCGGGCCGACTCGTCGGCTGCGAACTGTGCATGCAGGACGGTGGGCTGCTGGTTCACCGTGGCGTGAAGCTGCGGGTGATCCGGGCCACCGAGCCCGAGCATCCGGCGTTCTACCGCGTGGTCTGGAACGACCACGTGGCCGAGTGGACGGACCTGCCGCCCGCAGACCGCAGCCACCTCATGCAGGCAGTGGCCAAGGTGGAAACCGTGCTGCGCGAGCACCTGCAGCCCACCAAGGTGAACCTGGCCTCGCTGGGCAATGTGGTGCCGCACCTGCACTGGCACGTGATTGCCCGCTTCGACTGGGATGGGCGCTGGCCTGCGCCCGTGTGGGCGCCGCTGCGCGAAAGCGTGCCGGACGCCGAGGCCCGGCTGGCCGTGCCGCTGTCGGCACTGGACCGACTGGTGGCCGAGGCCGTGCGCGAGCTGGACCTGGCGACATCACTCTGACGCAGGCATCGCGTCGGACGCAAAGAAAAAGGCCCGGCATGACCGGGCCTCTGCTTTTGCGGTGACGCCTGACGGGCTCAGTCGATGAGCCCCATGTCTTCGCTCATCAGCATGCTCTCGATGTCGAGCAGGATCACCATGCGCTCGCCCACCTGGGCCAGGCCCTTGATGTAGGTGGCGTCGATGGCGGAGCTCATCTCGGGCGCCGGACGGATGGCCTCGGCCGGAATCTCCATCACGTCGCTCACCGAGTCCACCACCGTGCCGATGGTGCGCTGCCCGATGTGCAGCACGATGGACACCGTGAAGGCGTTGTACTCGGCCGAACTGCAACCGAAGCGCAGGCGTAGGTCCACGATCGGCACGATGGTGCCGCGCAGGTTCACCACGCCCTTCAGGAAGTGGGGCGCGTTGGCAATGCGGGTCGGGTTCTCGTAACCGCGGATTTCCTGCACCTTCAGGATGTCGATCCCGTACTCCTCGTCACCGAGGCGGAAGGTCAGGTACTCGCGTGCCAGATCGGTCTGCACGTCCAGTTTTTCCATCATGCCCATGGGAATGTCTCCTTCTCTACAAGCCCGGATCAGTGACGCGAGCGGCGCACGAGGCTGCCGACGTCCAGGATCAGGGCCACGCGGCCGTCACCCATGATGGTGGCGCCCGACACGTCATTGACCTTGCGGTAGTTCGATTCGAGGTTCTTGACCACGACCTGTTGCTGGCCGAGCAGCTCGTCGACCAGCAGGGCCACGCGCCCGCTTTCGGCCTCGACCACCACCATGATCCCGCTGTTGTGCTCCCAGTCGAAACGGGGCACCTGGAACACCTTCTCCAGTTCGATCACCGGCATGTATTCCTCGCGGACCTCGACCACGCGGCCGGAGCCGCCGATCGTCTTGACCATCTCGGGGCTGACCTGGAAGGACTCGACCACCGACGACAGCGGCAGGATGTAGACCTCTTCGCCCACGCCCACGCTCATGCCGTCCATGATGGCCAGCGTCAGCGGCAGGCGCACCGCCACACGCATGCCGTAGCCTTCGGCCGAATCGATCTCGACCGTGCCACCCAGCGAGGTGATGTTCTTCTTGACCACGTCCATGCCGACACCGCGGCCCGACACGTCGGTCACTTCGTCGGCGGTCGAGAAGCCCGGTGCGAAGATCAGGTTCCACACCTCCTGGTCGGTCATCGTGTCCGGTGCGTCGATGCCCTTCTCACGGGCCTTCTTCAGCAGCTTCTCGCGCGACAGGCCGCGGCCATCGTCGCGCACTTCGATCACGATGGAGCCGCCCTGGTGCGAGGCCGCCAGTGTGATGGTGCCCACTTCCGGCTTGCCCTTGGCGAGGCGGTCGTCCGGCATCTCGATGCCATGGTCGCAACTGTTGCGCACCAGGTGGGTGAGCGGGTCGGTGATCTTCTCGACCAGGCCCTTGTCCAGTTCGGTGGCTTCACCCTGCGTGACCAGCTCGACCTTCTTGCCCAGCTTGTTGGCCAGGTCGCGCAGCATGCGCGGGAAGCGGCTGAACACCGTCGACATCGGAATCATCCGGATCGACATGACCGCTTCCTGCAGGTCGCGGGTGTTGCGATCCAGATCGGTCAGGCCCGAGACCAGCTGCTGGTAGACAACCGGGTCGAGGCCACGGCTGTTCTGGGCCAGCATGGCCTGGGTGATCACCAGTTCGCCCACCAGGTTGATGAGCTGGTCGACCTTCTCGACCGAGACGCGGATGGTCGAGGCTTCGAGGCCGGCGTGCGGCTTCTCGGCCTTGGCCGCCACAGGCGCCGGCTTGGGGGCCGGTGCGGGCTTGGCCACTTCAACCGCGACGGGGGCAGGCGCCGGTGCTTCCGGGGCACCCGGCGCGTTGTCGAAGAAGCCGTAGCCCTTCTCGGCCGCCGGGGCTGCGGGCGCCGCCGCGACCGGTGCGGGCTCGTCGAAGAAGCCGTAGCCCGGATCGACCGCCGGAGCCGCTGCGGCACCGGCCTCCGCGAGGGCCACGAAGCTGACCTGCTCGCGGGCCACATGGAAGGTGAACAGGTCCAGCAGTTCGGACTCGGCGGCGGCGGTGCTCACCTTGAAGCGGCGCAGACCGGCCAGCGCCGCGTCATCGGGCAACGGCTCGATCGTGCCGAGGTCGGTGATTTCCTTGAACAGGTCCACCAGGTTGTCGGCCTGCGAAGGGTCGGCCAGGGGGCCGACGCGCAGTTCGACAGTGCGCGGGCCCGAAGTGGGGGCTGCCGCCGCAGAAGCCGATGCCACCTCGGCAGGCGCCGGCGCAGGTGCGGACAGGGCCGGCGCGGCAACCACCGGGGCCGCCGCCACGGCGGCCGGCGCTTCGCCCGACGCCATCGCACGGATGTGGAACAGCAGTTCGGTCGTGTCCACCTCGCCGCCACCCGATCCCTGGTGGCGCGCCAGCATGGCCTTGAGCGCATCGCCCGCCTGCAGCAGCACGTCGACCATCGGGGCCGTCGGCGCGAGTTCATGGCGGCGCAGCTTGTCCAGCAGCGTCTCCATCTGGTGCGTCAGCTCGGCCACGTCGCTGAAACCGAACGTGGCGGCGCCGCCCTTGATCGAGTGCGCACAACGGAAAATGGCGTTGAGCTCTTCGTCGTCGGCGGCAGTGATGTCCAGCTCCAGCAGGAGCTGTTCCATGTTCTCGAGGTTCTCGCCGGCTTCTTCAAAGAAGACCTGGTAGAACTGGCTCAGGTCGATGCCGGCCGATGAAGTGCTGTTGTCCGTGCTGGTCTCTGCCATGTCAGGCTCCTGGAGATTGTCGTGCGCTGCGCGGGCCCGTGTGCCCCGGCGTCAGGTCAGCGGATGACCTTCTGGATCACCTCGATGAGCTTGTTCGGGTCGAAGGGCTTGACCAGCCAACCCGTTGCGCCGGCCGCGCGCCCGGCCTGCTTCATCTGATCGCTCGACTCGGTCGTCAGGATCAGGATGGGGGTGGTCTTGAACTGCGGGTTCTCGCGCAGCTTCTTGGTCAGGCTGATGCCGTCCATGCGGGGCATGTTCTGGTCGGTCAGCACCAAGTCAAAGCTGCGGCCGCCGGCCTTCTCGTAGGCATCCTGACCGTCCACGGCCTCGACGACGTTGTAGCCGGCGCTCTTGAGGGTAAAGGAAACCATTTGGCGCATGGACGCAGAATCGTCGACGGCAAGGATCGAATGCATGTCGCTCTCCGGTACTTGGAATAACAGGACAGATCGGCTGTCTGGAAAAAATGAAACCAGTCGCTTGACGGGATTTCGACAGATGGGACGGATTCTTTAGAACAACTCGACCGACCCGGCGTCCATCTCGTCCTGGGTCACCGGGTTGGGTTTCATCGGGGCATCCGCCACCACCGCCGCGCCATCCGGGTCGTCGTCGCCCAGGGCGTCGCGCGCGATCTGGTCGGCACAATTGCGCAATCGGTTGTTGGTGTGGGCGATCAGCTGGGTCGCCATGTCCTGGAACTGCAGGGCCGTGACCGTGCGGTACAGGGTCTGACGCACCTCTTCCAGGTGCGGCGTGATGGCATGCCCCTGGTCGATCACGTCGCTGAGCTGCCCGGCCGTCCCGTGGAAACCTTCCATGAGCACGACGCAGGCGTCGTCCAGAAGTCGCTGCAGGCGCTCCAGGTCGTTGGACGCCGTCATCAGGTGGTCCTGCAACTCCGCTGCGAGGAGGAGGGGCATCTCCGCAGGGGGGCTGGCGACCGGTTCGTCGTAACTCATCGTGGCTCCACTCAACCAGTTTGTGTGTCGCGCCATCCGAGGGCGACGCGATGAAGGATGTGCCCGGCACACCCAGGATCCCCCTGTCATCGGCACAGTGAGGGTCCGGCTTAAACCGGTTGTTAGAATTTTTCGCATTTCAAGGCGCCAGTTGTTCACAATCACGTGGCAATTCCAGGCACTCATCCATGGATCGAAGGCAGCGCGTGTCCGATTTCACACCCCAGCCCCCTGTTGTCGCCGTAGCGCCCGCGTCGGGTGCCGACGGCCTGCCGCCGGTGCGCCTGAAGGTCCTGCACATCGAGGACAACGAGGAGGACGCGGCGCTGGTCGCCATCCACCTGCATCGCGGTGGCATCAATGCCGACATCCACCGCATCGACACCGAGGTGGCCCTCTCCGACGCCCTGCACGAAGACTGGGACCTGATCCTGTCCGACTACAACCTGCCGGGCTACTCGGGGCTGGCCGCGCTGGACAAGATCCGGGCGCTGGGCAAGCTGGTGCCCTTCATCCTGGTCTCGGGCGAGATCGGCGAGGACATTGCCGTGCAGGCCATGCGCAATGGCGCCAACGACTACCTGCTCAAGAGCAACCTGACGCGACTGGCGCCGGCCGCCCTGCTGGCCATCGAGGCCAACCGCATCCGCATCGCCAAGCAGCGGGCCGACCTGGCCCTGAGCCGCTCGCGGCAGCAACTGCGCGAACTGGCCCAGCACCTGCAGACCAGCATCGAGCAGGAGCGGGCCGCCATCGCCCGCGAAATCCACGACGACGTGGGCGGGGCGCTGACCGCCATCAAGTTCGATCTGGCGTGGATCGCCCGCCACGCGCCGAATGCCCAGATCGCAGACCGGGTACAGCAGGCGCTGGAATCCGTGAACCACGCCCACGAGGCGAGCCAGCGCATCATGCACAACCTGCGACCGGCCATCCTCGAGCAGGGCCTGGTGCCCGCGCTGCAGTGGATGACGGACCGGTTCGGCAAGCGCACCGGCCTGCAGGCGCGCTTCCGCACCAGCCAGGAACAGCTGGAGCTGCCGGCCGGTGTGCCGCTGGTGGCCTACCGCTTTGCGCAGGAGGCGCTCACCAATGTCTCCAAACACGCACAGGCCACGCAGGTCAGCGTCGACGTCACGCAGGCCGGCGGCGTGCTGTCCATCGAAGTCACCGACAATGGGCGAGGCCTGAGCGCCGACGACCTGGCCAAGGCCCGGTCCTTCGGCATCCGCGGCCTGCACGAACGCGCGGAAACGGTGGGTGGCTGGGTCGACATCAGCAGCAACCCCGGCGGCACCACGCTGATCCTCTCCGTCCCGCTGTCAGGGCCGGAAAATGGCTTCATCGACCAACTGTTCACGAACCTGGACGCGGACACCCCGGCCAGCGACACGGACCCCGACGATCCCACGGTATGGGGCTGAGCACATGATCAAAGTCATACTCTGTGACGACCACGCGCTGATCCGGCGCGGCATCCGCGACACGCTGGCCGATGCCGCCGACATCGAGGTGGTGGGCGAGGCCGCCGATTACGGTGAGCTGCGCGCGCTGTTGCGCGACAAGAGCTGCGATGTGCTGGTGCTCGACATCAACCTGCCCGGCCGCAGCGGGCTGGACGTGCTGCACGTGCTCAAGGAAGAAGGCAGCACGCTGAAGGTGCTGGTGGTCTCGATGTACCCGGAGGACCAGTACGCGATGCGCGCACTGAAGGCCGGGGCCTCGGGCTATCTGAACAAGGGCAGCGACGCCGCGCAGATCGTGGCGGCCGTGCGCACGGTGGCGCAGGGCAAGAAGTACGTCACGCCCGAGATGGCGCAGATGCTGGTCGACAACCTGACCACGCCGGCGCAGGAAGACCTGCACCAGAAGCTGTCCGACCGCGAACTGCAGACGCTGGTGATGATCGCCTCGGGCAAGCGCCTGTCGGACATCGCCGAGCAGCTCCTGCTGAGCCCCAAGACGGTGAGCGTCTACCGGGCGCGCGTGCTCGAAAAGCTCGGGCTGACGAACAACTCCGAACTGACGGTCTACGCCATCCGCAACGGGCTGGTCTGAGGCCACGCCCGCTGCGGTGGGTTCACAGTCTCACTCTTCCAGCATCGAGCGCAACATCCAGGCGGCCTTCTCATGCACGTCCAGGCGCTGCGTCAGCAGGTCGGCGGTGGGCTCGTCCGAGGCCTCTTCCACCAGCGGGTACAGGCTGCGCGCTGTGCGGGCCACGGCCTCGTGCCCGTCCACCAGAATGCGGATCATCTCCTTCGCCTTGGGCGGCGTGGTGGGCGCATCCGGCAGCGTGCTGATGCCGCCGAAATCGGCGAACGAGCCCATGGCCGGGAAGCCGAGCGCGCGGATGCGCTCGGCAATCGGGTCGACCGCGTTCCAGAGTTCGGTGTACTGCGCCATGAACATGGTGTGCAGCGTGTTGAACATCGGCCCCGTCACGTTCCAGTGGAAGTTGTGCGTGGTGAGGTAGAGCGTGAAGGTGTCGGCCAGCAGGCCGTTCAGGCCCTTGGCAATGGCCGCGCGGTGCTCGACGCTGATGCCGATGTCGATCGGCGCACCGCCCGCAGCGACAGGCGGGAGGACCGCCTTGGCGGCTTTGGGGGAAGACTTCTTGTCGGACTTGGCCATGCGGTGTGACTCCTGAATGGAATGAGACGGCGTCGCGGGGAACGCGACCAAAGCAATCTGCCGATCACTTTAGCGCGCTCGCGGCCCCTCGCACAGCATGGCCTTTGAATTGGCTCAATGACGGCGTTCGGCGCCTTCAATGAGCCCGTAGATCCGGTCAGAAGCGCAGACCGGCCTTGATGCTCGCGCTGGTGGCGTCGCCCGTGCGATCGGCTTCGAAGGCCAGGTTCACGAGCAGCAGGTTCACGCTGACACCGGCAAACAGACGGGTCTGGGTGTAGCGCTCGCGGGCCCAGCGGCCGGCGTCGTCGGAGGCGCGACTCTGCACCAGGCCCACGCCGCCGTACGGGGTCACGTTGGCAAAGCCCTTGGACACCGACAGGTCGACGCCCTGGCTGCGCAGGTTCATGTCGCCCAGGCCGCTGGTCTGCGTGTAGAAGGCGCGCACGGCCACCGCCGGGGTCAGCACGCCGCCTTCGATGAAGGCCCACTTCACGTTGCCGCTCAGGGCGCGCACCGAGGTGCCGGGGATCAGGGTGTAGGACCCGCCCACATCGATGCCGAAGGGCAGGCCCTTGTCCGCGCGCAGCGTGACGGTGGGCAGCGTGCTCGGCACGTTGTCGGAGCCGGTCGCGCGCTCGACGATGCGGTGGCTCTTGATGCGGGTGCCGCCCACGCTCACGCCGACATCGAAGCCAGTGATGCCCAGGCCTTCGGCAGGGGCCTGCGGCTTGTAGGCCAGCGTGGCGCTCAGGTCTTCGGCCAGCTGGCGAAACTCGCCTTGCGAGGCGAGCTGGTCCAGTGCGTCGAATTCATAGGCGTGGGCACCAGCGGCGCAGGTCAGGGCGGCAACCGCCAGTGCGGCGCGTCGGAAAGCAGCGTGTGTCATGAACGGTCTCTTCTGAATGAAAAACAAAAACGGAGGCCCCGCAGCGGGCTCATTCGATCGGGGTGAGTTTGGCCACGCTCAGCATCAGCCACTTCGTGCCATGCCGGCCGAAGTTGACCTGCACGCGCGCGTCCGCGCCCGTGCCTTCCAGCGTCAGCACCACGCCTTCGCCGAACTTGGTGTGGAACACGCCCTGCCCCACGCGCAGCCCGCCTTCGTTCTTGGCCTCGGCCATGGCCTTGGGCAGCGGCGCAGTCAGGTCCTTGAAGGTGTCTTCTTTGCGGGCGCCGCCCCAGGCCTGGCCGCCGTAGCCGCCGCGGCTGCCTCCACCGTAGGCGCCCTGGCCGCCCTGCCCGCCTTGTCGGTAGGGCTGCGCACCGGCGCCCACCATCGAGCCCATGCCGCGGCCACTCGACCAGGCGTCCTGATACGACTTGGCAAAGCCGGAGCCGAAGCCCTGATTGCGCGGCGTGAGCCACTTCAGTGAGGCCTCGGGCAGCTCGTCGAGAAAGCGGCTCTTGATGTTGTAGCGGGTCTGGCCGTGCAGCATCCGGGTCTGACTGAAGCAGATGTTCAGGCGCTGGCGCGCCCGCGTGATCGCCACGTACATCAGCCGGCGTTCCTCTTCCAGGCCCTCGGTCGTGTTCATCGAATTCTCGTGCGGGAAGAGGCCTTCCTCCAGCCCGGTCAGGAACACGTTGTTGAACTCGAGGCCCTTGGCCGCGTGAATGGTCATGAGCTGGACGGCATCCTGCCCTGCCTGGGCCTGGTTGTCGCCCGCTTCCAGCGAGGCATGTGTCAGGAAGGCCAGCAGCGGCGAGATGATCTCGCCGGTCTCGGCATCGGGCAGGGTGTTGGCCAGCGCCACGGCAGCGGGCAGGCCTTCGCTGATGGCACCGGCGGATTCGTCCACCGGCAACGCCACGGCGTCCTTGCCAAAGCCCTCCTGCGTCACGAAGGCCTCGGCGGCGTTCACCAGTTCGGCCAGGTTCTCCAGCCGCTCCTGGCCTTCTTTTTCCGCGCGGTAGAAGTCGGCCAGCCCCGAGGCCTCGACCACGTGCTCGATGATCTGGCGCAGCGTCAGGCCGCGCGTGCACTCGCGCATGGCATCGACCAGCGCCACAAAGCCCTGCAGGTTGGCCCCCGTCTTGCCGGGCACGGCCGTCACGCTCTGCGCCAGGCTGCGGCCCGTGCTGCGCGCCGCATCCTGCAGCAGCTCGACGCTGCGCGCCCCGATGCCGCGCGCCGGAAAGTTCACCACGCGCAGAAAGCTCGTGTCGTCGTTCGGGTTCTCGATCAGGCGCAGGTAGGCCAGCGCGTGCTTGATTTCCGCGCGTTCGAAGAAACGCAGGCCGCCGTACACCTTGTAGGCCACGCCCGCGTTGAACAGCGCCGATTCGATCACCCGCGACTGCGCGTTGCTGCGGTAGAGCACCGCGACCTCGTGCAGCGGGTGGCCCTCGCGGTGCAGCAGGCGCGCTTCTTCCACGATCCACTGCGCCTCGGCGTAGTCGCTCGAGGCCTCGTACACGCGGATCGGCTCACCCTGCCCCGCGTCGGTGCGCAGGTTCTTGCCCAGGCGCTTGCTGTTCTGCGCGATCAGCGTGTTGGCGGCATCGAGGATGTGGCCGAAGCTGCGGTAGTTCTGTTCCAGCTTCACCACCTTGGGCACGCGGAACTCGCGCTCGAAGTCGGCCATGTTGCCGACCTGCGCGCCGCGGAAGGCGTAGATGCTCTGATCGTCGTCGCCCACCGCAAACAGGCTGTTGCCCGTTTCTTCCGGTCGGCCGGCAAACATCTTCAGCCACAGGTACTGCAGCCGGTTGGTGTCCTGGAACTCGTCGACCAGGATGTGCTTGAAGCGGCGCTGGTAGTGGGCCCGCACCTCCGGGTGGTCGCGCATGATCTCGTAGGTGCGCAGCATCAGCTCGGCAAAGTCGACCACGCCCTCGCGGGTGCACTGGTCTTCATAGGCCTGATACACCGTGAGCTGCATGCGGCCGAGTTCGTCACGCGGCTGGATGTCCTTCGGGCGGCGGCCCTCTTCCTTGCAGTTCGCGATGAACCACGTCGTCTGCTTGGGCACGCACTTTTCTTCGTCGTACTTCAGCGCCTTGATGATGCGCTTGACGGCCGAGAGCTGGTCTTGCGTGTCGAGGATCTGGAAGGCCGACGGCAGGCCGGCGATGCGGGCGTGAGCACGCAGGAAGCGGTTGCACAGGCCGTGGAAGGTCCCGATCCACATGGCCCGCGTGTTCACCGGCAGCATGGCCGACAGACGGGCCTGCATCTCCTTGGCGGCCTTGTTCGTGAAGGTCACGGCCATGATGCTGGCCGGCGTGGCCTGACCGGTCTGCAGCAGCCAGGCAATGCGCGTCGTGAGCACGCGGGTCTTGCCCGAGCCGGCACCAGCCAGGATCAGGGCAGGCCCGGGCGGGGCCGTCACGGCGGCAAGCTGCTCGGGGTTCAACCCGGCCAACAAGGAAGAGGAGCCGGTGGTGGCATGCGGGGCCGCCAGGCCGGAGGGCGCGTTGTGCTCGGTCATCGACCGATTTTAGGCGGCATTGCCCCGCCGCCCGGGCGCGGTGTCCCGCTCAGGCCCCTTGGGGCACGGGCGAGCCCAAGGCCATGTCACGTGTCAGCAAACGCGACATCAGCTCGCCCACGCTGCGGATCTGGTCGCCAAAGGGCAAAGCCCCCGCACCGCGGAAGAACAGCCCCTTGTTGACGTCCCCGCGCAGGGCGGCGGCCAGCTGGTTGTCGATGCAGAACTGCCCCCAGCCCGCCAGGCCGTCGCGCAGGCCGCACTGGGCCAGGCAATCGAAAGCTTTGGTGCAGCGCTTGCGCACCTGGGTCACGGCCTGCAGGCGGTCTTCCACGCGCAGATAGGCCTTGAGCCAGGGCGTCATCACGGCGCGCGCCGGCAGGCCGGCCACGCTGGTGAAGGTGGTCAGGTCCTCCTCACGCGCCTCGGCCAGGACACGCTTGAACTCGGGGTGGGCGTCCGATTCTTCCGTGACCGCGAAGGGCGTGCCGAGCTGTACCGCCGACGCGCCGAGGTCCTGCAGCCGCTGGATGTCTTCAAAGGTGCGGATGCCGCCCGCCGCAATCAGCGGCACCTCTTTCTCGATCCCGGCGTCACGCAGAAACGCCCGCACGGCCGGGATGACGTTCTCGAAGTCGAATCGCGTGTCCTGCAGATCAGCCACCTTGGCGGCACCCAGGTGGCCACCGGCCAGCCGGGGGTGCTCGATCACGATGGCATCGGGCAGGCGCTTCTTGCGCTCCCATTTGCGCACCACCAGTTGCACGCCCCGGGCGTCCGACAGGATGGGCACCAGCAGCGCGTTCGGATGGTCCTGCGCCAGGTCCGGCAGGTCGAGCGGCAGGCCGGCGCCCACCACCACGGCATCGATGCCGCATTCCAGCGCCCGTTTGATGGCCGGCGCGTACTCGCTCACCGCCCGCATCACATTGACTGCCAACAGGCCGCGCCCTTGCGACAGCGCACGGGCTGCCGCGATCTCGCGCTCGAGCGCTTCCAGGTTGGCCTCGTCGATCTGGGCCTTGGTGTCCTCGTCCTGACCGATGCGCGAGGCCAGGCCTTGCGTGCGCGCCATCAGGTCGGGATGGTGCCGACGCAGGTCGACGGACGACAAGGTTCCCACGCCGCCCGCTGCGGCCACAGAGCCGGCCAGCCGGTGCGCCGACACGCCGACACCCATGCCACCCTGAACGATCGGCAGCAGGTGCCGCCCACCCAGAGACAAGGGTTGGAGGCCACTGCGCTCGAGCAGGCCGGCGAGCTCGGGGTGGACGTGCGGAAGGTCGGTCATGACAGGGCGATGCGGTTGCGCACTGGGCGCGGAACCGCCACGGTAGTCCTGTCGTCCTGTGGACCGCTTGCCCCAGGTCAAGCGCCCGGCTTGCTGTCTCGGCGTGGCGACGCGGTCGCGGCGGTACCAGCACCGCCTGTACGGTTCGCCGCGCCAGATGCGGCCAGAGTGCCCGCCAGGGCCACCACCGTGCTGACCACGGGCCGCCAGCGTTGCCACAGGGCCCACGCGCCCAACAGACGGCCGCTCAGCCCCACGGCACGGCGCGGGCGCCACCACAGCCACGCCAGCGCCACGCCACCCAGCAACCAGGGATGACGACGCAGCCAATGACCCGCGCCCACCACGCGGTCAAGCACGCGCTCGGCGGGTGACACCAGGGTGATGTAGTCGTCGGCCAGTTGGCGGCGCAGCACGGCACTGCGGTCGATCAAGGCCCGCTTGCGCGCCTCACGCGCTGCCGCGACGCCGCCATCCGACCAGGGCGCACTCATGGGGCGGCCCCCGGCGCGCCGCCCATCTCGCCCATCAGGGCGCGCCGGTCGGCCTCGAGTTCGGCCAGGGTCGCAGGCAGCAGGCCCGCACGGCCCGCCCAAAGACTGCGGATGCGCCACCATGCCAGCCCCGCTGCGGCACCCAGCATCAAGGTGACGCTGCCCAGCGCCAGCAGGCGGTGTGTGTCCCAGAACAGCACCGTGACGAACACCGCCGCAAACGCCAGCGCAAAGCAGGCCAGCACCACGGCCGCCGCGCCCCACGCCAGCGTGGCCAGCAGCCGGTCGCGCTCTTCCTCCAACTCGATGCTGGCCAGCGCGAGCCGGTCGTGGCCCAGCGCCATCAGGGTCGCCAGCAAGCCCCGCAAAGAGGCCGTCAGTCGACCCGATGCCGTCGCGGAATCGGCAGCCGTGTCACCCATGCGCGACGACGCCTTTCATGCTCAACGGCGGCCGATCACCACGCCGAGCAGCAGGCCCACGCCCGCCGCCACGCCGATGGCCTTCCAGGGGTTCTCGTGCACATAGCCATCGGTCGCCTTCGCCGCGGCCTTGGCCTTGTCCACCACCGCAGCCTGGGCCTCGATCAGCCCGTCCTTCGCGTGCGACAGCGTCGCCTGCAGCCGGTCGCGCACATGCACCAACTCGTCGGCCCCCTCACCGGCAGTGGCCTTCAGCAAGGCCTCGGCATCGGCCAGCACCCGCTTCAGGTCGGCAACGAGGATGTCCTTCTGGGCCGCGCTCATGTCGTTCATGTTTCTGCTCCTTGTTTTGGGGTTGAAAGAAGAGGAATCAGCCGTGCAGCACCAGCAACGGCACCTGGCTGTGCGCCAGCACGCTCTTGGTCAGCGAGCCATGAATCAGTGCATCCAGGCCATGCCGGCCGTGAGTGGCCATCACGACGAGGTCGCAGCCCTGGCGCTTGGCGGTTTCGACGATCGCATCCTGCACGCTGTCGGTGATCACGAACTGGCCGTCAAAGGCCACGCCCGCGGCCTTGGCCTTGTCGGCGAAGGCCTGCAGCACCTCGCGGGCGTGGGCCTCGCAACGCTTTTCGTGCTCCTGGAAGGTGGCCACGTCGTAAGCCACCGCCGACTGCTCGACCACCAGCACCGGCAGCGGCGGTTCGGCTGTGAAACCGGTGATCGACGCACCCAGCATCTTGGCCAGACCGATGCTGTGATCGATTGCCTTGTTGGACAGCTCGCTGCCGTCGACCGGCACCAGAAGATGTTCGTACATGAGGGCCTCCTTGGCGTCAGGTGGCAGCCGGTGGGCTGCCTTGGTTCCATGCTAGGCCGACAAGACCCTGCTTGCCAAGTGCTTTACCGAGCAGACACACAGCGTCACCCGGCCAGACCTTGATCCACGGCAGCTTTCAAGCGAAGCCCTGTCGCGTGACGGGAACGCCGGCAGCCGACCTAAAATCGCGCTTTGCGCCGCGCACGCCGTTCGTGCGACGACCCACCGGGCCCCGCCCCGCACCACACAATGACCGAACTCGCCAAATCCTTCGAACCCGGCCCGATTGAAGCCCTCTACGGCCCCCAGTGGGAACAACGCGGCCTCTACAAGCCCACGCTCGACGAGTCCAGGCCCTCCTTCTGCATCCAGCTGCCGCCGCCCAACGTCACGGGCACGCTGCACATGGGCCACGCGTTCAACCAGACCATCATGGACTCGTTGACGCGCTACCACCGCATGCTGGGCCACAACACGCTGTGGATTCCGGGCACCGACCACGCCGGCATCGCCACGCAGATCGTGGTGGAGCGCCAGCTGCAGGACAAGGGCCAGACGCGCCATGACCTCGGCCGCAAGAACTTCGTGGCCCGCATCTGGGAGTGGAAGGAGCAGTCCGGCTCGACCATTACCCAGCAGATGCGCCGCATGGGCGACTCGGTCTCGTGGGAGCACGAGTACTTCACCATGGACGACAAGCTGTCCAAGGTCGTGGCCGACACCTTCGTGCGCCTCTATGAAGAAGGCCTGATCTACCGCGGCAAGCGCCTGGTGAGCTGGGACCCGATCCTCAAGTCCGCCGTGTCCGACCTCGAGGTCGAGAGCGAGGAAGAAGAAGGCTCGATGTGGCACATCCGCTACCCCGTCGAGGGCAGCGACGCGAGCCTGGTCGTGGCCACCACCCGGCCTGAAACCATGCTGGGCGACACCGCCGTCATGGTCCACCCCGAAGACGAGCGCTACACGCACCTGATCGGCAAGCAGGTGCGCCTGCCCATCACCGGTCGCCTGGTGCCTGTGATCGCCGACGAGCACGTCGACAAGGAGTTCGGCACCGGCGTCGTCAAGGTCACCCCGGCCCACGACACCAACGACTACCAAGTCGGCCTGCGCCACAAGCTGCCCATGCTGACCATCTTCGACCTGGAGGCCAAGGTCAGCGCGCACGAAGCCACCGACATCCCCGCCGAGTACGTGGGCCTGGACCGCTTCGTGGCCCGCAAGCAGCTGGTCGCCCGACTGGACGCCGACGGCCTGCTGGTCGAGGTCAAGAAGCACAAGCTGATGGTGCCGCGCTGCGCCCGCACCGGCCAGGTCATCGAGCCCATGCTGACCGACCAGTGGTTCGTCGCCATGACCAAGCCCGGCGCTGGCGGCAAGTCGATCGCCCAACAGGCCATCGAGGCAGTGGATTCGGGCGAAGTGAAGTTCGTGCCCGAGAACTGGGTCAACACCTACAACCAGTGGATGAAGAACATCCAGGACTGGTGCATCAGCCGCCAGCTGTGGTGGGGCCACCAGATCCCGGCCTGGTACGGCAGCAACGGCGAGGTCTTCGTGGCCCGCTCGGAAGACGACGCGCGCGCCAAGGCCACAGCCGCCGGCTACACCGGTGAGCTCACCCGCGACGAAGACGTGCTCGACACCTGGTACTCGTCGGCGCTGGTGCCGTTCTCGACGCTGGGCTGGCCCGAGCAGACCAAGGAGCAGGACCTCTTCCTGCCCTCCTCCGTGCTCGTCACCGGCTACGACATCATCTTCTTCTGGGTCGCCCGGATGATCATGATGACCAAGCACTTCACCGGCAAGGTCCCCTTCAAGCACGTCTACATCCACGGCCTGGTGCTCGACGCCCAGGGCAACAAGATGTCGAAGTCGGAAGGCAACGTGCTCGACCCGGTCGACCTGATCGATGGCATCGAGCTGGCTCCGCTGCTGGACAAGCGCACGAGCGGCCTGCGCAAGCCCGAAACCGCCCCCAGGGTCCGCAAGAACACGGAAAAAGAGTTCCCAGACGGCATTCCGGGTTACGGCGCCGACGCACTGCGCTTCACCTTCGCCGCGCTGGCCAGCCTGGGCCGCGCCATCAACTTCGACAGCAAGCGCTGCGAGGGCTACCGCAACTTCTGCAACAAGCTCTGGAACGCCACCCGCTTCGTGCTGATGAACTGCGAGGGCCACGACTGCGGTCTGGCAGCCCACGAGCCCGGCGTCTGCGCGGCCGGCGGCTACCTTGACTTCAGCCCCGCCGACAAGTGGATCGTCAGCGAGCTGCAGCGCGTGGAAGCCGCTGTGGCCCAGGGCTTTGCCGAGTTCCGCCTCGACAACGTGGCCAACGCGCTCTACCAGTTCGTGTGGGACGAGTACTGCGACTGGTACCTGGAAATCGCCAAGGTGCAGATCCAGACCGGCAACGAAGCCCAGCAGCGCGCCACCCGCCGCACCCTGATCCGCGTGCTGGAAACCGTGCTGCGCCTGCTGCACCCCATCACCCCCTTCATCACCGAAGCCCTGTGGCAGGTGGTGGCCCCGGTGGCAGGCCGCAAGCAGGCTGACAGCGACGCCAGCATCGTGGTGGCGCCCTACCCCGTGGCCGACCTGGGCCGCGTCGACCCGGCTGCCGACGCCTGGGTGGCACGACTGAAGGCCGTGGTCGGCAGTGTGCGTAACCTGCGCGGCGAGATGAAGCTCTCGCCCGCCGAGCGCGTGCCCCTGCTCACCACCGGCGATGCCGACTTCATCCGCCAGGCTGGTGCGATCCTGAAGGCGCTGGGCAAGCTGGGCGAGGTGCAGGTGCTGGACGAAGCCGCCTTCGTGGCCGCGACCACCATGGCCCCCGTGGCCGTGCAGGGCGAAGCCCGCCTGGCGCTGCACGTCGAGATCGACGTGGCCGCCGAGAAGGAGCGCCTGTCGAAAGAGATCACCCGCCTGCAGGGCGAGATCGCCAAGGCCGAGGCCAAGCTGGGCAACGAAGGCTTTGTGGCCCGCGCCCCGGCCGCCGTGGTCGAGCAGGAAAAGCAGCGTGTGGCCGATTTCAGCGCCGCGCTGGCGCGCGTGAAGGACCAGTTCCAGCGATTGGGCTGACGCGTGAGGGGGCCAGGCGGCCCTTCACCGCAAACGACAAGGGCGCACCGTGGTGCGCCCTTTTTCATGCCTCACTCGGCATTCAGGTCGGTGCAGCACTCGGCCCGCTCGCGTGGTCTCCGACGTGGTCCTCGCCGTGCGGCAGGCAGCCGGCCTGCTCCAGTTGCGACAGGATCAGCCCCACCAGCATCGACACCGACGGGCGGCCCGTGTCCACGCAGAAGTGGGCGGTCTGCTCGTACAGCGGATGCCGCTGGGCATGCAGATCCCGCAAGCGGGACAGCGGGTCGGCCACCTGCAGCAGCGGACGCTGCGTGTCATGACGCAGCCTGCGGAACAGTTCCTCCGGCGTCGAGCGCAGATAGACCACGGTGGTGCGATCGCGAAGGTGGGCCCGGTTGGGTGCCCGCAGTACCGCGCCGCCCCCGGTGGCCAGCACCAGCGGCTCGCCCGTGTGCGCCGTCAGTTCGTCGATGACCCGCTCTTCGAGGTCACGAAAGGCCGGCTCGCCGTGCTGCTCGAAGAACGCACGGATCGGCATGCCGAGCCGCTCTTCCAGCACATGGTCCGCATCGACGAAGCGTGCACCCAGGCGCCGCGCAAGCTGGCGCCCGACCGTGGTCTTGCCACCGCCGGGCAGGCCTACCAGAGAAACAACAGAAACCAAGCCGGTCAGATCAACGCAGGGCGGTCTTGTCCGAAACCACCTTCGGGGTCAGGAAGACGAGCAACTCCGACCGGGCACGGTTGCGGACGTTGTTCTTGAAGAAGAAACCGACCACCGGGATGTCGCCAAGCAGCGGCACCTTGTTTTCCGTTTCGTCTTCGGACTGCGTGAAGATACCACCGATGACCACGGTGCCGCCGTTCTCGACCAGCACCTGGGTCTCGACGTGCTTGGTGTTGATCGCAAAGCCCGCGGTGGTCACACGGCCCACGCTGTCCTTGTTGATGTCCACAGACATGATGATGCTGCCTTCCGGCGTGATCTGCGGCGTGACTTCCAGCTTCAGGTTGGCCTTGCGGAAGGTGACCGAGGTCGCCCCGCTCGACGTGGCCTGCTGATACGGCAGTTCCTCACCTGACTCGATGATGGCCTTGACCTGGTCGGCCGTGATCACCCGCGGGCTGGACACCACCTTGCCCTTGCCGTCGGCTTCCAGCGCCGAAATCTCGAGGTTCAGCGCGTGGTTGACGCTGGACGAGAACAGCGAGACCCCGATCGACGCGGCAGAAGCCCCAGTGGACAAGGCCTGGGCCGGCAGGTTCACGAAGTAGCTGTTCGCGACACTGGCCGCCGAACCGCTCAGGTTCTGGCCCGTTTCATTGACCACCCCCGAGTAGTTGCCCGACACACCGAGGTTCAGCTTGCCTGCCGACGCCACCGCCGTCTGGTTGGCCGTGCCCAGACGCGCACCCAGCGTGCGACCGAACGAATCGACCGCCTCGATGATGCGGGCCTCGATCAGCACCTGGCGCACCGGGATGTCGATCTTGGCAATCATCTGCTGCACTTCCTCCAGCTTGGAGGGGATGTCGCTGACGAAGAGCTGGTTGGTGCGGGTTTCGAAGATCACACTGCCGCGCGGCGACAGGATGCGCGACGCCGTGCTGCCACTGCTGCCCCCCGTGCTGGTGCCCAACAGGCCCCGCGCAATGACTTCGGCCTTCGTGTAGTTCAACTGGAAGGACTGCGTGCGCGTCGGCTCCAGCTGCGCAACCTGGGCCTTGGCCTCCAGATCCAGCTTTTCCTTGGCGTTGATCTCGTCCTTCGGCGCGATCCACAGCACGTTGCCCGACTTGCGCACGCCCAGGCCCTTGGCCTGCAGGATGATGTCGAGCGCCTGATCCCAGGGCACGTCCTTCAGGCGCAGGGTCACGTTGCCGGTGACGCTGTCGCTGGTCACCACGTTGAAGTTGGTGAAGTCGGCAATGACCTGCAGCAGCGAGCGCACTTCGATGTTCTGGAAGTTCAGCGACAGGCGCTCACCGGCGTAGCCCGGTCCCGGGGTCAGCTTGTTCGGGTCGGCCTTGCGCTGGCGCACCTCGAGCACGAACTGGTTGTCGGTCTGGTAGGCCGAGTGCTCCCAGTCGCCCTTGGGCTCGACCAGCAGACGCACGCGGTCGCCCGACTGGCTGGCCGACATCTGGCGCACCGGTGTGCCGAAGTCGGTCACATCGAAGCGGCGGCGCAGGCGCTCCGGCAGGTCGGTCTTCAGGAACTCGACCATCAGGCTCTGCCCCTGCTGCTTGATGTCGACGCCCACCTGGTTGTTCGGCAGTTCGACCACGACACGGCCGGCGCCATCCTGGCCACGGCGGAAGTCGATGTCCTTGAGTGCCAGCGGCGTGGCATTGCGGCTGTCGGCGAAGTGCACCGCATCGTCGGCCTTGGCCGCACGGGCCACCGGGGCCGATTCGGGCGTGCCGGCGGCGGCCGGATCCAGAACCAGCAACAGCGCATTGCCCTGCAGCTGCGCCTTGTAGGTGGCCGACTGGCGAAGATTCAGCACCACGCGGGTGCGCTCGCCGGCCTGGGCCACGTTCACCGAACGCAGGTTGCCCTGGTTGATCTCGACCTGGTTGCGGGCCAGCGAACTGGTCACGCCCGGCAGGTCGATCGCGATGCGCGGGGGTGTCTGCACGACGAAGCCGGCGGGCAACGCGGTCAGCGGTTCGCTGAGCTCGATGCGCACGACCTCGGCACCCGCCTGCTGGGCACTGCTGATGGCCTGAATGGCGGCGGCAGCCCAGGACAGCGGCGACACACATGCCAGCGAGAGGCCGGCCAACGCCATACGCCACGGTTTCATAGTCAGTTTCTCCAGCTTCAATGTCATCGCCCACTCTCCTGCAGTTGCAGCGTCGTGGGACGTTCAATCCATTCGCCCGCGGCGTCCTGGACGATCTCTCGCAGGGTGATCTCGGTTTCGGTGATCCGGGTGATCTTGCCGAAGTTCTGGCCGAGGTACTCGCCTGCCTTCACCTGGTACAGCAGGTTGTCGACCTTGAGCAGCGCGTAGGGCGTCCCGCGCTTGTTGACGCTGCCCACCATGGTCATGCTGTCGAGCGGGAAGGACTCGAGCGGCTCCTTGCGGCGGTTCAGCTCGGCCGCGACAGCCGAGTTCGGCTGGCGAGCCTCCTGGCGCAGCGCGCCGGTCAGCTTCTGCACACTGAAGGGCTCGACGCCGTCCATGCCACTGTAGGCCTGCGGGTTGAACTTCTGAGGCGGCGACAGCGGGGTGACGCTCGGCCGAACCTCATGGCGCTGCTGCTCCATCCAGGCGTTGAGCTCATCCTGCTCGGCACTGCACCCGGCCAGCAGGGCCACGCCCAGCAGCGCGGTCAGCCAACGTTGAGACTGCGGGATCACTTGGCTTTCCCCTTCTGCTTGTCGGCGCGCATGGCGTCCACTTCGGCCTGGTCCAGGTAGCGGTAGGTACGCGCCGTGGCTTCCATGGACAGCGCGGCGTTGGCGTCCTTCGACGCGCCCAGGATGACCAGGTTGTGCAGGGTCACGATCCGCGACAGGTTGGCGATGTCGGCCGTGAAGGCCCCGATGTCGTGATAGCGGCCGGACACCTTGATGGAGATCGGCAGCTCGGCGTAGTAGTCCTTCACCGAGACCTGACCCGGGCGGAACAGCTCGAACTCGAGGCCACGGCCCAGACCGGCCTGGTTGATGTCAGACAGCAGTGCGTCCATCTCGGCCTTGCCTGGCAGCTGCTTTTCCAGCTGCTTGACGTATTCCTCGACCTGCACGCGCTGCTTGCGCAACTCGCTGAGGTTCACGGCCTGCGCGACCTTGCTCCGGTACTCTTCCTTCAGTCGGGGCTCGGTGTCCACCTGGGCCTGGAGCTCCTCGCTCTGGCCCGACACCAGCGTGAACCAGCCGAACGCCAGCACGCCGAGCGTGGTGGCGGCAAACGTGGCCAGCTTGGGCAGCAAGGGCCACTGTCCGGGCTCGTTGGGGTTGAGCCCGCGGAACTGCTCTTGAGCCTGCTCGAACCAGGCGTTCAGATCGATGTTGATGTTCTTGGCCATGGCCTTGCCTCAGGATGACGCGGCGGCGGAGGCCGGCACGACAGGGGCCGACGCGGGTGCCGCCGGGGCCGATGCGCCCGGTGCAGGCGCAGAAGGCGCGGCGGTCGCCGAAGCGGCCGCGGCCGCCGCAGCGCTGACGTCCTGCGGACGCTTCAGGCTGACCCGCATGGAGAAGTCGAAGAGGCGCTTGTTGTCGCGGGCGTTGCTCGCCACCGCCTTGATTTCCTGCAGGTCGGCACGCTCCAGCCACTGCGAATTGGCATTGGTGTTGCGCAGGAACTCGGCCACACGTTCGTTGGTCTGGGCCTGCCCGTTGACCAGCACCGACTGGCCATCCTGACGGATGGCTGTCAGGTAGACCCCTTCGGGCGTCTGGCGCACCAGTTCATTGAGCAGGTAGACCGGCATGTTGCGGTCGGTCTGAAGGTCTTCCACGGCGCGCTGACGGGCCTTCAGGGCCTCGATCTCGCTCTTGAGCGACGAGACGTCCTTGATCTCTTCGTCCAGCTTGGTGATGGCCCCGCGCAGGAAGTCGTTGCGCTCCATCTGCGAGGCGGTCATCTGCTGCAGCACGACGTACCAGAGTGCGACCAGGACCGCGCCGGCCACGGCCGACAGCCCCAACCCGACGAAGAAGGCCTGCTTGCGAAGCCGGCGTTTTTCCTCGCGGTGAGGCAGGAGGTTGATGAGGATCATGCGAGGAACCTCCGCATCGCCAGGCCACAGGCCGTCAAGTAGGAAGGCGCCTCGCGGCGGAGCTTGCTTTCACGCACGGCCGAGCCGAGCTTCATGCCTTCGAAGGGGTTGATCACCATCGAGGCAAAGCCGGTGAGTTCGGTCACGCGGTCCTTGAGGCCGGGCAGCGTGGCGGTGCCACCGGCAAGCATCACGTAGTGCACCTTGTGGTGCGGCGTGCTGGTGAAGAAGTACTGCAAGGCGCGCCCGATCTCCTGCGAGAGGCTGTCCACAAAGGGGCCGAGGATGGTGGACTGGAAGTCCTCGGGCAGGTCGCCCGACAGCTTCTTGAGCTCGGCTTCCTCGAACGAGAAACCGTACTGCCGCGAGATGAGCTGGGTCAGCTGCGCGCCGCCAAAAGCCTGGTCGCGGTCGTACAGCAGTTCGTTGTCGCGCAGCACCTTCAGGCTGGTGTTCTCGGCACCGATCTCGAACAGCGCCACCAGCGCATCCTTGCCCTGCCCCGGCAGCGCTTCGATCAGACGCTGCACCGCCAGGCGAGACGCATACGACTCGATGTCGAGGATGGCAGGCTTCATGCCAGCAGCTTCGGCAAGACCCTGCCGGTCCTGCACGCGGTCCTTGCGTGAGGCCGCGATCATGACCTCGACGTCGCCCGCGGAGGACGGGCTCGGGCCGATGACGCAGAAATCGAGACTGACTTCGTCGAGCGAGAACGGGATGTACTGGTTGGCTTCCGCCTCTACCTGCATCTCCATTTCTTCCTCGCGCAGGCCGGCCGGCAGCATGATCTTCTTGGTGATCACGGCCGACTGCGGCATCGCCATCGCGACGTGCTTGGTGCGCGTGCCGCTCTTGGTCACGACCTTGCGCACGGCTTCCGCCACCTCATCGAATTTCTCGATCTGGCCGTCGGCAATCCAGCCCTTCTCGAAGGGTTCTGAAGCAAACCGTTCCAATACGTAATCGCCAGATGCAGACTGGCTCAATTCGACCAGCTTCACGCTCGATGAACTGATGTCCAGTCCGATCATCGGCGGGTGCTTGCGGCCCAAGAGCGTGTCAAGAAAGCTCACACGATCCCCCATGCGTCGGGGCCCGACGCTGGAAAGTTAATAAACCAGATCAATGCTAGCAGCAAAGAAAATGGGGTTGCGCTGAGAGAAAGCAGGAGAATCCCCCGTCCCGTTGCGAGTTGCACACGCCTTACAAGCCGTTGCAAACATCCGCAATCTGATGCTTCTTGTCGAATCAGGGTGGTGTAACGGCGCGGATGCAACTGGTTTCTATAATCCGCGCACCTTCCACGGTCAGAGATGATGAGCGACACGCAGCAGCCTTCCAGCCCCCCTTCTCCCAGCGGCGCCCCCCCGCGTGGTGGCCGCCCCTGGTGGGCCACGTGGCTGCTGCGGCCCCTTGCGGCCCTGTTCGGGCTGGCCCTGGCCGGCGTGCTCTCCGTGCTGCTGCTGGCCGCACTCGGCCTGGCAGTCGCCTATCCCAACCTCCCCGAGGTGCGCGGCCTTGCAGATTACCGGCCCAAGATCCCACTGCGCGTCTATTCGTCGGACGGCGTGCTGATTGGCGAATACGGCGAGGAAAAACGTGAATTCACCCCGATCCGGGCCATCCCGAAGGTGATGCGCGACGCCGTGCTGGCCATCGAAGACGCCCGTTTCTACCAGCACGGGGGGGTCGACTACGTCGGTGTGCTGCGTGCCGGACTGGCGAACTTCAGCGAGTCGCGCAGCCAGGGTGCATCGACCATCACGATGCAGGTCGCGCGCAATTTCTATCTGCCCACCGAAAAAACGTTCACCCGCAAGATCTACGAGATCCTGCTCGCGATCAAGATCGAGCGGCAGTTGAGCAAGGACCAGATCCTCGAGCTCTACATGAACCAGATCTATCTGGGGCAGCGGGCTTATGGTTTCGCCGCGGCCTGCGACACCTACTTCGGCAAGCCCCTGCGCGAGATCACGATTGCCGAGGCGGCCATGCTGGCCGGCCTGCCCAAGGCCCCGTCGGCCTACAACCCGGTGCGCAACCCGAAGCGCGCGACGCTGCGCCAGCAGTACATCATCGACCGCATGCTGGAGAACGGCTTCATCACCGCCGACGAGCGCGATGTCGCCAAGGCAGAAGCGCTGCGCTACCGGACGAAGGCCCCGATCCCGCTGCACGCGGATTACGCGGCCGAAGCCGCTCGCCTGCTGATGATCGAGCAATACGGCGCCGAGGCCTACACCCGCGGCCTGAACGTCTACACGTCGATCGACATGGCAGAGCAGACCGCCGCCTGGACGGCCCTGCGCAAGGGCCTGCTGGACTTCGACCGGCGCCAGGCGTGGCGCGGGCCACAGGGCTCCATCGAGCTGCCGAGCGACCCGAAGCAGGTGGACGTGCGCGTGGCCGAGGCCCTGGAAGACCACCCGGACAGCGACACGAACCGCGCCGCCGTGGTGCTGCAGGCCGAACCCCGTCAGATCGTGGCCGTGCTGCAGAGCGGCGAACAGCTGGTGATCGGCCCAGAGGGTCTGAAGGCCGTGGGTCAGGCCCTGACCGACAAGGCGAGCCCCAAGCATCAAATCCGTCGCGGCGCCATCATCCGGGTCAACCGCAACGGCGAAGGCAAATGGTTCGTGCAACAGCTGCCCGACGTCGAAGGCGCCTTTGTGTCGATGGACCCCCGCACGGGCCTCATCCGGGCCATGGTGGGCGGCTTCGATTTCCGCCGCAACAAGTTCAACCACGTCACCCAGGCGTGGCGGCAGCCGGGTTCGAGCTTCAAGCCCTTCATCTATTCGGCCGCCCTTGAAAAGGGGTTCACCCCTGCCACAACGGTCAATGACGCCCCGCTGTTCTTCGACACCGGCGTGACCGGCAGCCAGCCGTGGGAGCCCAAGAACTACGACGGCAAGTACGAAGGCCCGATGTCGCTGCGCCGCGGGCTTGCAAAGTCCAAGAACATGATTTCGATCCGCGTGCTGAAGTCGGTCGGTGCGCGCTACGCCCAGGACTGGATCACGCGCTTCGGTTTCGACGCCGAGAAGCACCCGGCCTACCTGACGATGGCGCTGGGCGCCGGCTCGGTGACGCCGCTGCAGATGGCGAACGCCTATGCGGTCTTTGCCAACGGGGGCTACCGCGTGAACCCCATGCTGGTGACGCGCGTGACCGACAACCGCGGCATGGTGCTCGCTCAGAATCGCCCCACGCCGCTGGACGAACGCATGCGCAGCATCGACGCCCGCAACGCGTTCATCATGAGCAGCCTGCTGCAGGAGGTGACCCGCTCGGGCACGGCCGCGCGCGCACAGGCCACCCTCAAGCGCCCCGACCTGTACGGCAAGACCGGCACGACCAACGACTCGATGGACGCCTGGTTTGCGGGCTACAGCAGCACCAATGTGGCGGTGGTGTGGATCGGCTACGACCAGCCGCGCAAGCTGGGTGACCGCGAGACCGGCGGCGGGCTGGCGCTGCCCGTGTGGATCGAATTCATGGGCACGGCGCTGCGCGACGTCCCCGTGACCGAGCCCGTGGTGCCGCCCGGCGTGGTGCAGATCGGCGGCGAGTGGTTCTACGAGGAATACACCGCCGGCACGGGGGTGCGCGAGCTGGCGCCGGACGGCAGTGAGAGCCCAGCCAGCGCGCCGCCGCCCACCTCGGCCGAGGAGAAGCGCGGCATTCTCGACATGTTCGGCGGCGACAAGCAGCCCTGAGCTGCCTCGCCTGCCGTCAGAACTGCAGGCCGGGGCAATTGCCCTGTTCGCTGGCGCAACTGGAAAGCAGGCTGAAGAATTCCTCGCCCGTGCGCGTGTCCAGCCACCGGCCCGTGGCAAGGTCGTGGCGGAAATGGAAGCCGCCGCGCCGGGCCGCGAGCCACAGCTCGTGCAACGGCGGCTGCGCATTGACGATGAGCTGACTGCGGTTCGGCAGCGACAACGTGATCATGCTGCCCGTGCGCGCCGAGTCGATGTCGATCACGTCGTCCTCCAGCCAGCGGTCCACGGTGGTTTCGATGCGCGCGAGCGCGACCCGGATCGCCTCGTCGTACTGGGCGTCGGTGAGCCCGGAGGTCGTATCGAGGGAGGTGCTCATGGCAGGGATCCTTAGAATGTCGGAATGAGTCGCAAGTTCGAAATTCTAGGCAGCCCGGAACCGCAAGGGCACCGCACCGACCGATCTCCACTGAAAACGTGGGGCCGGCGCCGCGCCGTTGTGGCGTGCGCGCTGCTTGGCGTCCTCGCGGGCCTGTCGGCCTGCGGCCAGAAAGGCTCGCTCTACCTGCCCGACCGAGACGGCAGCGAACCGCCACCCCCAACCCTCCCCAGAAAATGACCCTTCCCGGCTCCCCCTTCCTGGCCTACCGCGGCAATGACCTTCACCTGGAAGGCGTTTCGCTGAAGGCCCTTGCTCAGACGCACGGCACGCCGCTGTACGTGTACTCGCGCCAGGCCATGCTCGCGGCGCTCGCGCCCTATCAGAAGGCGCTGCAGGGCCGTCCTCACCTCGTCTGCTACGCGGTGAAGGCCAACTCGAACCTCGCCGTGCTGCAAACCTTTGCCGAGGCCGGCTGCGGCTTCGACATCGTGTCGGGCGGCGAGCTGGCCCGCGTGCTGGCCGCCGGCGGCGATCCGGCCAAGGTCGTCTTCTCGGGCGTGGGCAAGACGCGCGCCGAGATGAAGCAGGTCCTGGAGGCCGGCGTGCGCTGCTTCAACGTGGAGAGCACCGCTGAACTGGAGGTGCTTTCGCAAGTGGCCTCGGGCCTGGGGCGCACGGCACAAGTCAGCCTGCGCGTGAATCCGGATGTGGATGCCGGCACGCACCCCTATATCTCGACCGGACTGAAAGGCAACAAGTTCGGCGTGGCGCACGAACTGGCTCTGGCCACCTACCGCCGCGCAGCCAGCCTGCCTGGCATCGCGGTGACGGGGATCGACTGCCACATCGGCTCGCAGATCACCGAGGTGTCGCCTTACCTTGACGCCCTGGATCGCGTGCTGGACCTGGTCGAAGCCATCGAGGCGGCCGGCGTGCCGATCCACCATCTGGACCTGGGCGGTGGCCTGGGCATCACCTACACCGACGAGACGCCACCCGGCGCCGACGTGCTGATCGGCCAGCTGCTGGCCCGCATTGACGCGCGTGGCCATGGCCACCGCGAGCTGCTGTTCGAGCCGGGTCGCTCGCTGGTCGGGAACGCCGGGGTGCTGCTCACCGAGGTGATGTACCTCAAGCCGGGCGAGCACAAGAACTTCTGCGTGGTGGACGCGGCGATGAACGACCTGGCGCGCCCGGCGCTGTACGAAGCGTGGATGGCCATCGTGAACACGCAGGTTCGCGAAGGCGACGCGCCGGTGTGGGACGTGGTGGGGCCGGTGTGCGAATCGGGTGACTGGCTGGGGCGCGACCGCGCGCTGGCCGTGCAGCCGGGCGACGTGCTGGCTGTGCTGTCGGCCGGAGCGTATGGCATGACCATGGCCAGCAACTACAACACGCGCGGGCGGGCCGCCGAATTGATGGTGGACGGCGAGCAGGTGTGGGTGGTGCGCGAGCGCGAGGCCGTGAACGACCTGTTCCGCCTGGAACGCCGACTGCCGCGTTGAGCACACGGGCCGCATGGCCAGCATGACAAAGGGGCGCCACAGGCGCCCCTTTTGCTTGTTGTTGTCGGGTCTGAACGGGAAGACCGCCCCGAAGGGCGGCTCCGTTTCTTCTTTTTATTGTCTCCTCGTCACCGAAGATCAGAAGCTGTGGCGGATGCCGGCGCCCACGTAGCGGGCGGTGCCGCCGGGGTTGATGCCCGCGCCAGCGAAGACCGGGGTCTCGCGGAAGCCGAAGGTAGTGGCAATGACGTTCGGACCGCCAGCGATCGTGCCGATCGCTCCTGCGAAACCTGCGTCAGCGCGCTGGCCTTCATCGTCACGGATCTGGACAGCACGGGCGAACAGCGAGGTCCGCTTCGACAGGGCGTATTCGGCGCCCAGCATCAGCCCGGTGTCCTTGCCCTTCGTGAAGTTGGCGAACTTGATCTGCGAGGCCTGCGCCGAGAAGGTCCACTTGTCCATCGGGATACGGGTGCCGACGGCAAAGAAGCGCAGACGCATGTGGTCGTCGCTCGTGGTGAAGTCATACCGACCTTGACCAAACGCACCGTCGATCATGATGCCGTTCTCGAACGTGTACTTCGCACCAAGGTTGGCCGCGTCGTAACGCTCCAGCTTGTAGGTGGAAGCAACCAGAGCACCGCCGCTGAATACACCGAACGATGCACCGCCAAACTGGTTACGGTGCAGACCCAAGGTAACGTTGAAATTGGGGCTGAAAGCGTAGTTACCGAAGGCGCCGAGCGCACGCCCAGTGTTCGTCGCGGACTCGGCACCAGCGCTAGCCGCACCCAAGATGCCACCCACCGTTGAAGTTACCTGGGCGCCACGAGCCGCAGAAACCACGCCCAGCGAGCCAGCATTCGGGGAGTACGCGACTGAGCCCGTGAAGCCACCGGCCTGCACCCAGTAGCTCACCTGGTTATCCCAACGAACCTGAAGGTTATTCGTGGCACCGCCCTCAATGAACAAGTCGGTCGCGCCGAAACGCTCGCCCGTCACGAATGCGGTCGAATAGAAGATCGGGGCGTACTGACGGCCGAGACGAATCTCGCCGTAGGGTGTGGTCAGGCCAACGTAGCTCTGACGGCCGAAGATTCGACCATCTTGGCTCAGGCCGCCGGTGTCGTGGCTCAATTGCCCTTCCAGGACGAACGAGGCTTTGAAACCACCGCCCATGTCTTCCGTGCCGCGGAAACCGAAAGAGGTCTGCGAGGTTGCACTTGGCGAAACACGAGACACAGTCGAGTCAGTGCCTTGGGTGGCTGCTGCAGCAGACTGACCATTCAAAACAGGCAAGGTGCCATTCAGCAGCGGGACACCAGCGGTCTTGTGAACGTTGTCGAAGCTGACGTCGGCGTTGCCGTAGAGGGTCAGGCTCGACTGGGCAAACGCTGCACCAGCGCCGAAGGTGGCCAGGGCCAGCGTGACAGCGCTGGTGAGGACGGATTTCTGCATTTGTTTCTCCTTGGTACCCCCTCAGCAGAGGGACGAAGAAATTGTTGCGGAACGGTCGTTTGCCGCCTCTTGAGGTTTACGCGATGTGTCGCGAAATGACTACACCCGATGGGGGAGGTTTGACCTGCTGGGTTAAGTCGTTGAGGTGAAAGGCGAATGCATGCGGCGATGGAAAGCGCCAGCGCCCGCTATGGGAAGGGCTGAATTCACGCCCTGCGCACGGTCATGAAAAAAGGGCCCGAAGGCCCTTTTTGGAATGTCCGATTAACTTGAATCAGAACTTGTGGGCCACGCCCACAGCCAGACCACGGGCGGTGTTGCCAGCGGTGTTGGCGTAGCTGGCTACACCCAGGCTCGACGCGTCGCCGTTGTTCACGTTGGTGAACAGGCCGTAGACCGAGGTGCGCTTCGACAGGGCGTACACACCCTTCAAAGCGACGATGGTGGCGTTATCAGCATCGCCGGCAACGGTAGGTGCGCCATTAGCGTCAGCGCTAGTGTTCTTGGCCTTGGCCACCGAAGCCTGGACAGCGAATTGCTGGCTCACCGGCACGTCAACACGAATGCCATACACGCGGCGGATTTCAGCGGCGTCAGTGGTCTTGTCCATGTTGTAGTAACCGGTCAGCTTTGCCACGGCAAAGTCATAACCCGCGTACACCAGCGCCGCGGAGTCCTTCACCGAACCGGCAGCGTTTGCCTTGCCGTTGACGTAGCCCAGACCTGCGACGAGACCGTTGGCAGCGTACTGAGCATTCAGGCCCCAGGTCTTGCCGATATCGCCACCCGTTTCACCGCCGCCGCTACCGGCGATTGTGTTCGTCGTGCCGTCAGCTTGCGTGCTGTATTGCACCTGAGCGCTCAGGCCCGGCAACAGGGTGGGCAGGACATAGGTGATGGCATTGTCCAGGCGACGATACTTGTTCGAGGCAAACGTATTAACGATGCGCAGATCGTCGTAGCCTTGAGCGCCCAGCAGCGAGGTGTTACCAGCGATCATGCCGATCGAGGAATCCTGACGGCCCAGACGCAGTTCGCCGAAGCCACCAGACAGACCCAGCCATGCGGCGCGGTCAAAGAAGCGACCGTTGCTGCCGCTCACACCGGTGTCCGACTTCACGCCGGTTTCCAGAACGAAGTTGCCCTTCAGGCCACCACCCAGGTCTTCCGTGCCACGGAAGCCCAGGCGCGACGTCGCCAGGTTGTCCGACGACACACGGGTCACGGTGTTGGAGCCTGCGGCGGCAGTGCCGCCCTTGACGCTTTCCAGCGAGGCATCGACCACGCCGTACAGGGTGACGGACGATTGAGCGAAGGAAGCAGAGGATGCGGCGATGGCAGCCAGAGCCAGCAGAGTCTTTTTCATGGACTTCTCCAGTTAGTTTCGAACGCTTCAGACGGTTGCGATGGGGACCACAACGGATTCACCGTGTGAAAACTTGCCGACGCGAAAACGGGCAGGTCCGTCTGAAACTGAGATGCATTGCAGCAGACTTCTTCCGGCAAGGTGATGACACGGTTGTCATAAACGGGTCTCTCGGCCGGGCCACGTTGCCCGCCCGCAACAATAATGTCCGAACAACTCATCATTCGACCTTGAGGCGGGGGCGGCGTCACGCCGGAAGAATGGCGGCACCAAGGCCGCCATCCGAAGCGAGATCGGCCGATAATCACTGTATGAGTATCCAGACCGACGACTTCAGTCCGGCCCCCGCCCGCAAGGCTCGCACCGCGGGTGGGGCCTCGCCCTTCCTGGAAGAGCTGGGAGGCGCAGACCGTGTGGTGGGCGCTTCCGTGGCGTCCAGCAACGAGGATGCGCTGGAACGGGCGCTGCGCCCGAAGGATCTGGACGAGTATGTGGGACAGGCGAAGGCGCGCGAGCAGCTGGAGATCTTCATCGGTGCGGCGCGCAAGCGTCAGGAGGCGCTCGACCACGTGCTGCTGTTCGGCCCGCCGGGGCTGGGCAAGACGACGCTGAGCCACATCATCGCGACCGAGCTGGGCGTGAACCTGCGCCAGACCTCGGGCCCGGTGCTGGAAAAGCCGAAGGACCTGGCGGCCATCCTGACCAACCTCGAGCGACACGATGTGCTGTTCATCGACGAAATCCACCGCCTGAGCCCCGTGGTCGAGGAAATCCTCTACCCCGCGCTGGAGGACTACCAGATCGACATCATGATCGGTGAAGGGCCGGCGGCGCGCTCGATCAAGCTGGATCTGCAGCCGTTCACGCTGGTGGGCGCCACCACGCGGGCCGGCATGCTGACCAACCCCTTGCGGGATCGCTTCGGCATCGTCGCGCGGCTGGAGTTCTATTCGGCCGAGGAACTGGGCCGCATCGTGACGCGCTCGGCCCGGCTGCTGGGCGCGCCGATCGACGAAGAAGGCGCGATGGAGGTGGCGCGACGTTCACGGGGCACCCCCCGGATCGCGAACCGCCTGCTGCGGCGCGTGCGCGACTATGCCGAGGTCAAGGGCGACGGGCGCATCACCCGGCCCATGGCCGACAAGGCCCTGGCCATGCTGGACGTGGACCCGGTGGGCTTTGACGTGATGGACCGCAAGCTGCTGGAGGCCATCATCCACCGCTTCGATGGCGGGCCGGTGGGGCTGGACAACGTGGCGGCGGCCATTGGCGAGGCACGCGACACGATCGAAGACGTGATCGAGCCGTATCTGATTCAGCAAGGCTACCTGCAGCGTACGCCGCGCGGCCGCGTGGCCACGGCAACGGCGTTCCGGCATCTGGGGCTGCAGCCGCCACAGGCTGGCGACCTGCTGGACGGGATCTGACTGGGCGCGGCCCGCCGAGGGCCGCCTCGACAATTCAGCGGCGACGCAGCAGGTGGACGAATTCCTCGCGGCCCTCGGCCTCGTCGGCCTGCTGGTCGATCAGTTCGTTGCCTGTCTGGCGGGCAAAGGCCTGGAAGTCGCGCACGGAACCGGGGTCGGTGGCGAGCACCTTGAGGACTTCGCCGCTGTGCATGTCGGACAGCGCCTTCTTGGCCTTGAGGATGGGCAGCGGACACGTCAGGCCGCGGGCGTCGAGTTCTTTGGCGATGGTGATGGACATGGCTGGTGCCTTTTCAGGGGGAGCGCCGGTCGTCAGGCCGGGAAGACGCCGGTGGAGAGGTAGCGGTCGCCGCGATCACACACGATGAAGACGATGGTGGCGTTGCTCAGATTCTGCGCCAGTTGCAGCGCCGCCCAGCAGGCCCCGGCTGCCGAAATGCCGCAGAACAGCCCTTCCTCGCGTGCGAGGCGGCGGGCCATGTCTTCGGCATCGGCCTGGCTCACGTAGATGAGCTCGTCGACCCGGCTGGGTTCGTAAATCTTGGGCAGGTAGGCTTCGGGCCACTTGCGGATGCCGGGGATGCGCGAGCCTTCCTGCGGCTGGGCACCGACGATCCGAACCTCGCGGTTCTGCTCTTTCAGGAAGCGCGACGTGCCGGTGATGGTGCCTGTGGTGCCCATGGCGCTCACGAAGTGGGTGATGCGGCCCTGGGTGTCGGCCCAGATCTCGGGGCCCGTGGTGTCGTAGTGCACCGCGGGGTTGTCGGGGTTGGCGAACTGGTCGAGCACCACGCCCTTGCCTTCGCGCACCATCTGGTCGGCGAGGTCGCGGGCGTATTCCATGCCGCCGCTCTTGGGCGTGAGGATGAGCTCGGCGCCGAAGGCCTTCATGGTCTGCGCGCGCTCGATGGAGAGGTCCTCCGGCATGATGAGGATCATGCGGTAGCCGCGGATCGCGGCCGCCATGGCGAGCGCGATGCCGGTGTTGCCCGAGGTGGCCTCGATCAGCGTGTCACCGGGCTTGATGTGGCCGCGCTCTTCGGCACGGCGGATCATGTTGATGGCGGGGCGGTCCTTGACGGAGCCGGCCGGGTTGTTGCCCTCGAGCTTGGCGAGGATCACGTTGCCGCGGGCGTCGTTGTCAGCGCCGGGCACCCGTTGCAGGCGGACGAGCGGGGTCTTGCCGATGGCGTCTTCGAGGGTCGGGTAGTGCATGCCCGCTATTGTGGCAGGCTGCCGAAGCCCTCACGGGCGGCCCGACTGGTGCCCCGGGCCGGACTCGAACCGGCACTCCTTGCGGAACCGGATTTTGAATCCGGCGCGTCTACCAATTTCACCACCAGGGCACGGGGGAAAGTCCAAAAGGATAGCACAGGGGTGCCGCGCCCTGGCGTCGTCTCAAGGCTGGAACGACACACTGGCCGGCCTGCCAGGCAGGTGAAGGGCGGCCGTGGCCGGTGGCGTTTGCGCCACCAGCTGGCCGGCGCGCCACACCATCAGGCGGGTGGCGCGCAGGCGGATCGCCTCGACGGGGTCGCGCGCCTGCAACAGCACCAGGTCGGCGCGGCAGCCGGGGGCGATGCCGTAGCCGTCCAGGCCGAGGATGGCGGCCGGGGTGTGCGTGACGGCATCGAAGCACTGGCGCATGGCCGTCTGGCTGGTCATCTGCGCCACATGCAGCCCCATGTGCGCGACCTCGAGCATGTCGCCGCTGCCCAGGCCGTACCACGGGTCCATCACGCAGTCGTGCCCGAAGGCCACCGGGATGCCGGCGGCGAGCAGTTCGGGCACGCGGGTCATGCCGCGGCGCTTGGGATAGGTGTCGTGGCGGCCCTGCAGCGTGATGTTGATGAGCGGGTTGGCGATGGCGGCCACACCGGCCTCCCGCATCAGGGGCAGCAGTTTGCTGACGTAGTAGTTGTCCATGCTGTGCATGGAGGTGAGGTGCGAGCCGGCCACCCGGCCCTGCAACCCGAGGCGCTGGGTGTGGAAGGCCAGTGTCTCGATGTGGCGCGACAGGGGGTCGTCGGTCTCGTCGCAATGCAGGTCGACGCGCAGGCCGCGCTCGGCGGCCAGTTCGCACAGCAGGCGCACGGATTCGGCGCCCTGCTCGGCCGTGCGCTCGAAGTGCGGAATCCCGCCCACCACGTCGACACCCATGTCGAGCGCGCGGCGCAGGGTATCGAACGCGCCGGGGCCGCGCAGCACGCCGTCCTGCGGGAAGGCCACCAGCTGCAGATCCAGATAAGGCTTCACGCATTCGCGCACGTGCAGCAGCGCTTCGACCGCGAGCAGACGCGGATCGCACACATCGACGTGCGACCGGATGGCAAGCAGCCCGCGGGCCACGGCCCAGTCGCAGTACGCCAGCGCCCGATCGACCAGCGCCTGCTGCGTGAGCAACGGCTTGAGTTCGCCCCACAGCGCGATGCCTTCCAGCAGGGTGCCGGACGCGTTGACGCGGGGCTTACCGTAGCTCAGCGTCGAGTCCATGTGGAAGTGGGCGTCGACAAAGGGCGGCGTCAGCAGCTGGCCCTGGGCGTCGACCTCGTTGGCGGCCTGCGCGGCCAGAGCGGGCTGCACTGCGATGATGCGGCCGTTCTGGATGGCGACGTCCTGGTCGGTGCGCCCGTCAGGCAGCGTGCAGTGGCGGATGAGGAGGTCGAGCACCGTGGGGCCCTTTCGTCAGACCGTGCCGAAGATGCGGTCGCCGGCGTCGCCGAGGCCGGGCACGATGTAGCCGTGGTCGTTGAGGTGGCTGTCGAGCGCTGCCATGACGATGGGCACGTCGGGGTGGTGCTCGAGCATGTTGCGCACGCCTTCGGGCGCGCCCAGCAGGCACAGCAGCTTGATGCTGCCGCAGCCCAGGGCCTTGAGGCGGTCGATGGCCGCCACGGCGGAATTGCCGGTGGCGAGCATGGGGTCGACCACGATGATCTGGCGCTCGGCAATGTCGGACGGCGCCTTGAAGTAGTACTCGACGGGCTGCAGGGTCTGCGGATCGCGGTACAGGCCGAGGTGGGCCACGCGGGCCAGCGGCAGCACCGACAGCGCCCCATCCAGCAGGCCATTGCCGGCGCGCAGGATGGACACGAGGCACAGCTTCTTGCCGCTGATGATGGGCGACTGCATCTCGCAGATCGGCGTGCGGATGGTCTGCAGTTCGGTGGGCAGGTCGCGCGTGGCCTCGTAGACCAGCATCTGGCTGACCTCGCGCAGCAGGTTGCGGAAGGAATCGGTGTTGGTCTCTTCGGCACGCAGCCAGGTCAGCTTGTGCTGAACGAGCGGGTGGTCGACGAGCGTGAGGTTGGGAAAGTCGATGGTCATGGTGGGCAAAGCATCGGATGTCGATCAGAACACGGTGCCATCGCTGTCGATGTGCACGGGGGGCGGGCCACCGGGGCGCTTGGCCCTGGCGATGCGACGGCCTGCGGCCCGGCTGCCCCCTTCCAGCACGCGCGACAGCGGCAGCTGCTCGGGTGTGAGCCGCAACTCGCCCCGCACCGCCTCGGCCAGATGATCCATGATCACCACGGTCAGTGCACGCCATTCCACGATGGGCTCGGCATCGGCACGCCAGCGCGTGGTGTGGAAGGCACGGTCGCGCGCCTGCAGCAGCCCCAGGTCGAGCAGCAGCCCGCCGTTGCGGCAGTCGGGCAAGGCCGTCAGTTCATCGAGCCCCACCACGGTGAGGCCGACCTCTTCCAGCGGCTCGACGAGCGCATAGGTCATCCACTGGCTCAACTGGTGCAGCGGCACCCAGCCATCCGGGGCATCGGGGTGGGGCCAGCAATCGCCGAGCGGGGCGCCGTCCAGCGCGGGTCGCTCCGGCCAGATGCCGCCCAGTGTGGTGAGCAGCAGGCGCAACAGGGCTTCGGCCGGCACGCGCCCGGTGGGGTACAGCCGGATGAGCGTGTCGACCAGATGGCCGGGCCGCAGGCCGGACGCCCCTGGGTGGCCAAAGACATCGGGGCGGCTGCGCAGCGCGAGCGCAAGCTGACGCAACAGATTGGCCCGCCCTTCCAGCCCGGGCAACACGTTGTGCTCGTTCACCTGGAAGGCCAGCGCCAGATCGGCGGTCGGCAGGCGCTCCAGCCCGACGGCATCGGCGCGACACGGATGATGGGGGTCGCTGGACAGCGCGCCGCCAGCCCACCAGTGCAGACTGGCCACGCCCAGCCCTTCGGCCCCGGCCAGTTGCTGCCCCGTCGACAGGTCGGCATAGGCCCACGCCGCGCCCGCACTGGCATCCAGCAGCACGCTCGTGACGGCGAGATCGACACGGGCCCGAGCCCGCTCCAGTTGCATCGTGGGGCGATCCAGGCCGTGGCGCGCAGCGACCTGGGCCCAACGGTCCACGTTGCCCGCCTCGAAATGGCGCCAGCGGCTGTGGGGGGGCACCCGAAGATCGGGATGCCGCTCGCGGATGACCTGCGTGACGTAGGCCGACACCAGCGCCATGCGCTCGGGATGCCAGGTGAAATGCCGGGCGAGACCGGCCTGGGCCTGCGCCATCAGCGCCTGGCAGTGCACGCGCACGGCCTGCGCGGACAGGAGGCGGTCGGCCAGCCCTGTCGGGGCGACACTTCGGCGGGCGCTCATGAGCGGAACCCAGGGTGCGGTGACATGGTCTGCGGCCTCCTCTGCAAGAAGGGGCCCGGCAAACGGCCCCTTCCCTGCCTTAGCCAGTTGCGTGCCAAGGTGCCACGGTACCGACGCCTCCCCGCTCCCGGCCAGGGATCCGGGGCAGAGGCGCGATGCGAGCGGGCAGCCGGCCCTATGATGTCGGCTCACCGACTGAGGAAACCACCCGCGCATGCCTCCGATGCCCCCGATCACCCAGGCCCTGCTCCTCGTGAATGTGGCCGTGTTCTGTCTGGACCTCGCTCTGGGCGGGATGTTGTCGCAGTTCATGGCCCTGTGGCCGGTGCAAGGGCCGTTCTTCTACCCCTGGCAGGTGGTGACCTATGCCTTCCTGCACGGCTCGTTCAGCCACCTGTTCTTCAACATGCTGGGCATCTGGATGTTCGGCTCGGAGCTGGAGCGCATCTGGGGTGGCCGACGCTACATGGAGTTCTTTGGTGCCAGCGTGCTGACCGCCGCGGCCACACAGCTGGTGATGTCGCTGCTGGGCGGCTGGCACAACCCGACGGTCGGTGCCTCGGGCGGGCTCTTCGGGCTGCTGCTGGCATTCGGCATGATGTTCCCGAACCGGACGATCATGCCGCTGTTCCCGCCGATTCCGATGAAGGCCAAGGTGTTCGTGGCGCTGTATGGCGGCCTGGAACTCTTCCTCGGCGTGACGGGCACCGCCTCCGGTGTGGCGCACTTCGCGCACCTGGGCGGCATGTTGGGTGGCTGGCTGATGCTGCGCTACTGGCGCGGTCAGCCGCCCTTCGGGTCCAACGGGCGGGGCGGCTCGCGTCGCCGTTTCTGAATCCCGGAAGACACCGCGATGCCGGCCACGATGAGCAGCAGCGCCACGGGGTGATACCAGCGCGGATGCTCACCCAGGAGCAATGCGGCCCACACCGCGGCAAAGATGGGGGTGAGGTTGCTGAAGAAGGCGGCCATCGTGGGGCCTACGGTCTGCACGCCCAGGCCCCAGCAGCGGTACGCCACGATCGACGGCCCCACGGCGATGAACAGCATGCCGAGCCACGGCAGCAAGCCAGTGGGAATCAGGCCCGGGCCCTCGCCCGCTGACAGCACCGCTTCGACCCCGGAGCACGCCACGGCCCAGACGCTGCCGAACACCACCTGCACGAACAGAAAGGTCGCCCAGTCCCACGCGGGGCGACGCTCGCCCACCATGTGGGCCGGCGGATGGGCCAGCAGCCAGCTGTAGATGGCCCAGGCGAGGCTGGCCAGCAGCATCAGCATGTCGCCCGGCACGAGACGCAACCCGCTCAGCACGGCCAGATCGCCGTGCGCCATGACGAGCATGACGCCCAGCACCGAGAGCGCCGCGCCCACGAGTTGGCGCGCGTGGAGCGCCTGCCCGAAGCCGAAGCGCCCCACGAGCATCATCCACACCGGCACGCTCGATCCGATGAGGGTGACGTTGAGTGGTGAGGAGGTCTGCAGCGCCAGGTATTGCAGCGCGTTGTAGGTGCCGACACCCAATGTGCCGATCACGGCCAGATGGCGCCAGCGTGCACGGACGTCGCCCCACTGCAACCCGGAGCGTCGCACCAGCGGCCACAGCATGGCTGCCACCAGCAGCCACCGCAGCGCATTCATGGCCACGGGGGGCATGCTCCCCACCATCATCCGCCCGACCACGGCATTGCCGGCCCACATCATGGGCGGCAGGAGCAGATAGACGAGGGTGCGGGATGACAGCAGGGACACGGTGCGGGGGTGTGATCAGCGACAGCCCCGCATTAGAACAGGCTGACCAAGGCGCCGCGCAGTCGCTGGCCTCAGCCCGGTCAGGCCCGCTGGCGGCGGCGTGCGTGCAGGCCGGCCACGCCCAGGAGGCCAACCGCAGCCAGCGCGATGCTGGAAGGCTCGGGAACCGGCGCAGCAGTCAGGCCCACGATCGGGGCCTGCAGCACGACCCCGCCGATGCCGAAAGCGCCCAGGGACGTGGCCTGACCGGTGGTCAGGTCGATGCGGTAGAGACCGCTGTAGCCGTCCTCGCCGGTCAGCGACGCAAAGGCCGCGCCGGTGTACGAGATGTCGAACGCGGACACCTGGATGCTGTCCACACCGAGGTCGCCGACCCACGTTGCGGCGCCCGTTGCAGGCACGATGGTGTAGAGGCCGTCGCCCTTGGTGTCGATGCCATACAGCGTGGTGCCCGTCATCGGGTTGCGGTCGTTGTTGGCGTAGGCGACCGACACGACGGTGGGCTGGGGCTTCACGCCGGTGATGCGGCCGTTTTCCACGACGGTCCCCGCGGCGCTGCCGTTGACATTGATCGCCAGGTTCTGACCCGAGTTCGAGATCACGCGCAGCGACGGGTTGACCTGCCCCAGGTCGGGCACCGGATTGAAATCGACGCCGAAGTTGTCACCCGCCAGCGGGGCACCCAGTGAGGCGACAAACGACGCCTCACCGCTGCCGGCATCCACGGTGTACAGGTTGCCGTCCTTGCTGAGCGTGTAGAGCAGGCCGGTGGCCGGGCGCGCATCCAGACCGAGCAGGCGTTCGTTGACCCGCTTCAGGCCGGTGATCTGCACCGCGGTGCCATTCATCGGACTGGCGCTGTCGAAGGTGATGAGCTGGTTCGTGTTGCTCAGGCCGTAAAGCGTCTCGGCCCGGGCCGTACCGTGCGCGCACAAGGTGGCTGCAGCGGCCAGGGTCAGGGCGCTCAGGCGGCGGAAGGTCGCAGGAAGGCGGTTGCTTGTCGTCATGTCGGGTCCTCGCAGTGTGGATGTCGACCGCCGGCCCCATGCCGACGGCGGCCGTGCCGAACGCCTCCGAGGAGGTCGCCGACACGCCTTCTCCACTACGAGGGGCCCCGCGGGATGGATTCACGCTGGCCCGCCAGAAAGGCCGAGCCACCCCCTTCATCCAGGGGGGGTGCAGAAACCGCGCGTCCGTCTCGTGTCAGTCCCGCGCGGAGGGCACCATCGTGGCTGCCCGATAGGCATGCCAGGACGCATGCCCCAACACCGGCCCCACCACCAGCAGCCCCAGGAAGCCGGGCGCCATGGCCAACAGCACCCCACCCGTGATGAGGGCGCCCCAGAACAGCATCACGCCAAACTGGGTGGTGACGAGACGCAGGCTGGCCAGCCCCGCCGAAATGGCGTCGACCGAACGGTGGAGCATCATCGGCATGCTGATGACGCTGACCGCGTAGATCAGCCCGGCAAAGAGGCCACCCACCGCCACGTAGGTGACGAGGAAGGGGATGTTTTCGGCGATGAGCAGGCTGGTGAGCGAGCCGTCGAATTCGGCCATGCCATCGAAGCTGACGGCAAACACGATCATGGCGGCGCGGCCCCACAGCATCTCGAGCACCAGCAGCACAGTGGCAAACACGGCCAACTGGCCCTTGTTGTGCCGCCATGCGGTGAGGCTGTCGCGAAAGCCCGGGCGGGTGCCCTCATCCATGCGCCGGCTGGCCTGGTAGAGCCCCAGGCACAGGAACGGCCCCATCAACAGAAAGCCCGCGGACAGCGCCAGCGTGTAGGCCGGGGCATAGCGGAACACCGCGAGCAAGCCCCAGCCCATCAGCACGAAGCAGGCACCGTAGAACAGCCCGATCAGCGGCGCCTGGCGGAAGTCGCGCCAGCCCATGGCCAGCCAGTGCAAGGGGTCCGCCCAGCCGAGCTGGCGCAGCGGCATGTCGAGCACGCTGGGCTGGACGGCCGGGGCGGCGTCCAGCACGGGTGCCACATCGACTTGCCCGGGCAGCGCGCCCAGTGCCATACCGGCGCCGAGGGCGGCAGGCTGGGGAGGGCTCGGAGACAGCGCGGGCGCCTCGACAACGGCGGCGGGCGTGATCGCCTCGGCATCGGTGCCGGCCGGTGGGCGATGGAGGCTGGCGTCCGGCCAATGGTGCAGGCGGCGGAGATGCTGCGGGCGACGCCGGTGTGTGCGGCGACGCGAGACCAGTGCGTGGTACGACAGTCGGCCAACCATTCCCATGCCTGCTCCTTGCATGACGGACACCGCCTCAAGGTACGCCCGGAAGGCCGGGCTGGCATCGGGAGAAATGCGGAGCCCCGGCACGGGGCCCCGCGTCAGGCTGGCGTCGGGTGGCCGCTCAGCTGCGGCGCACGCGGCGCACTTCGTCCAGGATCAGCAGCGCCGCCCCGACCGTGATGGCGCAGTCGGCGATGTTGAAGGCAGGGAAATGGCCGCCCGGGAACATTGGCGCCAGGAAGCGCCAGTGGAAATCCAGGAAATCGACCACATAGCCGTGCACCAGCCGGTCGATGACGTTGCCAATGGCGCCGCCCAGGATCAGCGTGAGCGCCCACGAGAACAGGCGCTGCCCGCCATGCTCCCGGAGCATGTAGATGATGAAGCCCGTGGCCACCGTGCCCAGCCCCACGAAGAACCAGCGCTGCCATCCACCGGCGTTGGCCAGGAAAGAGAAGGCCGCGCCGGTGTTGTGAGCCCGGACGATGTTGAAGAAGGACCAGACCTCGCGGCTTTCACCGTGCTGCAGCCAGCCGACGATGAGCACCTTGGTGAACTGGTCGAGCAGGATGATGATGAAGGCGATGCCCAGCCAGGGCAGCAGGCCCTGGCGGGAAGCCGCCTTCGGGGCAGACTTGCGCGCGGCCATCAGGCGTGCGCGCGGGCTTCACCCGCCCCGTGCAGATTGGTGTCGCAGCGCCCGCAGATCGTCGGGTGTTCTGCGTTGGTGCCGACGTCGTCGCGGTAGTGCCAGCAGCGCTCGCACTTCACGGCCTTGGACGGGTTCACCTCGATCTGCGTGCTGTGGCCTTCGGCCAGCTCGACGCTGGAGACGATGAGCACAAACTTCAGGTCCTCGCCCAGGCTGCGCAGGTCGGCCAGCAGGCGGGCGCCCTGCTCGTCCTGCGTGCCGATGGTGACGAACAGGTTGGCCTGCAGCGAGGCCCCCACGTCACCGCGGGTGCGCACGTCTTCGATGCGGCGGTTGACCTCTTCCCGGAAAGCGCGGATGCGGGCCCACTTGGCCAGCAGCTCGGTGTCCTTGTCCGCCTCGTGGAAGTCCCAGTAGGTTTCGGTGAAGATGGTTTCGCCACCGTCGAACACCTTCCAGGCCTCTTCGGCCGTGAAGCTCAGGAACGGCGCCATCCAGCGCAGCATGCCGTGCGTGATGTGCCACAGCGCGGTCTGCGCGGCGCGGCGGGCATGGCTCTTGGCGGCGCTGGTGTACAGGCGGTCCTTGAGCACGTCGAGGTAGAACGCGCCCAGGTCTTCCGAGCAGTACACCTGCAGCTTGGCCACCACGGGGTGGAACTCGTAGCGCTCGTAGTGCGCGAGGATGTCTTCCTGCAGCTGCGAGGCACGGGCCAGCGCGTAGCGGTCGATCTCGAGCAGCTCGTTCAGCGGCACGGCGTCCGTCTTCGGGTCGAAGTCGGCGGTGTTGGCCAGCAGGAAGCGCAGCGTGTTGCGGATGCGACGGTAGCCGTCGACCACGCGGGCGAGGATCTTGTCGTCGATGCCCAGGTCGCCCGAGTAGTCGGTCGAGGCCGCCCACAGGCGGATGATCTCGGCGCCCATCTTGGTGCTGATTTCTTGCGGTGCGACGACGTTGCCGACCGACTTCGACATCTTGCGGCCCTGGCCGTCGACGGTGAAGCCGTGGGTCAGCAGGCCCTTGTACGGGGCACGGCCGTAGATGGCGCAGGCCGCCAGCAGCGAGCTGTGGAACCAGCCGCGGTGCTGGTCGTGGCCTTCCAGGTACAGATCGGCCTCGGGGCCTTCGTGGTGGCCGGCGTTCGGGTGGCTGCCGTTCTGCGCGTTGAGCACATGGAAGAACGTGGTGCCCGAGTCGAACCACACATCGAGGATGTCGGTGGACTTGCTGTATTCGGCGGCTTCAGCGCCCAGCCACTCGGCCGGGTCCAGCTTGGCCCAGGCCTCGACACCGCCCTGCTCCACCAGCTGCGCGGCGCGCTCCATGAGCGCCAGCGTGTCGGGGTGCAGCTCGCCCGTGACCTTGTGCAGGAAGAAGGGCAGCGGCACACCCCAGTTGCGCTGGCGGCTGATGCACCAGTCGGGGCGGTTGGCGATCATGTCGCGCAGGCGGGCGCGGCCGTTCTCGGGGTAAAAGGTGGTCTGGTCGATGGCGTCGAGCGCGGTCTGGCGCAGCGTCTTGTCGGCCTTGTTCGTCGTGAACACGCCCTCGCCTTCGTCCATGCGCACGAACCACTGCGCCGCGGCGCGGTAGATCACCGGCGTCTTGTGGCGCCAGCAGTGCGGGTAGCTGTGGACGATGTCCTGGGTGGCCATCAGGCGGCCGTGCTCGCGCAGGGTTTCGAGCACCACGGGCGCGGCCTTCCAGATGTGCTGGCCGCCGAACAGCGGCAGCTCGGCTTCGTACACGCCATTGCCCTGCACGGGGTTCAGGATGTCGTCGAACTTCAGGCCGTGGGCGACGCAGCTGTTGAAGTCGTCCACGCCATAGGCTGGCGACGAGTGCACGATGCCGGTGCCGTCTTCGGCGCTGACGTAGTCGGCCAGGTAGACCGGGCTGACGCGGTTGTAGCCCTCGTGCACGTGGGCGAGTGGGTGCTTGAAGGCCAGGCCGGCGAGCTTTTCGCCCACCGTGGTGGCCAGCACCTTGCAATCTTCGGCTGCGAAGCCGTAGCGTGCGCAGGCCTTCTCGACCAGCGACTCGGCCAGCACCAGCAGGCCCTTGGGGGTGTCGACCAGGGCGTAGCTCAGCTCGGGGTGCATGTTGAGCGCCTGGTTGGCCGGCAAGGTCCACGCGGTGGTGGTCCAGATCACGGCAAAGGCGTCCTTGGTCAGCGCGGGCAGGCCGAAGGCGGCGGCGAGCTTCTCGGGCTCGGCACTCAGGAAGGCCACATCCAGCGTCTGCGACTTCTTGTCGGCGTACTCGATCTCGAACTCGGCGAGCGACGAGCCGCAGTCGAAGCACCAGTACACGGGCTTGAGGCCGCGGTACACATAGCCGCGCTCCATGATCTTCTTGAGCGCGCGGATCTCGTTGGCTTCGTTGCCGAAGTTCATCGTGAGATACGGGTGCGCCCAGTCGCCCAGCACGCCCAGGCGCTTGAAGTCGGTGCGCTGGCCGTCGATCTGCTCGCCGGCGTAGACGCGGGCCTTGGCCTGCACGTCGTCGCGGCTGAGGTTGCGGCCGAAGGTCTTCTCGATCTGGTTCTCGATCGGCAGGCCGTGGCAGTCCCAGCCGGGCACGTAGATGGCGTCATAGCCGGCCAGCTGGCGGGCCTTGACGATCATGTCCTTGAGCACCTTGTTGACGGCGTGCCCGATGTGGATGTTGCCGTTGGCATAGGGCGGGCCGTCGTGCAGCACGAACTTCGGGGCACCCTGGCGGGCGGCGCGCAGCTTGCCGTACAGGCCATTGGCCTCCCACTCGGCCACCCAGCCCGGCTCGCGCTTGGGCAGGTCCCCCCGCATCGGGAAGGGGGTGTCGGGCATGTTCAACGTGGCCCGGTACTTCGACTCGGGGGCCGAGTCGCTGGCTCTGGCGGCTTTGGCGCCGCCTTTCTTGGCGTTGTCGGGCTTGGCGTTGGCGTCTTGGCTCATGGCAGTCTCTCAGGTCCGGCTTCAGCTCGGGCACGCGCCATCATCGGTGCGCGCACCCGCTTTGCTTGCCGGGGATTCAGGTTCAGCGGCCGCACGGGGCAGGCCGATGCAGTGCGGGGTCAGGCGGGCGAGACCTGCAGACCCTCCGACGGCCGACTGCACCGGGCAGGCAACGCGCGGACGGTGCGCCCGCGTCAAATTCGGTCGCGGGTGGTCTGACGACGCTGGGCCTGGAAAAAGCCCTTGGCATCGGCGATGTCCTTGTGGATGGCGGCCTGCAACGCCTCCAGCCCGTCATAACGGGCTTCGTCTCGGAGTTTGTGCAGCAGTTCCACCCGAACGATTTTACCGTAGCCCCCTTCGGCACCCAGTTCGGCGGGCCAATCGAAGCAATGCACCTCGAGCAGCACGCGCCCGGCCTCTTCCACCGTGGGGCGCACACCCAGGCTGGCGACGCCTTCCAGGGGCTCGCCCGCCAGACCGTGCGTGCGAACCACGAAGATGCCGGTGGTGGCCGGGCGTTCGTGGCCGAAGCGCACGTTGAGCGTGCGGCAATCCAGGTTGCGGCCCAGCTTCTGGCCATGCACGACATGGCCGCTGATGGCATAGGGACGGCCCAGCAGCGTGGCCACGCGGGCCATGTCGCCGGCGGTCAGGGCCTCGCGCACGACCGACGAGGAGACCCGCAGGCCGTGCACCTCGTAGCTCATCATGCGGGCGACGTCGAACCCGCGGGCATCGCCGGCCGCATCGAGCAGCGGGTAATCGCCAGCGCGTCTTGCACCGAAGCGGAAATCGTCGCCGACCAGCACGTAGCGGGCGTGCAGGCCCTGAACAATCACCTGGTCAATGAAAGCGTCGGGAGAAAGGGACGCCAGTTTCTGGTCGAACGGGAGGATCACCACCTGGTCGATGCCACAACGCTCGAGTTCCGAGAGCTTGTCGCGCAGGGTGGCAATGCGGCTGGGCGCCAGTTCGGGCTTGCCGGCCAGGGCGGCGAAGTAATCGCGCGGGTGGGGCTCGAAGGTCAGCACCGTGCTGGGCAGGCCGCGGTGCTCGGCCTCGCTGCGCAGCAGGGCCAGCATGGCCTGATGCCCACGGTGCACGCCATCGAAGTTGCCGATGGTCAGCGCGCAGGCCGGCGCCAGAGCCGCATGGTGAAAACCGCGAAAGACTTGCATGGCTGCAGATTATCCCGCCTCAGGGGCTCGTGCTTCAGGGCAGCACGAGGGCCACGTCGTCCAGCCAGCGCCACTGGCCGGGCGCCAGGTCGTCCGGCAGGGTCAGGCGGCCGATCTGGCTGCGGTGCAGGCCCTCGACACGGTTGCCCACCGCGGCCACCATGCGCTTGACCTGGTGGTACTTGCCCTGCAGCAGGGTGAGCCGCAGGTGGAAGGTGTCGGCGTCGGGCGCCGTGCCCTCGGGCAGCACCCGCTCGGCGGCATGGGCAGCCACCGGCAACGGATCGTCGTCCAGCACCACGCCCTTGAGCAGCTTGTCGCACATGGCCTGGGTCACGGGGTGTTTGCACGTCACCTCGTACACCTTGGGCACGTGGTGCTTGGGCGAAGTGAGCTTGTGCAGCAGCGGGCCGTCGTCCGTCATCAGCAGCAGGCCTGTGGTGTCCTGGTCCAGCCGACCCACCGGCTGCAGGCCACGCCGACGCAACGGCACCGGCAGCAGGTTGTGCACGCCAGGCCAGGCGCCCGGTTTGAGCGAGCACTCGTAGCCGGCGGGCTTGTGCAGCAGCACGATGGCCCGCACGTGGCTCACCCAGGACTGCCCATCCACATCGAGCACCAGCCCGTCTTCCGGAAAGACGGCGTCGGGGTCGTCCACCACCGCGCCCGCGACCTGGACCAGACCGTTGAGCACGAGCCCGTCGCATTCCCGACGGGCACCGAAGCCCTGGTCGAACAGGATCTGAGAAAGCGTGTTGTGGCCTGCTGGCAGGCGTGGTCGGCGAGGCATGAAAGGAGTATGGTCTGGACAGCGAACGGCCCACATGATGCCAGCGGGCACACGCCGTTCGTACGATGAAACGTACAGGCCGTCGGCGCACCGTCCGGGATTCCGAACCACTTGACGCAGCACCGCGTAAAAACCTTAAGCGAATCAAGGAGTTGCAACAACTGCCCCAGAAGTGGAAAGCTGGCACGTGGCGTGCGATACATCACGGCACCGATCCTCTTCCCTGTTGGCCAAACCGATCAAAGGACCTTTCATGAAGAACACGATCCTCCGTTCCGCGGTGCTGGGCTTGTGCCTGACGTCTGCCGCCCTGCAGGCAGGCGCCCAGACTTCCCCCACGCTGCAGAAGATCGCCGAGACCGGCACGATCAGCCTGGGTCACCGCGAGTCGTCGATCCCGTTCTCGTATTACGACGACAAGCAGCAGGTGGTGGGTTACTCGCATGAACTGATGCTGAAGGCCGTGGACGCCGTCAAGGCCCAGCTGAAGAAGCCCGGCCTGCAGATCAAGCTGGTGCCGGTGACCTCGCAGAACCGCATCCCGCTGGTGCTCAACGGCACGGTGGACCTCGAGTGCGGCTCGACCACCAACAACAAGGAACGCGCCAAGCAGGTCGACTTCTCGACCAACATCTTCGTGGTCGGCACCCGCCTGATGACGAAGAAGGATTCGGGCGTGAAGGACTTCGCCGACCTGAAGGGCAAGAACGTGGTGGTGACCGCCGGCACGACGTCGGAACGCCTGCTGCGCCAGTACAACGAGGCCAACAAGGCGGAGATGCGCATCATCTCGGCCAAGGACCACGGTGAATCCTTCCTGACGCTGGAAACCGGCCGCGCCGTCGCTTTCATGATGGACGACGCCCTGCTGTACGGCGAAAAGGCCAAGGCCAAGAAGCCCGACGAGTGGGTGGTGGTGGGCAAGCCGATGTCGGAAGAAGCCTACGGCTGCATGATGCGCAAGGGCGACCCCGAGTTCAAGAAGCTGGTGGACACCGCCATCACCAAGGCCATGACCTCGGGCGAAGCCGCCAAGATCTACGCCAAGTGGTTCCAGCAGCCCATTCCCCCGAAGGGCCTGAACCTGAACTGGCCGATGTCCGACGACGTCATCCAGCTGTACAAGGCGCCGAACGACCGCCCGTTCGAATAAGCCAGACCCGGGCGGGTGCTGTCAGCCCGCCCCTGTGATTGCACAACATCCCAGAACCCGGCCCTGCGAGGGCCAGGGTCGGGCTGCCGCATGGCCTCACGAGGGCCGTGCCGGGTTCACAGCCATCGCGCCCCCGCTTGTCCCCCTGTCCTTACAACCATGGAGTTGACATCATGAAGCGATCCTTGTCCCGCTGGCTGCTCGCCCTCAGTGGCGCGGTGGCCCTGGGCTTTCTGCCAGCGCAGCACGCGCTGGCCCAGACCACCAAGAAGGCTCAGGTGGTGATCCTGGCCACCGGCGGCACCATCGCGGGCGCCGGTGCCTCGGCGGCGAACAGCGCCACCTACCAAGCGGCCAAGGTGCCCGTCGACAAGCTACTGGCCTCAGTGCCCGAACTGGGCAATGTGGCGGACGTGCGCGGCGAACAGGTCTTCCAGATCGCCTCGGAGAGCTTCACGAACGCCCACCTGCTGCAGCTCGCCAAACGCGTGTCGGCGCTGAGCAAGCAGAAGGACGTGGACGGCATCGTGATCACGCACGGCACCGACACGCTGGAAGAGACCGCTTTCTTCCTGAACCTCACGGTGCACACCACCAAGCCCATCGTGGTGGTGGGCTCGATGCGCCCCGGCACGGCCCTGTCGGCCGACGGCGCGCTGAACCTGTACAACGCCGTGGCCACCGCCGCCTCGCCCACCGCCGCAGGCAAGGGCGTGCTGGTGACGATGAACGACGAGATCAACTCGGGCCGCGACGTGGCCAAGTCGGTCAACGTGCGTCCGGACGCTTTCAAGAGCGCCTGGGGCGACCTCGGCATGGTGGTGGAAGGCCAGACCTACTGGTTCCGCGCCCCGGTCAAGCGCCACACCGTGAACTCCGAGTTCGACATCGACCAGATCGACAGCCTGCCGCAGGTCGACATCGCCTACGGCTACGGCAACACCTCGCCGGTGGCCTACCAGGCCTTTGCCGCCGCGGGTGCCAAGGCGCTGATCCACGCCGGCACGGGCAACGGCTCGGTGTCGAAGGACGTGGTGCCGGCGCTGCGTGAACTGCGCGCCAAAGGCGTGCACATCGTGCGTTCGTCGCGCGTGATGGGGGGCGGCTTCGTGCTGCGCAACGCCGAACAGCCGGACGACCAGTACGACTGGGTGGTGGCACACGACCTCAACCCGCAGAAGGCCCGCATTCTCGCTTCCCTCGCCCTGACCAAGTCGAACGACGCCAAGGTCATCCAACGCATCTTCATGGAGTATTGATATGCACACCAAGCTCGCTACCATCGCCCTGGCTGCTGCTGCAGCCGCCGCCCCCATCGCCGCCTCGGCGCAGTCGTCGGTGACCGTGTACGGTCTGCTCGACATGTACATGCAGTACGGCAAGGGTGACGGCACCCAGACCCAGATCCAGTCGGGCGGCCCGCAGGGCTCGCGCCTGGGCTTCAAGGGCACCGAAGAACTGGGCAACGGCCTGAAGGCGCTGTTCCAGCTGGAGATGGGCATCAACGCCGACACCGGCGCTTCGGGTCAGGGCGGTCTGGCCTTCGGCCGCCAGGCCTACGTCGGCCTGTCGTCGAACGAACTGGGCACGCTGACGCTCGGCCGTCAGTACACCCCGCAGTTCGTGACCGTCGACTCGTATGACGCTTTCGCCACCGGCACGGGCTCCGTGGCCGCCAGCGGCGTGGTGTCGGCCATCGCACGTGCCAACAATGCCGTGGTCTATGCGTCGCCGAGCCTGAGTGGCTTCACCTTCACCGGCATGGCCTCGCTGGGTGAAAGCAGCACCGCCGGCCAGAAGTCGTTCGGCAACCTGTACTCGGCTTCGGTGAACTACGCCGCCGGCCCCTTCAGCGCCGCGCTCTCCACCATCCTTCAGAAGCGCAGCGCCACCACCGGTGAAGACGCGAAGTACGCGCTGGTGAGCTCGGCCTATGACTTCGGCACCCTCAAGCTGTACGGTCTGTACCAGATCGTTCGCAACCAGGGCACCGTGGAAGCCAACGACCGCCGTGAAGCCATGTTCGGCGTGAACGTGCCGGTGAGCGCACAGGGCACCGTCGCTGGCGCCCTGGGTGGCAGCCGCATCAGCGGTGTCGATGGCGGCAGCGCCTCGCAGTTCAGCCTGGGCTACCTGCACAACCTGAGCAAGCGCACCCGCGTGTACGCCATTGCCTCGCGCATCAACAACAGCTCGGCAGCCACCTACACCACCACCTCGGCCACCGGCGACGGCCCGGTCAACACCGTGGGCGGCCAGGACGTGAAGGCGCTGATGCTCGGCGTGCGCCACGCCTTCTGATTGGCGCCTGACCCGAGCGCAGTAACCCTCTGACAGGAGCGACGATGAGCTATCAATGGAACTGGGCCGTGTTCGCACAGCCCTCCGCCGTCGGTGACGGCGGCACGTACGGCGACTGGATGCTGGCCGGTCTGAAGATGACCGTCTCCGTCTCGTTGAGCGCGTGGGTCATTGCGCTCGTCGTCGGTGCCCTGATGGGGGTGCTTCGCACGGTGCCGTCCAAGGGCCTGCAGCGTCTGGCAACCGGCTATGTCGAGTTGCTGCGCAACATCCCGCTGCTGGTGCAGCTGTTCATCTGGTACTTCATCGTGCCCGAACTGCTGCCCACCAGCTGGGGCAACGCCATCAAACAGCTTGCCCCGGAAACCCAGCAGTTCGGCGCCGCCGTGATCTGCCTGGGTCTGTTCACCAGTGCCCGCGTGTGCGAACAGGTGCGCGCGGGCATCCAGAGCCTGCCCATCGGGCAGACCCGGGCCGCCCTGGCCCTGGGTCTGACGCTGCCGCAGACCTACCGATACGTGCTCCTGCCCATGGCCTTCCGCCTGGTGGTGCCGCCGCTGACGTCGGAATTCCTCAACATCTTCAAGAACTCGGCGGTGTGCTCGACCATCGGCCTGCTGGAGCTGGCCGCGCAAGGCCGCCAGCTGGTGGACTACACCGCACAGCCCTATGAATCCTTCATCGCCGTGACGCTGATGTACCTGCTGATCAATGTGATCGTGATGGCCCTGATGCACCTGCTCGAACGCAAGGTGAAGGTCCCCGGCTACATGGGCAGCTGAACAGGAGAACGCCATGGCTTATGAATTCGACTGGAGCTCCATCCCCAACTCGCTGCCCTTTCTGGCCGAGGGGATGCTCGTCTCGCTGGAGATCACCTTCACCGCACTGGTGGTCGGCATGGTGTGGGGCACGCTGCTGGCCGTGATGCGGCTGTCTGCCAGCGCCCCGCTGCGCTGGTTTGCCGCGGGCTACGTCAACCTGTTTCGCGCCGTGCCGCTGGTGATGGTGCTGCTGTGGTTCTTCCTCGTGATCCCGCAGCTGCTCACCACCTTCTTCAACCTGCAGCCCGGCACCGACGTGCGCATGGTGTCGGCCCTGGTCGGCTTTGCGCTGTTCGAGTCGGCCTACTACGCAGAAATCATCCGCGCGGGCATCCAGTCCGTGCCCAAGGGTCAGCTGGCGGCGGCCACCGCCCTCGGCCTGAGCCGCTTCCAGGCCATGCGCCTGGTCGTGCTGCCCCAGGCGCTGCGCAACATGGTGCCCCTGCTGCTGACCCAGGCCATCGTGCTGTTCCAGGACACCTCGCTGGTGTACGTGTCGGCCCTGGCCGATTTCTTCGGTGCGGCCTACAAGGTGGGTGACCGCGACGGACGCCTCGTCGAGCTGCTGCTGTTTGCCGGCGCCGTGTACTTCGTCCTGTGTTTTGCCTTGTCCCGACTGGTCCAGGCGCTGCAGAAACCCCGTGTCCAGCACTGACCCGAACAAAGCATCTGGAGCCCTCTCATGATCCGCATTGAAAACGTCTCGAAGCACTACGGCGCCTTCCAGGTCCTGACCGACTGCTCCACCACCGTCAGCAAGGGCGAGGTGGTGGTGGTGTGCGGCCCGTCCGGCTCGGGCAAGTCCACCCTGATCAAGACCGTCAACGGGCTGGAGCCCATCCAGAGCGGCCGCATCTTCGTCGATGGCACGCAGGTCAACGACCCGAAGACCAACCAGTCGAAGCTGCGCAGCCGCGTCGGCATGGTGTTCCAGCACTTCGAGCTCTTCCCGCACCTGACCATCACCGAAAACCTGACGCTGGCGCAGATCCATGTGCTGGGCCGTGCCAAGGACGAAGCCACCGCCAAGGGCCTGGCCCTGCTGGACCGCGTGGGCCTGAAGGCCCATGCGCACAAGCGCCCGGGCCAGCTCTCGGGCGGCCAGCAGCAGCGCGTGGCCATTGCACGCGCGCTGTGCATGGACCCGGTGGTGATGCTGTTCGACGAGCCCACCTCGGCCCTCGACCCCGAAATGGTGGGCGAGGTGCTGGACGTGATGACCGAGCTGGCCCAGGAAGGCATGACCATGATGTGCGTGACGCACGAGATGGGCTTTGCCCGCCGTGTGGCCGACCGGGTGGTCTTCATGGATGCCGGACGCATCGTGGAGGACCGCAGCAAGTCGGACTTCTTCGACCGACCGGAGTCGGAGCGCGCACAGCAGTTCCTGGCGCGCATCCTGCACCACTGACCCGATACGCCGGGACCGGACGCTGCCCTCAGCAACCGGCCTCGGCGCTGGTTGGAGCAGGCCGCGCTCGCCCGTTGCCCCGATTCCCAACCACGCTGAGGAACCCGCGATGAATCACCCTGACACCGCCCTCCAGGCTGGCGCCACCCCGGCCAGCCGCAGCACCCGGCTGCCGTCCTACCTGAACGCAGCCGAACCCGGCCCGTGGGCCATGTTTCTGGAGCAACTGGACCGCGTCGAGCCCCACCTGGGCGACCTGGCGCGCTGGACCGACACCCTGCGCCGCCCCAAGCGCACCCTGGTGGTCGACATCCCCGTGCGCATGGACGACGGGCGGATCGAGCACTTCGAGGGCTTCCGCGTGCACCACAACCTCTCGCGGGGGCCCGGCAAGGGCGGCGTGCGCTTCCACCACGCGGTGAATCTGTCGGAGGTGATGGCGCTGGCGGGCTGGATGACCATCAAGAACGCCGCGGTGAACCTGCCCTATGGCGGTGCCAAGGGCGGGGTGCGGGTGGACCCGTCGCAGCTCAGCCGCACAGAACTCGAGCGCCTGACGCGCCGCTACACCAGTGAACTGGGTGACCTCATCGGCCCGGACTGTGACATCCCCGCGCCGGACGTCGGCACCAACGACCAGGTGATGGCCTGGATGATGGACACCTACGCCATCAACCACGGGGCCACGCACACGGGCGTCGTGACGGGCAAACCGATCAGCATGGGGGGCAGCCTCGGGCGGCGCGATGCCACCGGGCGCGGCTGCTTCGTCGTGGCCCGCGAGGCGATGAAGCGCCTGAACCGCGAGATGAAGGATGCGCGAATCGCCATTCAGGGCTTCGGCAACGTGGGCAACGCCTCGGCACGGGTGTTCCATGACGAGGGGGCACGCATCGTCGCCATCCAGGACATCCACGGCACGCTGTTCAACGAGGCGGGCTTCGACCCGCACGCCCTGCTGCGCCACCTGACCGTCGAAGGCGGTGCCTGGGCCGACTTCCCGGGCGCCACCCTGATCCCGTCCGACCAATTCTGGTCGGTGGACTGCGACGTGATGCTGCCGGCCGCGCTCGAAGGCCAGATCACCAAGGACAATGCACCGCACATTCGTGCACGACTCATCGTGGAAGGCGCCAACGGCCCCACAACACCCGAGGCGGAGGATATCCTCCATGCTCAGGGCTGTACCGTGCTGCCCGACGTGCTGGCCAACGCCGGCGGTGTGACCGTGAGCTACTTCGAATGGGTTCAGAACGCGACCAGCTTCTTCTGGACGGAACAGGACATCCACGCGCGACTCGACCGCGTGCTGTCCGAGGCCTTCGACAGCATCTGGCGCAGCGCCCAGGACAAAGGCGTCAACCTTCGCACGGCGACTTTTATCACCGCGTGCTCGCGGGTGCTCGAGGCCCGGGCGCTGCGCGGGCTCTACCCCTGATTTCTGCCCATGTCCCTGGCCCCGGCCGCATCGCCTGACGACCCCTCGTCCGCTCCGCCATCCAGCCGCACCGCGCTGGAGCGGGTCTCCGCACGCGACGTGCTGTCGCGCAGCCGGCGGCTGATGGTCGGGCTGCTGGCGGTGCTGGCCATTCTGGGCGTCGGGGTGGTGAGCTACCGCGCCTCCTGGAACCAGGGCCTGGCAGGCATCCGGACCAACGCCAACCACCGACTGGACCTGTTTGCCTCGGCGCTGGAAGGCATGCTGAACCGGCTCGAGCACGTGCCGGCCACCATCCAGCTCAACCGCGACGTGGTGGCCCTGCTGCAGCCCCGCAGCGGCCCGGCTTCGGCCGATGCGGTCAACGGCTTCCTGCGCAAGCTCAATGCGCAACTGGGCAGCATGGCGGTCTACGTCATCAACGAGCGGGGCTATGTGGTCGCCTCCAGCAACGCCGGCGAGCCCCTGAGCTTCATCGGCGAGGACCTGTCCTTCCGGCCCTACTTCATCGAGGCGCTGTCCGGTCAGGTCGGGCGCCACTTCGCCATCGGCCACACCAGCAAGCAACCTGGCTATTACCTCGCCAACCCCATCCGAGATCAGGGGCGGGTGATCGGCGTGGCGGTCATCAAGATCTCGCTCGCCCCCGTGGCCGAGGCCTGGTCGATGCTCGGGGTGCCGGCCTTCATCACGGACGACAACCAGGTCATCATCCTGTCGTCGCGCCCGGACTGGCTCTACCAGAGCGTGGGAGACCAGGGCCTCGACAAGGTCGTCGACTTCCAGATCCGGCAGCTGTACTTGAACACCCGGCCGCGCCGTTTTGCCGCCAGCACGGCGCTGCAAGGCGCCAGCAGCCCGGACGCCGCCGACGGCGTGCTGGTGCAGGGGCGCAGCCTGGGCGCGGGGCAGGGGCGCACGGTGCTGGCCCAGGCCAAGTCCTTGCCGAAGATGCACTGGCATCTGTGGGTCTTCACCGACGTCGACCCGGTGCGCAGCCAGGCCTTCACGGTGGGTCTGCTGTCGGCCGTGGCCGCGGGCTTTGTCGGCCTGCTGTGGCTGGCCCTGGCCCAGCGCCAGCGGCTGGTGCGACACAAGCTGGCGGCGCGCCACATGCTCGAGCGCGCCAACGCGCAACTCGAAGCCAAGGTGGCCCGCCGCACCAGCGCGCTGGCGCAGACCAACGAGCGCCTGCGCCGCGAGGTGGCCGAGCGCATCCAGACCGAACAGAACCTGCGCGAAGCCCAGGACGAGCTGGTGCAGGCGGCCAAGCTCGCGGTCGTGGGGCAGATGTCGGCAGGAATCACGCACGAGCTGGCCCAGCCCATCGGCGCCATTCGCACGCTCTCGGGCAACTCGGCCGAGTTCCTCAAGCGGGGCGACCTGCCCACGGTGGACAGCAACCTCACGCTGATCAACCGGCTGGCCGACCAGATGGGCGACATCATCCAGTCGCTCAAGGCCTTTGCCCGCAAGGCGCCCGCGACGCCGGTGGCCACCGACATGGCCCAGGCGGTCAACAACGCGCTGCTGCTGTTCATGGCGCGCATCAAGAAGGACGGCATCACGCTGGTCAATGACTGCGTGGAAGGCCAGGCGCTGGTGTGGTGCGATCCGAACCGGCTCGAGCAGGTCGTCGTCAACCTCATCGGCAACGCGCTCGACGCGGTGCGCGATGCGCCCGAGCGCCGTGTGCACGTCTACACCGAGCACACTGGCAACCAGCGTGTGTGCCTGGTGGTGAGCGACAGCGGCTGCGGCATCCCGGCCGAACTGCTGCCCCGGATGTTCGAGCCGTTTTTCACCACCAAGCCGCGCGGCGTGGGCCTCGGTCTCGGCCTGCACATTTCGCGTGACATCATCCGGGCTTTCCGCGGCGAGTTGCGTGCCGAGAACCAGCCCGAGGGCGGCGCCCGCTTCATCGTCGAACTGCCCGAGCGCACCGATGCCGACGTGACGCCGCTGCCGCCCGGTTGGACCAGCGGGGGACTGCCCTCGCGCCGCCCTGCCGATCTGCCTCCGCCCCTGCCCGATTCCGACTCCCCGCCGCCGCCATGAGCCTTGTTGACGCCCCCACCACGCCTTCCCTCTCGGTGCTGATCGTGGAAGACGAGCCGCACGTGCGACTCGGCTGCGTGCAGGCCATGCAGCTCGCCGGATTCACCGTGGAAGGCGTGGGCTCGGCCGAAGAGGCGCTGCCCCGCATCACGTCGGGGGCCATCGGGGTCGTCGTGACCGACATGCGCCTGCCCAAGGCCGATGGCCTGTCGCTGGTGCGCTTCTGCCATCAGCACGATGCCCAGCTGCCCGTGGTGATGATCACCGGACATGGCGACATCGACCTCGCGGTGGAGGCCATGCGCAGCGGCGCGTACGACTTCATCACCAAGCCCTTCCCTTCCGAGCACCTCGTGGACGTGGTGCGCCGGGCGTTCGAGAAGCGGCTGCTCACGCGCGAGGTGGAAACCCTGCGCCAGCAGCTCGCCCACCGCACCGGCATCGAAGGCCAGCTCATCGGGCAATCGGCGGCCATGGCGGCCGTGCGCAAGCTCATCCTCGATGTGGCCGACTCGCCGGTGGACGTGCTGGTGCACGGCGAAACCGGCTGCGGCAAGGAGCTGGTGGCCCAGGCCCTGCACAGCTACTCGCACCGCCGCGACGCGCCCTATGTGGCCCTGAACTGCGGCGGCATGCCCGACAACCTGCTCGACAGCGAGCTGTTCGGCCACGAGGCTGGCGCCTTCACCGGCGCGCAGAAGCGCCGCATCGGCAAGATCGAGCACGCGCACGGCGGCACGCTGTTCCTCGACGAGCTCGAAAGCATGCCCATGGCCATGCAGGTCAAGCTGCTGCGCGTGTTGCAGGAACGCAAGCTGGAGCGCCTCGGCTCGAACCACGCCATCGACGTCGACTGCCGCATCGTGGCCGCCACCAAGGACGACCTGCTCGAGCGCGGTCGCCAGGGCACCTTCCGCACCGACCTGTACTACCGCCTCAACGTGGTGACCCTGCACCTGCCGCCGCTGCGCGAGCGCCGCGAGGACATCCCCATGCTGATGGCGCACTTCACGCTGCTCGCTGCCCAGCGTTTCAACCGCCCGCAGCCCGAGCTGAGCGCGGCGCAACTGTCACGGCTGATGGCCCACGACTGGCCGGGCAATGTGCGCGAGCTGCGCAATGCGGCCGACTGCCTGGTGCTGGGGGTGCGCAATGCCGTGCTCGACAGTGGACAGAGCACGCCCCCCAGCGATGCAGGCGGCCTCTCGCTGGCCGAGGCGGTCGATCGCTTCGAACGCGACCTGATCGCCACCGAGCTGCAACGCCAGGGTGGCAATGTGGCGCGCTGCGCCGAAGCCCTGAAGGTGGCCAAGACCACGCTGCACGACAAGATCAAGCGCCACGGTCTGTGAAGCGGCCCGCGCCGTGGCGCGGCCTCAGAAACGGCGCGTGAGCGTGAGCGTGTCGTTCTCGCGCTTCATCTGGAAGCGCGTCAGAAAGGTGTTGCCCAGCAGGATGTGGGGCATGGGCAGCGGCAGCACCGCCGCCTCGACGTTGTGCACCTCGACATCCTGGATGCGCACCGAAGTCAGCGTGACCCGGTAGCCGGTGACCGGCCCGTTGGCGGTGTTGCCGTAGATCTTCGGGCCGTTCTCGAACGCCAGGCCGAGCCGGCGGGCCTCCTCGGCGCTCATGGCGATCGACGTGGCGCCGGTGTCCACCATGAACTGCGTCGAGCGCCCGTTGATCTGACCGAGCGTGAGGAAATGGCCGCCCTGCCCCGCCGTCAGCACGATGTGCGTGCCACCGGCACTGCCACCGCGCCCCCCGATGCTGACAGGCGCACCGCCGAGCATCACCGTCTGCCGCTGACCGGCCACCTCGACCACGGCGCGGTCGGAGGCCACGCTCACGACACGCACGCCCTGGTGGGTGTCGCCCGCGGCCAGCGCACGCGGCGCGCCACCGTTGACGACGAGCAGCACCTTGCTGCCCATGCCGCCCGTCATGGCGACGCTCTGGGCCTCGGCCGGACCCGCAGCCAGCGTCAGGCCAGCCACCAGACACCCCATCAGGCGCGCGCGCACCCGATCAGTCCCGGTAGTTGCCGAACGAGAACGGGTAATCCAGCTCCTTGCGGATCAGGCCCTGGGCCGCCTGCAGGTCGTCGAGCTTGTTGCCTTGCACGCGCACCTCCTCGCCCTGGATGCTGGCGTTGACCTTCATCTTGCTGTCCTTGAGGACCTTGACGATCTTCTTGGCCAGTTCGGATTCGATGCCGGCCTTGACCTTCACGATCTGCTTGACCTTGTCGCCACCGATCTTTTCGACCTTGCCCACGTCCATGAAGCGGATGTCGACCTTCTGCTTGGTCAACTTGTTGTAGAGCACGTCGCGGACCTGGTCGATCTGGAAGTCGCTGTCACCGTAGACGACGATTTCCTTTTCCTTCTTCTTGAATTCGACGGCGGCGCTGGTGCCCTTGAAATCGAAGCGGGTGCCGATCTCCTTCTGGCTGGTGTTGACGGCGTTGTCAACGGCTTCCAGGTTGGGATCGAGCTTGGTGTCAAAACTGGGCATGGGAATCTCTGTGGTTGTCTGCGAAAATTCTGCCATGCCCACGTCCTCCGCCGCAGCCACTTTCGCCGAAACCCCACCGCCGCTCGATCTGGAGCGCGGTGCCAGCCTGCGCGCGTTCAACACGTTTGGGCTGCCCTGCGTGGCCACCACGCTGGTGCGCGTGCACAGCGAGGGCGACCTCAAGCGCGTCGTCAACGACCCGGAGCTGGGCCGCGCGCCCAAGTTCGTGCTGGGTGGCGGCAGCAACCTCGTGCTCACACGGGACGTCGATCGGTGCGTGCTGAAGGTCGAAATCCGCGGCCGCAAGGTGCTGGAGACCCGCGAGGACGCAGTGATCGTCGAAGTGGGCGCCGGCGAATCCTGGCACGACACCGTGCAATGGTGCCTGGACCACGACCTGCCCGGCCTGGAAAACATGGCGCTGATCCCCGGCACGGTGGGCGCCGCGCCGGTGCAGAACATCGGCGCCTACGGGGTGGAGCTGAAAGACCGCTTCGACTCGCTCGATGCGGTGGACCTCATCACGGGCCGCACCGTCACGCTGACGGCCGAGCAATGCCACTTCGGTTACCGCGACTCGGTGTTCAAGCAGCACCTGGCCAACAAGAGCGTGATCACGCGCGTGCGCCTGCGCCTGCCGCGCCCCTGGGTGCCGGTGCTGGGCTACCTCGAGCTCGAACGCAAGATCGCCGAAACCGGCAACACGCACCCCACCGCCCGCCAGATCTTCGACTGGATCTGCGAGGTGCGTCGAGCCAAGCTCCCCGACCCGGCCGTGATCGGCAACGCCGGCAGCTTCTTCAAGAACCCCGTGGTGACGGCCGAGCAGTGCCGCGACATCATCGGCCGAGACCCCGAGATCGTCCATTACCCGCTGGACGACGGCAGCTTCAAGCTGGCGGCCGGCTGGATGATCGACGCCTGTGGCTGGAAGGGCAAGTCCATCGGCCGCGCGGGCGTCTACGAGCGCCAGGCGCTGGTGCTCGTCAACCGCGGCGGGGCCAGCGGGGCCGAGGTGGTGACGCTCGCACGCGCCATCCAGGAAAGCGTCTACGGGCGATTCGGCATCCGGCTGGAGCCGGAGCCCGTCGTGCTCTGAGGAGCGCGCGGCGTGGCGCATCCGAGGCGACAACGACAAGGGGCGCCGAAGCGCCCCTCTTTCAGCCTGAGCCGTGTACGCCCCGCGCCACGGCCCCGTGCCGGATCAGCCGAAGTGGCAGATGTAGTGGTAGGGCTCGCCTTCCACCTTGATCTCGAACGACGAGTTGCCCGGCACATTGAAGCTCTCGCCAGCGGCGTACGTCTTCCACTCGTCAGAGCCGGCCAGCTTGATGGTGGCCTTGCCGGCGACGGTTTCCATGATCTCCGGCGCGCCCGTGTTGAAGGTCAGCGTGGCGGGCAGGATGACGCCAACCGACTTGCGGGTGCCGTCGGTCAGGGTCACGGTGTGCGAGACGCACTTGCCGTCGAAGTACACATTGGCTTGCGTGGCAACGCTGCCAGCGAGGGTCGTGGTGGTCATGCGGATGTCCAGTTCAGGTTTGGCGATCAGGCGGGCTTCTTTGCAGCGGCCTTCTTGGCGGCGGCCTTCTTGGCTGCAGGCTTGGCCGCGGTCTTGCGCGCCGGCTTGGCAGCGGCATCGCGCTTGGCCTTCACGTTGGCGCCAATGCGCAGGCGCAGCGCGTTCAGCTTGATGAAGCCGGCCGCGTCGGCCTGGTTGTAGGCGCCGCCGTCGTCGTCGAAGGTCGAGATCTGCGGGTCGAACAGGCTGTCGGTGGCCGACTCACGGCCCGTGCACATGATGGTGCCCTTGTACAGCTTGAGCTTGACGGTGCCGTTGACGGTTTCCTGGCTCTTGTCGATCAGGCCCTGCAGCAGTTCGCGTTCGGGGCTGAACCAGTAGCCGTTGTAGACCAGACGGGCATAGCGCGGCATCAGGTCGTCCTTCAGCGCCAGCACTTCGCGATCCAGCGTGATCGATTCGATGGCGCGGTGGCCGGTCAGCAGGATGGTGCCGCCCGGGGTTTCATAGCAGCCGCGGCTCTTCATGCCCACATAGCGGTTCTCGACCTTGTCCAGGCGGCCGATGCCGTGCTTGCCGCCCAGCTCGTTCAGCTTGGTCAGCACCTGCGCGGGCGTCATCTTCACGCCGTTGATGGCGACCACGTCACCCTTGGCATAGGTCAGCTCGATCACTTCGGCCTTGTTGGGGGCCTTCTCGGGCGACACGGTCAGGCGCCACATGTTGGCTTCGGGCTCGAAGTTCGGGTCTTCCAGCACGCCGCCTTCGTAGCTGATGTGCAGCAGGTTGGCGTCCATCGAGTACGGGGCACCGCCCTTGCGCTTCTTGAAGTCGACGGGGATGCCGTGCTTGTCGGCGTAGGCCAGCAGCTTCTCGCGGCTCAGCAGGTCCCACTCACGCCAGGGGGCGATCACCTTCACGCCGGGCAGCAGCGCGTAGGCGCCCAGCTCGAAGCGGACCTGGTCGTTGCCCTTGCCGGTGGCGCCGTGCGAGATGGCGTCGGCCTTGGACTTCTTGGCGATCTCGACCAGGCGCTTGGCGATCAGCGGACGGGCGATGGAGGTGCCCAGCAGGTATTCGCCTTCGTACAGCGCGTTGGCGCGGAACATCGGGAACACGAAATCGCGCACGAACTCTTCGCGCAGGTCTTCGATGTGGATGTTCTCGGGCTTGATGCCCATCTTCAGGGCCTTGGCGCGTGCGGGCTCGATTTCTTCGCCCTGGCCGATGTCGGCCGTGAACGTCACCACTTCACAGTTGTACTCGTCCTGCAGCCACTTCAGGATGATCGAGGTGTCCAGACCGCCGGAGTAGGCCAGCACGACCTTCTTGACGCCCTGCTTGCCCTGGCCGGCAACGGCGGCAGGAGCAGCAGCGGGGGCGGACGCAGCCTGAGGCTTGGCTGCCTTGGGGGCCTGGGCTGCCCGGGGGGCGGCCTTGGTGGCTTTCACGGTCGTCTTGGACATGGTGAGGTGGTACAGAGGTGGGAAACCTGCGATTTTAGTGCGCGCACGCGTAGCCCATCGCAACGGCCGAACGGAGCAGGAGCTCGACCGCATCGGCGGCCTCACCCAGCGCGCTTTTCACCCATCTTTACGGCCCCTGTACAGGGCCCGTGTCGGCGCGCCGACCGGCCCTTGCGTTGAACCCTTCAACGGGCGCCCGCCCGGCCCTTCAGGAGTAGACGATGACAAGCCGCATGCACACCCCGCGCTCGTTTCTGGCCCTGGCATGCATGGCCGTGGCGGCCGGTGCGGCCTGCGCCGGGCCGGCCGTCGGCACGGTGGTTGGCGTGCCCTCCACCACCAGCACCATGGTGCAGGCGCGCGTCGTTGCGGCGACGCCCGTCGTGGCCCAGGTGACCACACCACGCCAGATCTGCCGCGACGAACAGCAGGCGGTGGCCGCGCAAGGCACGGGCGCAGGCGCCCTCATGGGCGCGATTGCGGGCGGCGCCATGGGCAACGCAGTCGGCAAGGGATCGGGCAATGCACTGGCCACCGGCATCGGCATCATCGGTGGCGCCATCCTGGGCGACAAGGTCGAGACCAATGGCAAGTCCGGCCTGCAGACGGTGCGCCGCTGCGAGCAGCAGAACGCGTACGAGCAGCGCGTCATCGCCTACAACGTCGTCTATGAGTACAACGGCCAGCAGTTCAGCACACAGATGACTCAGGAGCCCGGCCCGACCATCCCGATTCAGGTCACGCTGGCCCCGGCCGGGGCGATGCCGCCGGGCGTGATGACCGCCCCGGTCGAGACCGAGATGGTGATCGAACCGCCTCCGCCGGTCGTGCGCTACGCCCCACCCGTGCGTTATGCACCGCCGACGGTGGTGTATCCCGGCACGTGGTGGTGGGGCCCCCCCGGTCCGTATGGCGGCCACCGCCACCGGTGGTGATTGCGGTCAATCGAACAGGCGGGCCTGTCCCGCGGCGGCATTCCGGCCCGGCGGCGCCCGGAAGGGTTGCACATCCAGCACGGGCGGGCGCCCATCGACGCCATGGCGCGCGGCTGCCTTGCGCACGCGCTGGCGGATCAGGTCGGCCCAGATGCCGGCGCCCTTCATGCGCCGGGCAAAGTCGGCTTCGTAGTCCCGCCCGCCGTGCAGTTCACGGATGCGGGCCATGATGCGCTCGGCCTTGTCGGGCACATGGTCGGCCAGCCAGCCCTGAAACAGCGGGTTCACCTCCCAGGGCAGGCGCACCACGGTGTAGTGAATGCTGGCGGCCCCGGCCTGCGCAGCCGCTTCGATGATGCGCTCGATCTCCGGCTCGTTAAGGAAGGGAATGATGGGCGCGACGTTGACCCCCACCGGCACGCCCGCTGCCGCAAGCCGCCGCACGGTCTCCAGTCGCCGCCACGGCGCTGCGGCGCGAGGCTCCAGCCTGAGCGACAGGCCCGCATCCAAGCTCGTGATGCTCACCATCACGTAGACCTGCTTGCGGTCGGCAGCCCGCGCCAGCAGGTCGATGTCGCGCTCCACACCGCTGGACTTGGTGACGATGGTGTAGGGATGCCGACAGGCATCGAGCACCTCCAGCACCTGCCGGGTCAGGCGCCATTCGCGCTCCACGGGTTGGTAGGCGTCGGTGGCCGAGCCGATCTGGATGGGACTCGGCTGATAGCCCGGCCGGGCCAGTTCGCGCTGCAACGCCTGGGCCGCGTTGACCTTGGCGATCAGCCGCGTCTCGAAATCCAGCCCCGGTGAGAGGTTCAGGTAGCTGTGCGTGGGCCGCGCGTAGCAGTAGATACAGCCGTGCTCGCAGCCGCGGTAGGGGTTGATGGCCCAGGTGAAGGGGATGTCGGGGGAATCGTTGCGAGACAGGATGGTGCGGGCCGTCTCGGCCTGGCATGTGGTGGGCTGCACCGCCGGCGGGGCCTCGAACGGATCATCGGTCTTTTGATCATCCGAGCGCAGAGCTGGCTGCCACTGCATGGGCTCCCAGCCGGTCTGATCGCGCTCGCGCGTACGGGCCTCGAAGCGATGCGCCAGCCGCGTGGCCGTGCCGCGGCCCTTGACGGGCGCGGCCGCCCGCCGGGCATCCGGGAACGCGTCAGACGGGGGAACGGGCTTGGGCATACTGTATTTTCATACAGTATCGCGCGCTGCGCAAACCCCTTCGCCCGTCAGGACCAGCTGACGCTCGCCGAGAACACATACCCCGCGCCATACACCGTCTTGATGATGCGCGGGTCCATCGGGTCGATCTCGATCTTGCGGCGCAGCCGCGAGATGCGCACGTCGATGCTGCGGTCCATGGGCGAGAGGCCACGGTGGCCGACCAGTTGCTCGCGGCTGAGGATCTGGTGGGGGCGTTCGAGAAACGTCCGCAGCACCTGCACCTCGGCCACGCCCAGCACATGCTCGGTGCCGTCTTCCGCGCGCAGGATGTTGGCGGCGCAGTCCAGCGTCCAGCCGGCAAACGAGGCCAGCCGGCGCGCCGAGCCCACGGCCGTCCCCGTATGGGGCGCCCGCCGACGCAGGATGCTGCGCACCCGCGCCACCAGTTCACGCGGCTCGAACGGCTTGGTCACGTAGTCATCGCCGCCCAGTTCCAGCCCCATCACGCGGTCCACCGTGTGGCCGCGGCCGGTCAGGATCAGCACCCCGGCATGCGACTGCAGGGCGATCTGGCGCACCAGTTCGATCCCGTCCATGTCAGGCAGGCCGAGGTCGACGATGCACAGGTCGGGTCGCGTGGTCTGCAGGCGGCGCAACACCGCCGCCCCGGTTCCGAAGGCTTCGGCCAGAAAGCCGAACTCGGTCAGCACATGCGTCAGCAGGCGGGCGATCGACAGGTCGTCGTCGACGATGTAGATCAGCGCCGGTGCCTGGCCGTCCTGCTCCGCTGTGGGAAGGTGTGGCTCGCTCATACAGTGAGCTCCTCGATGGCAGCAGCCAGTTCGCTGGTGGTGAAGGGCTTGGCCAACAAGGGCAAGTCGGTCAGGGTGTCGATGCCGGGCGCGTACCCGCTCATCAGCAGCACCTGCTGGGCCTGGCCGCGTTCCCGCGCCTGACGGGCCAGGGCACGGCCGTCGATCTCGCCGGGCATCATGATGTCGGACAGCAGCAGCGTGATGCCGCTCATCTGCGCCAGGATCTCCTGGGCCTCGTGACCGTTGGCGGCCTCGATCACGGCAAAGCCCAGGTCCAGCAGGCTGCGCCGCACCACCTTGCGCACGTCCCCGTCGTCCTCGACGAGCAGCGCCACACCGCGGCGCGCACTACCGGGCACATGGCCCGGTTCGTCCAGCGCGGGCAGCTCGGCCGGGGCCTCGGTGGCGGGCAGCCACAGGCTCACCGTGGTGCCCTGCCCCGGGGCGCTGCGCACGTCCACCGCACCGCCAGACTGCCGAACGAAGCCATACACCATGGCCATGCCCAGCCCGGTGCCACTGCCGTGCCGCTTGGTGGTGAAGAAGGGCTCGAACACACGCGCCAGTGTGGCGGCATCCATGCCGACCCCCTGGTCCTGCACCTCGATGCAGACATGCGGACCGGTCTGCAGTTGCAGCGCACGCGCCCGCGGGCCATCCAGATCACTGCACCGCGCACGCACGTCAATGCGGCCGCTGCCGGGCGTGGCATCGCGCGCATTCAGGATCAGGTTGACCAGCGCGTTCTCGAGCTGCGTGGCGTCCACCCAGGTCCACGCGGCGTCGTCGCCCGCGTGGGCCTGCAGCGTGAGGCAGGCCGGCAGCGCAGGCCGCACCAGGCGCACCACCGACGACACCAGGGCGCCGACATCGACGGCGGCAGCCTGCAGCGGCTGCTGCCGCGCAAACGTCATCAGGCCGCGGATCAGCTCGGCGCCACGGCGCGCGGCCGCCACGGCGGGCTGCGTGAACTCGCTCACCAGTTGATCCTGTGGCCGCGCATCGCCCAGCGCCGCCAGGTTGCCGATGATGACGGTGAGGATGTTGTTGAAGTCGTGGGCCAGGCCACCCGCGAGCTGGCCCATGGCCTCCATTTTCTGGGCGCGCTCGATCAGCGCCTGCGAACGCTTCTGCTCGGTCACATCGAAGGTCAGCTCGAAGCAGCCCACCACCTCGCCATCGGCCGTGCGGTCGGGGATGAGCGTGGTGCGCACCGACAGCGTCTCGCCCTGGATGGTGTGCAGCTCGTAGTCGAAGGTGACGGACTCGCCAGCCAGCGCCCGCTTCACATTGGGCTTGATGCCTTCGTAGACCTCGGGGCCCAGGAAGGCACGCGCACTCACGCGCTCCGGTCGCTTCGGGTCCAGCCCGAACCAGTCCTGGTAGCCGCGGTTGATGTACTCGTAGCCTCGGTCGCGCCGGAAGTAAGCCACAAGCGCCGGGATGGAGTCGGTCACCAGCCGCATCTGCTGCTCGCTGCGCTGCAACTCGGCGGTACGGGACCGCACGCGCGACTCCAGCTCGAGGTTGGCCTGCCGCAGCGCCTGCTCGGTGCGGCGCTGCTCGGTCACGTCCGAATACAGCGTGACGAAGCCGTGCCCCGGCAAGGGTTGGCCCGTGATGCGCAGGATGCGGCCGTCGGGCCGCGTGCGCTCGATGTCATGCGGCAGGAACTTGAGGGCGAGGTCGACACGCCGGCGCACGGCTTCGTCTTCGGGCTCGTCGCCGTACTCGCCACGGCGGGCGTTGTAGCGGATGAAGTCCTCGAAGGGCGCGCCGATGCGCGTCATCTCGGGTGGGAACGAGAGCAGCTCCAGAAAGGCCCGGTTCCAGGCCACCAGGTGCAACGAGGCGTCGAAGACCGTCAGGCCCTGGTCGAGCAGATCCAGACCGGCCTGCAGCGTCTGCTGCCGCCAGCTGCCGCCATCGGCAGGGGAAGAGGGGGGGGTGGCCGTCACGCTGTCTCCTCGTGGGCGGGCCTCGGACGGGCCCTTTGACTGCTGGATTCTAGGCAGCAACGGGCCGGATCGCCGGCCACGACCGGTGACGCAAAGATTCGTCACATTTGATGGGAGGTCGTGAAAAGGTCCTTGGCCATCATCGCCGCCGACAACGCTTGCCGCGTCATCGTCCGGCTCTGAATCCGGGCGCGGCAGGCACCGCCGCCACGGAGACCACGATGACTAGTATAAACCCTTATAAGCTTGGCCTGGACAAGAACGCCGCCAACCATGTCAGCCTTTCGCCACTGAGCTTTCTGCGCCGGGCGGCGGCCGTCTACCCGAACCGCGCGGCCATCGTCTACGGCGAGCGCCGCCAGACCTGGGCCGAGACCGACGCGCGCTGCCGCCGGCTGGCCAGCGCCCTCGCCGCCCGCGGCATCGCCCAGGGCGACACCGTGGCCGTGATGCTGCCCAACGTGCCGGCCATGCTGGAGGCCCACTTCGGCATCCCGATGGTGGGCGCGGTGCTCAACACGCTCAACACGCGCCTGGACGCGGAAGCCATCGCGTTCCAGCTGCAGCACGGCGAAGCCAAGGCCCTGCTGACCGACCGCGAGTTCTCGCGTGTCATCTCCAAGGCACTGGAGATGGCTGGCCTCGACATCCTCGTCATCGATGTGGAGGACGAGACGGCACCGGCGGGTGACAATGTCGGCTCGCTCACGTACGAGCAACTGCTGGCCGAGGGCGACCCGGCCTATGAGTGGCAGCTGCCGGACGACGAGTGGAACGCCATCGCGCTGAACTACACCTCGGGCACGACGGGCAACCCCAAGGGCGTGGTCACCCACCACCGCGGCGCCTACCTGAACTCGGCCAGCAACGTGATCTCGTGGGGCCTGCCACAGCACGCCACCTACCTGTGGACGCTGCCGATGTTCCACTGCAACGGCTGGTGCTTCCCGTGGACGATGGCGCTGATCGCCGGCACCAGCGTGTGCCTGCGCCGCATCGATCCGTCGGTGATCTTCTGGCTGATCAAGAGCCACCACGTGACCCACATGTGCGGCGCGCCGATCGTCTACAACATGCTGATCAGCGCCCCGGCCAAGCTCCGCGAGGGCCTGAACCACACGGTCAATGGTCTGATCGCGGGCGCCGCGCCCCCGATCGCCGTGATCGAAGGCTGCGAGGCTGCAGGCATCAACCTGACCCACGTTTATGGCCTGACCGAGGTGTATGGCCCCGCCGCGGTGTGCGCCAAGCAGGCCGAATGGGACGACCTGCCACTGGACGAGCGTGCCCGCCTAAACGGCCGCCAGGGCGTGCCCTACGCGCTGCAGGAAGCCGTGACCGTGCTCAACCCCGACACGATGGAGCCCGTGCCGTGCGACGGCGTGACCATCGGCGAGATCTGCTTCCGCGGCAACGTCGTGATGAAGGGCTACCTGAAGAACGAGAAGGCCACGAAGGAAGCGTTCGCGGGCGGCTGGTTCCACACCGGTGACCTGGCCGTGCGCGATGCCAGCGGCTACATCAAGATCAAGGACCGCAGCAAGGACGTGATCATCTCCGGCGGCGAGAACATCTCGTCCGTCGAGGTGGAAGACGCGCTGTTCCACCACCCGGCCGTGATGTCGGCGGCCGTCGTGGCCGAGCCCGATCCGAAGTGGGGCGAAGTGCCGTGCGCCTTCGTCGAACTCAAGGCGGATCAGCATGTGACGGAAGAAGAGTTGATCGCCTTCTGCCGCGAACACATCGCCCGCTACAAGGTGCCCAAGCGCATCGTGTTCGGTGAGCTGCCCAAGACGGCCACCGGCAAGGTGCAGAAGTTCGTGCTGCGTGAGCGGGTGAAGTCCGCCAGCGCCATCGAGTGACCCCGTGCGGCCCGCCACGGTGGGCCGCTCCCTCAATCCCTGGAGAAATTGGAGAGAGACATGAGCCAGGACATCTATCGGCGCGTAGAGGCCGACCCTGCCTTCCGCGAATTGAAAAGCAGCCGCAACCGGCTGGCCGTCACCCTGTCGGTGCTGGTGCTCGGCGCCTACTACGGCTTCATGGCCATCGTGGCCTTCGCGCCCGGCATCTTCGGCCAACCGCTGTTCGCGGGCAGCACCCTGACGCTCGGCATCCCGGTCGGGGCCGCCCTCATCGTCGGCTCGTGGCTGCTGACCGGCTGGTACGTGCGCTGCGCCAACGGCCAATTCGACCGCCTGACCCGTGAAATCGTGGAGCGCAACACATGAAAGCCCATCTGAAAGCCCTTGCCGCTTCGGCGGCCCTGTTGGCCATGGGCTGTGCCCTCGCCGCCCCCGGTGATGTCGGTCAGGTGCAGAAGCAGCCGATCAACGTCACCGCCATCGGCATGTTCCTGGTGTTCGTGCTGTTCACGCTCGGCATCACCTGGTGGGCCGCCAAGCGCACCACGTCGGCCGCGCACTTCTACACCGCCGGTGGCGGCATCACCGGCTTCCAGAACGGTCTGGCCATTGCCGGCGACTACATGTCGGCCGCCACGCTGCTGGGCCTGAGCTCGCTGGTGTTCATGCGCGGCTACGACGGCTTCGTCTACACCATCAGCTTCTTCATCGGCTGGCCGGTGATCCTGTTCCTGCTGGCCGAGCGCATGCGCAACCTGGGCCGCTTCACGTTCGCCGACATCGCGTCGTACCGGCTGCAGCAGGGCTCGATCCGCACCTTCGCCGCCTTCTCGTCGCTGACCGTGGTGTGCTTCTACCTCATCGTGCAGATGGTGGGCGCGGGCCAGCTGATCAAGCTGCTGTTCGGCCTGGACTACCCTGTGGCCGTGGCCGTGGTGGGCGTGCTGATGGTCGTGTACGTGACCTTCGGCGGCATGATCGCCACGACCTGGGTGCAGATCATCAAGGCCGTGCTGCTGCTGACCGGTGGCGTGCTGATGCTCGGCCTGGCGCTGAGCCAGTTCGGCTTCAACATCGAGACGCTGGCCACCAAGGCCGTCGCTGCGCACAAGGATGGCGAGGCCATCATGCGTCCGGGCAGCATGCTCGCCGACCCGATCACCGCGACCTCGCTGTCGCTGGGTCTGGTCTTCGGCACCGCCGGTCTGCCGCACATCATGATGCGCTTCTTCACCGTGCCCAACGCCAAGGAAGCACGCAAGTCGGTGTTCGTGGCCTCGGGCTTCATCGGGCTGTTCTTCCTGATCGTGTGCCTGCTGGGTCTGGCCGCCATCGTGATCGTCGGCCAGGATCCGAAGTTCTTTGAAGGCGGCGTCATCGGCGGCAAGATCATCGGCGGCAACAACATGCCCGTGATGCACCTGGCCAACGCCGTCGGCGGCAACCTGTTCCTGGGCTTCCTGTCGGCCGTGGCCTTCGCGACCATCCTCGCGGTGGTGGCCGGCCTGGCCCTGGCCGGTGCCTCGTCCATCGCCCACGACATCTATGCCCGCGTGCTGCGCCAGGGCAAGGCCACCGAGGCCGAAGAAATGCGCGTGTCGAAGTTCGCTTCGATCGGCCTGGGCGTGGTGGCCGTCGTGCTCGGCATCATGTTCGAGAAGCAGAACGTCGCCTTCCTGGTGGGCCTCACCTTCGGCATCGCCGCGTCGGCCAACTTCCCGGTGCTGATCCTGTCGCTGTACTGGAAGGGCCTGACCACGCGCGGTGCCCTGCTGGGTGGCATCGCCGGTCTGGTGTCGGCCGTGATGTTCGTCGTGCTGTCCAAGGCGGTGTGGGTCGTGGTGCTCGGCAACGAGAAGCCCATCTTCCCGTACGAACACCCTGCCCTGTTCTCGATGCCGCTGGCGTTCTTCTTCACGTGGCTGTTCTCGGTGACCGACAGCAGCGCCCGTGCCAAGCAGGACAAGGCCGGCTTCCATGACCAGAGCGTGCGCGCCGAAACCGGCATCGGTGCGGCCCAGGCCAGCGCGCACTGAGTCCTTTCCCAAGTCTGAACTGGAGTAACGAACGATGTCCGTCTACAGCGCGCCCCTGCGCGACATGGCCTTCACGATGAAGGAGGTGGCCGGCCTGGACGCCGTGTGCGCCCAGCCTGGTTTCGAAGAAACCTCGCCCGATCTCGTGGAGGCCATCCTCGAGGAAGCCGGTCGGTTTGCCAGCGGTGTGCTGGACCCTCTGAACTGGCCCGGCGACCAGCAGGGTGCACGCTGGGACAACGGCGTCGTTCACGCGGCCGATGGCTTCAAGCAAGCCTACGCCCAGTTCTGCGAAACGGGCTGGAACGGCATGCCCGCCGCCACCGAGTTCGGTGGCCAGGGCCTGCCGACGCTGGTCAGCACCGCGGTGCTGGAAATGTGGAAGTCGTCGAACATGGCGTTCTCGCTGTGCCAGATGCTGACGCTGGGCGCCGTCGAGGCCCTGGCGCGCCACGGCAGCCCCGAGTTGCAACAGCGCTTCCTGCCCAAGATGGTGTCCGGCCAGTGGACGGGCACCATGAACCTGACCGAGCCACAGGCCGGCTCGGACCTCTCGGCCATCCGCAGCCGCGCGGTGCCCGAGGGCGACCACTATCGCATCACGGGCACCAAGATCTTCATCACCTGGGGTGAGCACGACATGGCCGAGAACATCGTCCATCTGGTGCTGGCCCGCCTGCCGGACGCACCGGAAGGCGTGAAGGGGATCTCGCTGTTCGTGTGCCCCAAATACCTCGTGAATGCCGATGGCTCACTCGGTGAGCGCAACGACCTGATGTGCTCGTCCATCGAGCACAAGCTCGGCATCCACGCCAGCCCCACGGCCGTGATGTCCTTTGGTGACCAGGGCGGCGCCATTGGCTACCTGGTGGGCGAGGCCCACAAGGGCCTGGGCTACATGTTCACGATGATGAACCACGCCCGCCTGAACGTCGGCCTGGAAGGTGTGGCGATCTCGGAGCGAGCCTACCAGCGGGCCCGCGCCTATGCCATCGAGCGGGTGCAGGGCCGCACGCTGACCGAGGGCAGCCGCGGCATCATCGGCCACCCCGATGTGCGCCGCATGCTGATGGACATGAAGGCCCGTGTGGAAGCCATGCGCGCGCTGGCCTACTACGCGGCCGGCCAGATGGACCGCGCCCACGGCCACACCGACGCCACCGTGCGCCAGCAGAGCCAGGCCATGGTCGACCTGCTGATTCCGGTGGTCAAGGGCTGGTGCACGGAAACCGCCCAGCAGGTGGTGGCCGACGGCGTGCAGGTGCACGGCGGCATGGGCTTCATCGAAGAAACCGGTGCAGCGCAGTACGTGCGTGACGCCCGCATCACCACCATCTACGAGGGCACGACCGGCATCCAGGCCAACGACCTGATCGGCCGCAAGCTGGCCCGCGAAGGCGGCGTGACCATGAAGGCGCTGATGCGCACGATGTCGGCCGACGCTCACCGACTGAGCGAGCATCCGGATGCGTCGCTGCGCCAGCTGGGCCAGGGCCTGCAGCGCGGCCTCGACGCCCTGTCGCAGGCGACCGACTGGCTGCTGACGGTGGGCACCCAGCAACCGGCGGCCAGCGCGGCCGGTGCCGTGCCCTACCTGAAGCTCAGCGGCACCGTGATCGGTGGCTGGCTGATGAGCCGATCGGCCGAGGCGGCCCAGGCCCAGCTGTCGGGCGCCGCGGGCGATGAAGGCTTCCTCAGCGCCAAGGTCGGCACGGCGCTGCACTTCCTGCACCACATGCTGGTCGAGGCGCCGGCCTGGCGCGACCGCGTCGTCAACGGCGCGAGCAGCACGCTGGCCCTGCGCGAGGACCAATTCTGATTCTGACCTGATCACCAGCAGATCAGCGGCGGGTGGGCCTCGTGGCCTGCCCTCTTTTCAGGCACATGGCGCTCCACGGCATGTGCCTGCTTTTTTTGGTGGGCCGCTCAGCCTTCGCCGTACACCACCGTGGCCTGGGCGTCGGGCATCAGTTCCTTGAAGCGCAGCATCGCGGCCTCGGTCGGGTACACCTTGGCCTGGTCGCCCAGCTCCAGCTCGGCCCGCGCCGACAGCGTCGGTGTCCGCCGCTCCACCATCACGCGCAGCGGCAGGCCCTGCAGAATGGGCGGCAGGTCCGGCTGGTCGGACTCGATGCGTCGAGCCGGGTGCTCGCGCAGCACCTCGGCCACGGGCAGCTTCTGGTCGCGCGCCACCAGCCGCACGAAGCGGGCATAGCGGCACCGCGCCGACGCCAGGCTCATCACTTCCTGTACGTTCAGCCGCAGTCCACCCGAGAAGCGGTCCGTCTGCACCTTACCCTGGATGATGACCAGTTCGTCGTCCTTCAGCAGGTCCTTGTTGGCGTCCAGCGTGCTCTGGTTGGCCACGGCCTCGATGGTCTCGCTCTTGTCGTCCAGCTTGAAGATGGCCACACGCCCGCGGGTGCCGTTGATGATGCGCAGCTCGCTGATGATGCCGGCCACCAACTGCGGATCGCGGCTGTCCTTGAGGTCACCGATGCGCTGCTTGCAGAAGCGCCGCACCTCGGGCTCGGCCTCGTCGAACAGGTGGCCCGACAGGTAGAAGCCGATGGCGGTCTTCTCGAGGCTCAGGCGCTCCTTGAGCGTCCACGGCTCGGTCGGCACCAGGTCCGGCTCGTTGGTCGAAGCCGCGTGGCTGTCGCCGAAGTCGAACAGCCCGCCCTGGTCGGCGTTGGCCGCCAGCGTGTCGGCGTACTCGAAGGCCAGCGACACACTCGCCAGCAAGCCCGATCGATGCGGCTCCAGCAGGTCGAACGCACCGGCCTTGATCAGCGCCTCCACCACGCGCTTGTTCACCAGCTTGCGGTCCACACGCGAGCAGAACTCGAAGAAGCTCTTGAACGGGCCGTTGGCCTCGCGCTCGCGCACGATGGCCTCGATCGCGCCCTGGCCCGTGCCCTTGACCGCACCCAGTGCGTAGCAGATGGTCTTGTCGTCGACCGGCATGAAGCGCCACTGGCCCTGGTTCACATCCGGCGGGGTGAACGTGATGCCGAAGTTCTGCGTCGCGTCGTCGTGGAAGATCTTGAGCTTGTCGGTGTCGTCGCTGGCAATCGTCATGTTGCCCGCGAAGAACTCGGCGGTGTAATGGTGCTTCAGCCAGGCCGTGTGATAGGCCAGCAGCGCATAGGCGGCCGCGTGCGACTTGTTGAAGCCATAGCCCGCGAACTTCTCCATCAAGTCGAAGATCTCGTCGGCCAGTTCCTTGCTGATGCCGTTCTTGGCTGCGCCTTCGGAGAAGATGCCGCGGTGGTGCTGCATCTCCTCGACCTTCTTCTTGCCCATCGCGCGGCGCAGCAGGTCGGCGCCGCCGAGCGAGTAGCCCCCGACGATCTGGGCCACCTGCATCACCTGCTCCTGGTACACCATGATCCCGTAGGTTTCCTTGAGCACCGTCTCCATCAGCGGGTGCGGGTAGGTCACCTCTTCCTTGCCGTGCTTGCGCGCGCAGAACGAAGGGATCAGGTCCATCGGGCCCGGACGGTAGAGCGCCACCAGCGCGATGATGTCCTCGAAGACGCTGGGCTTGGCGTCGCGCAGCATGCCCTGCATCCCGCGGGATTCCAGCTGGAACACGGCCACCGTCTTGCCTTCGGACAGCAGCCGGAACGTGGGCGCGTCGTCGAGCGGAATCTTCGCGAAATCGAAGTCCTTCTGGTCCGGATGCCGGGCCATGATGAACTCCTTGGCCGTCTCCAGAATGGTCAGCGTCGCCAGGCCCAGAAAGTCGAACTTCACCAGGCCGATGGCTTCGACGTCGTCCTTGTCGTACTGGCTCACGGCCGAGTCACTGCCCGGCTGCATATAGAGCGGGCAGAAGTCGGTGATCTTGCCCGGCGCAATCAGCACGCCCCCGGCGTGCATGCCGATGTTGCGCACCATGCCTTCCACGCGCTCGGCCAGCGTCAGCAGCGCGGCCACTTCTTCTTCGGCCTTTTCGCGCTCTTCCAGTTCAGGCGCTTCCTTGCGGGCGTAGATGATGCCAGGGTCGGGCTCGGCGGGCACTTTGGCCAGCGTCACCGTCTTGCCTGGCGGCGCCGGGATCAGCTTGGCAATGCTGTCGACGTGGCCGTAGCCCATGCCCAGCACGCGGCCCACGTCGCGCAGCGCGGCCTTGGCGGCCATGGTGCCGAACGTGGCGATCTGCGAAACCGCATCGCGCCCGTAGCGGTCCTTCACGTAGTCGATGACGCGGTCGCGGTTGCCCTGGCAGAAGTCGATGTCGAAGTCGGGCATCGAGACCCGCTCGGGGTTCAGGAAGCGCTCGAACAGCAGGTTGTACTTCAGCGGGTCGAGGTCGGTGATCTTCAGCGCGTAGGCCACCAGCGAACCGGCGCCCGAGCCCCGGCCCGGGCCCACCGGGCAGCCGTTGTTCTTTGCCCAGTTGATGAAGTCCTGCACGATCAGGAAGTAGCCCGGAAAGCCCATCTTCAGGATCGTGTTGATCTCGAAGTCCAGGCGCTCCACATAGGTCGGGCGCTGCGCGTTGCGCTCGGCCTCGTCGGGAAACAGGTGGGCCAGCCGCTCTTCCAGGCCCTGGTGCGACAGCTCACGGAAGAAGTCTTCCATCGGCTGAGGCTGACCGTCCGGCATGATCGGCGTCGGGAAGTCGGGCAGTTGCGGTTTGCCCAGCACCAGCGTCAGCGCGCAACGGCGGGCAATGGCCACCGTGTTGGCGATGGCCGAGGGGATGTCGGCGAACAGCGCCGACATCTCGGCGGTGGTCTTGAAGTGCTGCTCCTTCGTGAAGCGCTTGATGCGCTTGGGGTTGCCCAGCGTCTCGCCCTCGGCAATGCACACGCGGGCCTCATGCGCCTCGAAGTCATCGGGCGTCATGAACTGGATCGGGTGCGTCGCCACCACGGGCAGACCCAGCCGCGCAGCCATGGGCACCACAGCACGGATGTGCGGCTCGTTCGTGGCATGGCCACCGCGCTGCAATTCCAGGTAGAAGCGGCCCGGAAAGATCTCGGCCAGCTTGCGCACCCACATTTCGGCCTTGGCCAGGTCGCCCATCAGGACTGCCTGGCCCACCGGCCCCAGGTCGGCTCCGGACAGGCAGATCAGGCCTTCGTTGCGCTGCGCCAGCGAGTCCCACGCCACCCAGGCGTGCGTGCGCTGCCCCGGGGCCGTCCAGGCCTCGCCCAGCAGTTCGCACAACCGGAGGTAGCCCTGGCGGTTCTGAATGACGAGCAGCAGCCGGGTGGGCGCCTTGCCGGCCTCTTCGGGCTCCAGCCAGACGTCGGCCGCGATGATGGGCTGAACGCCCTTCTTCTGCGCGCTCTTGTACAGCTTCAGCGCCCCGAACAGGTTGCTCAGGTCGGAAATGGCCACCGCGGGCTGGTTGTCCTTGGCCGCGGCCTTGACCAGGTCGTCGATCCGGACGGTGCCGTCGACGACGGAAAATTCGGTGTGGGAGCGCAGGTGAACGAAAGGCATGGGCGCGATTGTAGGGAGGCCGGCGCCTCCCGGTGCCCGCCCCTTCGCGCCTTGTCCGTTCAGGCCCTGCGCGGGGCGCCCGCCAGTACGAAAAGCCCGCGATAAGGCAGCAGATTGGTCGCGACCACCTTGTCGATGGGCTCGGCAAAGCCGTCCTGCATCCAGCGTGCGGCCAGCAGCACGTTCAGGCCGATCATCCCCTCGGCCAGCAGGTCCAGGCTGATGTCGTCGCGCTTCAGATCAGGCACCAGCTGGGTCAGGTGCGAGCGCAGCATGTTCGAATAATCGCGCGCCGTGGCGCCGCTCACGGCCGCCACCTCGTCGTTCACGGCCAGCGAGTCGACCAGCATGATGCGGCCACGCCGCGGGTCGTCGCGGATGAACTCGAGAAACACCCGCATCGCAGGCTCCAGCAAGCCCAGCGGCGTGGGCTCGGCCTGCGACAGCGCCGCCAGCGTCAGCCGCATCAGCTCTTCGCGCAGCGTTTCATAGGTGGCCAGGTAGAGCTGGGGCAGCGTCTTGAACGATTCGTAGAAGTAACGCTCGGTCAGGTGCGCGGCCACGCACACCTCACGCACCGTGGTGGCATGGAAGCCCTTGGTGCCGAACACCGCCAGCGCCCCCTCAATGAGCTTGGCACGGCGCTGCCGCTGCCGCTCTTCGGGCAGCACGCCGCCGTAACGGCGCTTGTTCGCGGGGGAAGGATCAGGGCGTGGGCTTTCCATAGGGATGCCTATGTTGACATGGTCCATTGTCAAAGCTATTGTGACAAGCGTCCTTGTCAGAAATCAACCCTCCCCTCGCATGAAACCCCAGGCTTACGCTCAGCCGGCGACCCCGTCGGGCACCGCGCCGTCCCGGCACCGCGTCATCGTGGTGGGCACGGGGTTTTCGGGCCTGTGCATGGGCGTGAAGCTGCGGGAAGCGGGCGAGGAGGATTTCGTCCTGCTCGAACGCGCCAGCGAGGTCGGCGGCACGTGGCGCGACAACACCTACCCGGGCTGCGGCTGTGACGTGCAATCGCACCTCTATTCGTTCTCGTTCGCGCCGAACCCCAACTGGTCGCGAATGTATGCACCCCAGGCCGAGATCTTTGCCTACCTGAAGGACGTGGCCCGGCGCTTCGACCTGATGCGGCACATCCACTTCAACGCCAACCTCGTTGGCGCGCGTTACGACGAGGCCCGCCGGTTGTGGGTGGTGCAGGCGGAAGACGGCCGGGTCTTCGAAGGCGAGGTGCTGGTGTCCGGCATGGGCGGCCTGAGCAACCCGATGGTGCCGGACCTGCCGGGACTGGCGCGTTTCAAGGGGCCGGTGTTCCATTCGGCCACCTGGCAGCACGGGGTCGACCTGCGTGGCTTGCGCGTGGCGGTGGTCGGCAGTGGCGCCAGCGCCATCCAGTTCGTGCCGGCCATTGCCCCACTGGTCGACCGGCTCGATTACTACCAGCGCACCCCACCCTGGGTGGTGCCCAAGGACGACCGCCCGCTGACCGAGCGCGAACGTGCCGACTTCAGCGCCCATCCCTGGCGTCAGCGGCTGCAGCGCATCAAGCTCTACTGGATGCTCGAGGCCCGCTTCCTGGCCTTCAAATACAAGCCCGAGTGGATGAAGCTGGTGGCCAAAGTCGGCAAGCACCGCATCGCCAAGGCCATCCGGGATCCGGAGGTGCGGGCCAAGGTGACACCCGACTACACGCCCGGTTGCAAGCGCCTGTTGATCTCCAACGACTACTACCCGGCGCTCGCGCGCACGAACGTGCACGTGATCACCGACGGCATCCGGGAAGTGACGGAAACCGGCGTGGTCACACGGGACGGCACGCTGCGCGACGTGGACGCACTCATCTTCGGCACGGGCTTCAAGGTCTCGGACCCGATCCCGCCCGGCGTGGTCTTCGGCCGTGGCGGCGCCGACCTGGCCGACGTCTGGCGCAACGGCCCGGAGGCCTACATGGGCATCACCGTGGCGGGGTTTCCGAACTTCTTCATGCTGATGGGCCCCAACACCGGCCTGGGCCACAACTCCATGGTCTTCATGATCGAGTCGCAGGCGCATTACATCGTCGAGGCGTTGAAAGCCATGCGGGAACGCCGACTGCGCACGCTGGAAGTCCGCCCGCAGGCGCAGGCCCGCTTCGTGGACGAGGTGCAGCAGCAACTGCAGCGCACCGTGTGGCAGTCGGGGTGCAAGAGCTGGTACCTCACGGCCCAGGGGCGCAACATCTCGCTGTGGCCCGGCTTCACCTTTGCCTACCGCCTCAAGACCCGCCGTTTCAACCTCAAGCCTTACCTGAGCGAGCCCGCATGAGCATCCAGTCCGTCCTCACCAACCTGGTCCTTCGCTGGCAGTTCAAGCGGGGCAGCCGTGGCCCGCTGAACGTGGCCGCCGCCCGTCACAAGGTCGATCAGATGGCACGCCGCTACCCGCCGCCGCCCGCCAGCATCCGGCACACGCCGGTGGCCGCCAACCCCGCCGCCGGCCTGTGCGCGGCCGAATGGCTCAGCGTGGCCAACCCGAAGCGCACCGTGCTGTATTTCCACGGTGGAGGCTACTTCTTCTGCAGCCTCACCACCCACCGGCCCACGTGCGCCTACCTGGCGCGCACCGCCGAGGCCCGCGTGCTCTCCGTCGATTACCGCATGGCCCCTGAGCACCCGTGCCCGGCCGCGGTCGATGACGCCCTCGCCTGGTGGAAAGCCGTGCAGGCCGAAGGCACCCGCCCCGAGGACGTCGTGTTTGCCGGCGACTCGGCCGGCGGCGGCCTGGCGCTGGCCACGTTGGTGGCGGCACGTGATGCCGGTCTGCCGCTGCCCGCCGGCGCCGTGCTGTTCTCGCCCTGGTGTGACCTGACCTGCTCCGGCGAGACCATGCAGACGCAGGCCAAGGCCGACGTGATGTTCAACCCGCACCTGCTGCCCGAAGCGGCGAAGCTCTACCTGGCCGGCCGGCCCGCGAACGACCCCGTGGCCTCGCCGCTGTTTGCCGACCTGCGCGGGCTGCCCCCGCTGATGATCCACGCCAGCCGCCACGAGATCCTGCTGGCCGACTCGACCCGGCTGCATGACCGGGCCGTGGTGCAGGGCGTCACCAGCGAATTGCACCTCAAGCCCCGCATGCCCCACGTGTGGCCGACGATGCTGATGCTGCCCGAGGCGCGCCGCACGTTGACCGACTGCGGCACCTGGATCGCCCGCCGTACCCAGGCCGCCCAGGCGGCCGCCGATGCCGCCCGCCGCGCGGCCTGATTGTTCTCACTACCCGCATGAAGTCATTCAAGGACAAGGTCGCCGCCATCACCGGCGCGGCTTCCGGCATGGGCCGCACCCTCGCCGTCGAACTGGCCCGCCGCGGCTGCCATCTGGCCCTCAGCGACGTGAACGAGACCGAGCTGGTCCGCACTGCCGAGCTGGCCAGCCAGCACGGCGTGCGCGTCACCCTGCGCAAGCTCGACGTGGCCGACCGCGCCGCCGTCTTCGCCTGGGCCGACGAAGTCGTGCGCGACCACGGCCGCGTCAACCTGGTGTTCAACAACGCCGGGGTGGCGCTGACCGTGCCTGTCGAGCACGCGAAGATCAGCGATTTCGAGTGGATCATGGGCATCAACTTCTGGGGGGTGGTGCACGGCACGCAGGCCTTCCTGCCGCACCTCCGGGCCTCGGGCGATGGCCACATCGTCAACACCTCGAGCCTGTTCGGGCTGATGGCCATTCCCACGCAGGGCACCTACAACGCCACCAAGTTCGCGGTGCGCGGCTTCACGGAAGCCTTGCGCATGGAGCTGGAGATGGAAGGCGCGTGCGTGAGCGCCACCTGCGTGCATCCGGGCGGCATCGCCACCAACATCGCGATGGCCGGCAAGGTTGACCCGGCGATGGAGAAGCTCACCGGCGCCACCATCGAACAGCACAAGCGCCGCGCCAACAAGATGATCAGCACGACCACCGCCGAGTCGGCCGCGCTGCAGATCCTCACGGCCGTCGAACGCAACGCCCGCCGCGTGCTGGTCGGCCCCGACGCGAAGTTCCTCGACAAGCTCGTGCGCCTGCTGGGCAGCACCTACCAGGCGCTCGTGATCCGCCAGATGCGCAAGCTCAACAGCCGGAAACCGCGCTGAAGCAAGGCATGATGTCGGCCCATGGAGTGGTTGAAACGTCTGTGGTGGGCCATCGTGCTGTTCGCCGCCGTGCTGGCGGGGGTGGTGGCCACCACCTGGGAACCTGACCGCCAGCTCGGGCAGCTCGTGGCCCGCTGGGCGCCGGACCCATCGATCTTCATCGAGCTCGATGGCATGCAGGTGCACGTGCGCGACACGGGTCCGCGCGACGACCGGACGCCCATCGTGCTGCTGCACGGCATGGCTTCCAGCCTGCATACCTTCGACGGCTGGCAGCGCGGTCTGCAGGCCCGCCACCGCGTCATCACGGTCGACCTCCCCGGCTTCGGCCTGACCGGCCCGTCGCCCCAGGGCGACTACCGCATCGACGCCTACACCCGCTTCGTGCTGCGCCTGCTGGACAACCTCGGCCTGCGCCAGGTGATTCTGGGCGGCAATGCGCTGGGCGGCGAAGTGGCCTGGCAGACCGCCGTGCTGGCGCCCGACCGCGTCAGCAAACTCATCCTGATCGACGCCGATGGCTATGAGCCGTCGGTGCTGTCCATGCCTCTGGCCTTTCAGGTGGCCAGCACGCGGGGCCTGCGCTGGGTGTCGGAGCGCATCCTGCCGAAGTCGCTGGTGGCGTCGAGCGTGCGCAGCGTGTTCGGCGCGCCGGAACGGGTCACCCAGGAACAGGTCGATCGCTATTTCGAGATGGCCCTGCGCGTGGGCAACCGCGGCGCGCTTTTCCAGCGCATGGACCAGGCCCAGTTCGGCGCCTCGGCCCTGCTGATCAAGCGCGTGCGGCAGCCCACCCTGGTGATCTGGGGCGAGCGCGACGAAATGATCTCGCCCGAACACGGCCGCCTGTTCTGCCGCGACATCCCGCAGTGCCGGCTCGTGACCTACCCCGACCTGGGCCACCTCCCGCAGGAAGAGGCCCCGGCCGCCACGCTGAGCGCGGTCCGCGAGTTTCTCGGCAGCTGATCAGCCCTGCAGGCGCCAGTTGGCCTGGCGCACCACCGAAGCCACGAGGCGGTCCAGCATCTGGTCGAGTGCATCGCTCGCCAGACGACCCGGCGCGGTGAACTGCTGATCGGCTGCGGGCACGCCCACCTGCTCGGGTACCACCACCATCGCGAAGTTGGTGCTCAGGAAGGTGCGCACGATGGGCAACGCCCGCACGCCACCCAGTGCACCCGGCGAAGCGGCCATCAGGCCCACCGGTTTGCCCGCGGTGGCGGCCGTGCCACCAGGCAGCTCACCCTCGGCCTGCACGACAGACAGCCAGTCGAGCGCGTTGATCAGCAGCGGGGTCGGCAAGGCGTTGTACTCGGGGCTGGCCAGCAGCACGCCGTCGTGCGCCGCCATCAGGTCACGCAACTGGCGCGCTCCGGCGGGCAGCCCTTCGGCCGCGATCAGGTCGGCATCGAACACCGGCAGGGCCAGTGCGCGCAAGTCCACCGAGGTGACCTCGGCCCCCAGGGCGGTGGCCTTGGCGGTGGCCACCGCCACCAGTTTGCCGTTGATCGAACCCTCGCGGGCGCTGCCACTCAACGCCAGCAGGCGGGGGGCACGGTTCGGATGGGAGGCGGTCATGCAGGTCGTCCTTCAGGTGTCGTTCAGGCGTTGAAGCGGCTGGCCACGGCGCGCACGCGCTCGCCAAACAGGCGGGCGGTCTCGAGGTCCCCCGGCAGCATCTCGTCCACGCTGGCGTCCGAGGGGGTCGAGGCCATGGCGCCGCTGAACGAGGCCACGTAGTTCACGTCGTTGCGCGTCGCAGCCTTGCTGTTGCTCGGCATCATGCCCGTGCCGACCCACACCATGCTGTGTTGCATGGCCAGGGTAAACAGGTAGTGCAACGTCGACAGCTTGTCGCCGTTCATCGAGGCCGAGTTGGTGAAGCCGGCGGCCAGCTTGTCCTTCCAGCCTTGCGTGTACCAGATGCGCGATGTTGCATCGATGAACTTCTTGAACTGCCAGGGCACGTTGCCCATGTAGGTCGGCGCGCCGAACACGATGGCGTCGGCAGCGGCCAGCGTGGCCCAGCCGCTGTCGGGCAGGTTGCCTTCGGCGTCCACGGCCACCAGGGTCGCACCGGCGCCCTCGGCGACGGCCTCGGCCATGCGTCGGGTGTGGCCGTAGCCGCTGAAATACACGATGGCGATCTGCTTGCTCATGACGGAATCCTTTCAGGGAGACAGAGGGAACGGGAAAAAGACAAGGACATCAGCCGCAGGCAGCGCCATCCGCTGCTACCCTTGGGCCATGTTCAGTTATCGACACGGCTTCCACGCGGGCAACCACGCCGATGTGCTCAAGCACACGGTGCTGGTGCAGTTGCTTTCGCACCTGCTGCAGAAAGACAAACCCTTCTGGGTGATCGACACCCATGCGGGCGGCGGCCTGTACGACCTCACCGCGGGCTACGCCGCACGCAGCGGCGAGGCGGCCTCGGGCATCCAGGCCTTGTGGCCCAAGCGGCACGACCCGGCCATGCCGGAAGCCGTCAAGGCCTTTGTGAAACAGGTGGCGGCCGTGAACCACGGCGACACGCTCCAGTGGTATCCCGGCTCGCCGCAACTGGCGGCGCAGATGCTGCGCGAGGGCGACCACCTGCGCCTGTATGAGCTGCATCCCACCGAAAGCAAGGTGCTGGAGCAGCACTTCGAGTCGGTGCGGCGCGGCGTCAGCATCCAGGTGGCCGATGGTTTTGCAGGCCTCCGCGGCGTGCTGCCGCCTCCACCACGCCGCGGCCTGGTGCACATCGACCCGCCGTACGAGGTCAAGGACGACTACAAGATCGTGGTCCAGACGCTGAAGGATGCCGTGCCGCGCTTTGCCACCGGCACGTACGCCATCTGGTACCCCGAGGTGGCGCGCCATGAGGCGCAACAGCTGCCAGGCCAACTCAAGCGCGTGGCGGCGTCGCTGCCCAAGGTTGACTGGCTCCACGCCACGCTGCGCGTCAAGGCCGCTGCCCGCGACGGTGTGGGCCTGTTCGGCAGCGGCATGTTCATCATCAACCCGCCGTGGACGCTGTACGACCGCCTGGCCGAAGCGCTGCCCTGGCTGGTCGAGAAGCTCGGCGAAGACGACCACGCCGCCTACACCCTCGAAGCCCAGCAGAACTGAGCCAGGGTCGAGACATCGGCCGAGCATGGTGTGCACCCCGGTGCTCAGGCGGCCAGATCGAACACCAGCACTTCGGCCTGGCGCCCGCCGTCCAGACGCAGCAGCGCCTCGCCCTCCAGCATCGCGGCATCCCCGGCCTTCAGCGCCTGACCGTTGACGGCCAGTTCGCCCAGCGCCACATGCACATAGGCCTTGCGACGCGGGTCGAGCGCCAGTTCGGCCGCTTCAGCGCCGTCGAACAGGCCGGCATACAGCAGCGCGTCGGCCGTCATGCCGACCGAGCCCTCGCGGCCGTCGGGTGACGCCACCAGGCGCAGTTGCCCGCGTTTGTCGGCCGCACCGAAGTGCTTCTGCTCGTAGCTCGGGCGGATGCCGCGCGCCGTGGGCTGGATCCAGATCTGCAGCAGGTGCGTGGCGGACGCCGTCTCGTGGTTGAACTCGCTGTGCAGGATGCCCTTGCCGGCACTCATGCGCTGCACATCGCCCGGCAGGATGGTGGCGCCATTGCCCAGACTGTCCTGGTGGGCCAGCGCGCCGTCCAGCACGTAGGTCACGATCTCCATGTCGCGGTGGCCGTGCATGCCGAAGCCCCGCCCGGGGGCGATCACGTCGTCGTTGATGACGCGCAGCGGGCCGAACCCCATGAAGGCCGGGTCGTGGTAGTCCGCGAACGAGAAGCTGTGGAAGCTCTGCAGCCAGCCGTGGTCGGCATAGCCGCGGTCTTCGGATCGGCGCAGCGTGAGCATGAGGGGTCTCCTGAGAGGGGGTCGGGCGCCCACTGGACGCATGACCTCACTGTAGGCACCGACAACCCCTCGGTGGCTGCGGCCTTCTGATGGCATCATTCAAACCAATTGAACGAAACGAGTCGAACGATGCAGGATCGCCGCCACGTCCTCACGCCCGACGCCCTGCTGATGATGGACACCATCGCCCGCACCGGCAGCTTCGCGGCCGCCGCCCGGGAGCTCGGCAAGGTGCCTTCGGCCCTCACCTACAGCGTGCGCCAGCTGGAAGACGCGCTCGATGTGCTGCTGTTCGACCGGCGCAGCCGCCAGGCCCGCCTGACGACGGCCGGCGAGGAACTGCTGCGCGAAGGCCGCCTGTTGCTGCAGCAGATGGCCGCCGTGGCCAACCGGGTGCAACGTGTGGCCTCGGGGTGGGAAGCCGAGCTGACGATTGCCGTCGACAAGGCCATGGCGCCCCACGCGATCTTCGACCTGATGGAGGCGTTCTATGCGCTCAAGCCCCCCACCCGCCTGCGCATGCGCAGCGAGGTCATGACCGGCACCTGGGAGGCCCTGACCACCGGCAAGGCCGATCTCGCCATTGGCGTGCCGGCCGATCGCGTGGTGGGTTCCGACATGCGGCAGGAGCTGATCGGCGAGTTCAAGTTCATCTTCGCGGTGGCGCCCCACCACCCGCTCGCTGCCGAACCCGGCCCGCTGAGCCCGGCCGAGATCGCCCGCCACCGCATCATCGCCGTGGCCGACACGGCGCAGGGGCTGACCCCGATGACGGTCGGCATCCTTCCCGGCCAGGACGTGCTCACCCTGCCCTCCATGTCGGCGAAGCTCGAAGCCCAACTGCGGGGCCTGGGCTGCGGCTACCTGCCCGAGCCCATGTTGCGCCCCTATCTGGATCAGGGCCGACTGGTGCACAAGCCGGTGACCGGCCCGGAACGCCTGATCCGCTCGTTCTACGCCTGGCGCCAGCCCAGCGCCCAGCCGGGGCTGGGGCTCACGTGGTGGCTGCACCAACTCGCCAGCCCGACCACCCGGCGCGCGCTGCTCGAGCGCCATGAGGGCCTGCTGCTGTGAGCGCTGGCGCCCCCTACGTCGGCCGCTTTGCGCCGTCGCCCACCGGCCCATTGCATGCGGGTTCCTTGGTGGCGGCCCTGGCCAGCTGGCTGGACGCGCGCGCGCACGGCGGGCAGTGGCTGGTGCGCATCGAAGACGTCGACACCCCGCGCTGCGTGCCGGGTGCCGACACGCTGATCCTGCAGCAGCTGGCGACCTGCGGCCTGTACCCCGACGCGCCGCCGCTGTGGCAGAGCCACCGGGGAGACCGCTATCAGGCTGCGCTCGACCGGCTCATCGCCCAGGGCACGGCCTACGGTTGCGCCTGCACCCGCAGCGACATCGCGCGCGCGAACGCCGAGCTGGGCCGCATCAAGCCCCGGCATGGCGATCTGGTCTACCCCGGGACCTGCCGCCCCGACCACACGGGCCTGCGGGGTCGCGCGCCCCGCGCCTGGCGGGTCTCTGTACCGCAAGGCGCCGCCGGGCACTGGCTCTGGGTCGACCGGCGGCTGGGCCCGCAGTCACAGCAGCTGGACGAGGCCGTCGGCGACTTTGTGGTGCGCCGGGCGGACGGCCTGTGGGCCTACCAGCTGGCGGTGGTGGTGGACGATGCCGAGCAGGGCATCACCGACGTCGTGCGGGGCGAAGACCTCGCGGACAACACGCCCCGCCAGATGTGGCTGCAGCAGCAACTGGGCTGGCCTCACCCGCGCTACCTGCACACGCCGCTGGTGATGGGCGACAACGGCGAGAAACTGTCGAAGCAGAACGGTGCGGCGGCCCTGGCGCTCGATGATCCGCTGGACGCGCTGCGGCGGGCGGGTGCCGTGCTGGGCCTGTCCGCTGTGGCCGGCGGCACTGTGAGCGAGTGGCTCGGCGCCGCCATTCCGGCCTGGCGGGCCAGGCTGGCGTGCTGGGCCTCCTCCGCTCCCCGCGCCGAAACCATCGCCTGACGACACGCTGCCGTGCGACGGCGTGGCACGGCGTGCCCGTGGCTCAGCCGCCCACGAGCACGAAGTGCTTGCGCACGGGCTCGATCACCTCGAACGCCCCGACAAACCCGCCGGGGATGACGGCACCTTCCCCGGCACGCACGTCCGTCCAGCCACCGGCCGCGTCATGCAGACGCACATGGCCTTCCAGCACGAAGAAATACTCGTGCTTGCCCGGCGGAAACACGATGCGCCAGCGGCCCACCTCACAGGCCCAGATGCCGGCCGACAGGTCGCCCGCGGCCGGCTCGTACAGCGTCCAGGTCTCGCGACGCGGGTTGCCCTGCTCCAGCCGGTCCGGCCGCGGATGGTCGATCGCACCGCCGCCCACCGGGGCGTCGAACCGGACGATGCCCGGCCGATCTGCATGCTGCGTCATCGGCCCGGCCTCACTTCACCAGGAAATGCTCGCGGTAATAGGCCAGCTCGTCGATGGATTCGTGGATGTCGGCCAGCGCAGTGTGCTTCTGCGCCTTCTTGAAGCCTTCGGCCAGGCCCGGCTTCCAGCGCTTGGCCAGTTCCTTCAGCGTGCTGACATCCAGGTTGCGGTAGTGGAAGAAGGCTTCCAGCTTCGGCATGTAGTTCGCCAGAAAGCGACGGTCCTGGCAGATCGAGTTGCCGCACATCGGCGACTTGTTGGCCGGCACGTACTGCTTCAGGAAGTCGATCACGGCCTGGGCGGCCTCATCTTCGCTCACGGTCGAGGCCTTGACGCGGTCGATCAGGCCGCTGCGGCCGTGCGTGCCCTTGTTCCAGTTGTCCATCTTGTCGAGCACGGCGTCGCTCTGGTGCACGGCAAACACCGGCCCTTCCACGCGCACAGCCAGGTTGGCGTCGGTCACCACCACCGCGATTTCGATGATGCGGTCGCTCTCGGGCTTGAGGCCCGTCATCTCGAGGTCGATCCAGATCAGGTTCTGGTCGCTCTTGGCCAGGGTCACGGGGGTGTCGGGGGCGGTGGTGTCGGTCATGTCGGCAGAGGTCAAAACAGGCGCTGGCGTCACGGTCTTGTGCACGCCAGCCCGGCAGCCGATTGTGCGGCAAACGTACACTCCCGACATGCCATCCAGCACCGTCACCCTGCTTTTTGCCTTTTTCGTCGCGGCCTCCGTGCTCGTGAAGCTCTGGCTCGACACCCGCCAGGCCCGCCACGTCGCACGCCACCGCGCCGCTGTGCCACCCGCGTTTGCCGACGAGGTGACGCTGCGCAGCCACCAGCGCGCCGCCGACTACACGCTCGACAAGTTGCGTTTCGGCCTGGTGAACACCGTCGTGACCACCGCCGTGCTGCTCGGCTGGACGCTGCTGGGCGGCCTCGACGTGCTGAACCACGCGGTGCGCGATCTGGTCTTCCCCCGCTGGGGCGGCCTGGCCTACCAGCTTGTGCTGCTCGGCGCCTTCAGTGCCATCGGGGCCCTCATCGAGATGCCGCTCGAAGCGTGGCACACCTTCCGCATCGAGCAGCGCCACGGCTTCAACCGCATGGGCTTCGGCATGTGGGTGGGCGATCACATCAAGCAGGCGCTTGTTGGTGTCGTGATCGGTGCCCCGATTGCCGCCCTCATCCTGTGGCTGATGGGCGCGGCTGGCAACACCTGGTGGCTGTGGGCCTGGGCGGCCTGGGTGTCGTTCAGCCTGCTGCTGATGGTGGTCTTTCCGATCTTCATCGCACCGCTGTTCAACAAGTTCGAGCCGCTGCAGGACGACGGCCTGGCCCAGCGCGTGACCGGCCTGATGCAACGCTGTGGGTTCAAGGCCAAGGGCTTTTTCGTGATGGACGGCAGCCGCCGCTCTGCGCACGCCAACGCCTACTTCACCGGGCTGGGGTCGTCCAAGCGTGTGGTGTTCTTCGACACCTTGCTGTCCAAGCTCTCGCATGGCGAGGTCGAGGCCGTGCTGGCGCACGAACTGGGGCACTTCAAGCACAAACACGTGCTCAAGCGCATGATCATGATGTTCGTGATGAGCCTGATCGGCTTTGCGCTGCTGGGCTGGCTCTCGCGCCAGATGGCCTTCTACACCGGCCTGGGCGCCTCGCCCAACCTGGGCGCGCCGAACGATGCGCTGGCCCTGCTGCTGTTCATGCTCGCGTTGCCGCCCGTGATGTTCTTCGTCGCGCCGGTGTTCTCGGCCTTCTCGCGCCGTGACGAGTACCAGGCCGACGCCTATGCCTGTGCGCAGGCCAGCGGCACCGACCTGGCCAACGCCCTGATCAAGCTCTACAAGGACAACTCGTCCACCCTCACGCCCGACCCGGTGTACGTGCGCTTCCACTACTCGCACCCGCCCGCCTCCGAGCGCCTGGCCGCCATGGGCGCCCTCGCCCACACGCCGCCGCACGGCGCGGCCCAACCGGCATGAGCGCGGTGAGCCCCCTTCCACTGCACCAGCAGCGTTGTGAGCCGCGCGCCGGCTCGCCGCTGTCCGTGGCCGGCCAGCACGCCATGCTCGGCCAGATCCCCGGCTGGCAGGTCGATGCCAGCGTGCCCGGCGGCGCGCTGCAGCGCACCTACAGCTTCCCCGACTTCCACCGCACCATGGCCTTCGTGAACGCCGTGGCCTGGATTGCCCACGAACAGGATCACCACCCCGACATGGCCGTGTCCTTCAACCGCTGCACGCTGCGCTGGTCGACCCATTCGGTCGGCGGCGTCTCGCTCAACGACTTCATCTGCGCTGCCCGCGTGGATGCGCTCGGCGCATGAAGCGGGGTCACCCGCCCGCCCCGCAGGGCCGCAAGGGACGCCCGGCCCGCGAAGCCGACACCTCGGGCTGCACCAGCGGCCTGGTCGTTTCCACGCACGGCCGCCACGTGGTCGTCGAGCCCGAGGAGGGCCCGCGCCTGATCTGCCACCCCCGCGGCAAGAAGAGCGAAGCGGTGGTGGGTGACCGGGTGCTGTGGCAACACACACTCGATGGCGGCGATGAAGGGGTGATCGTGCAGGTCGAGCCGCGCCGCAGCCTGCTGTGGCGCCAGGACGAATGGCGCAGCAAGTCGTTTGCCGCCAACCTCGACCAGTTGCTGATGTGGATCGCGGTCGAGCCCGTGTTCAGCGAAGCGCAGCTCACGCGCGCCCTGATCGCCGCCGAATCGGCCGACATCCCGCCGACCATCGTGCTCAACAAGATCGACCTGCCCGGTGCCGACGCTGCCCGCGCCCGCCTGGCGCCCTACCGCGCCATGGGTTACCGGGTGGTCGAGCTCTCGCTGAAGGCCGACACCGAAGGCGCCCGGGCGCAGATGGCCCCGCTGCTCGACGGCAAGGCGACGCTGGTGCTGGGTCCCTCGGGCGCCGGCAAGAGCACGCTCATCAACACCCTGCTGCCCGAGGCGCGGGCCGAGGTCGGCGAGATCTCGCAGGCGCTGAACTCCGGTCGCCACACCACCACCACCAGCCTTTGGTACTGGATGGACAAGGCCGCCGGCACCGCCGTCATCGACTCGCCCGGCTTTCAGGAGTTCGGCCTGCATCACATCCCGCCCACCGATCTGGCGCGCTGGATGCCCGACATCGGCAAGCACGTGGCCGACTGTCGCTTCCACAACTGCACGCACCGGCAGGAGCCGGGCTGCGCCGTGCGCGCCGCCGTCGAGCGCGGTGAGATCAGCCCGATCCGCCTGAGCCTGTTCAACGACCTGTTCGAGGAGCTGAGCCAGCCCCGCTGGTGAGGCCTGCTGCCCCATGACCGACCGCCTTGCCGCCCTGCCCGCCTCCCTGACCGCCTTCGGCGCCGGCCAACTGCCCCTTTCCGCGCTGACTCAGCAATGGCGTGAGGCCGCCCGGGCGCATGAGCCGGCACTGCCGCCGCGCTACCTCGAGGTGCTCGAACGGGTGTTGTCCCAGCTGGAAAGCGCCGCGCTGTTCACGGAAGAGAGCTGCTCGTTCAGCCAGGGTGACATGGTGGCGGCGCTGGGCGACTGGCTGGCGCGCGCCCGTGCGCTGTGACGACAGGAAGGTGACAAGGTCAGGCTGACGCGCGCCGGCTCGCCGCACAGGGTCAGCCCCGCAAGACCGGCGCGCCGCATACCGGACCGGCCGGCTGCTCAGCCGATCAGGTTGGCCAGCGACAGCAGCGCCAGCAGCAGCATCCACAGCACGACCGAGCGCCACACCAGGCCCACCACGCTGCGCAGGTGCGCCATTTCGGGCGGTGCGCCGGTGGTGCTGCCTTCGGCGTCGATCACGTCCGGCGAATCGCCGCTGACCACGGTGCGGCTGACGTCGCCGAAGGCGCGGCCGGTGGCCGGTGCCACCTGCCCGCCCAGGCGCACGCCAATGGCCCCGGATGCCGCCGACAGGATGGTGCCTTCGTTCGGGTGAGCCCAGAGCACCGCATGGCGGCGCCACGCGTCGATCGCGTCCTCGAAGTTGCCCACCACCGCAAAGCCAAATGCCGTCAGGCGCGCGGGCACGTGGTCGATGAGCGCGAACATCGTCTGCGACAGGGCCATCAGGCGGTCATGCGTCGGCTGGCCGGTCACGCGGCTCTTGTACGACCAGTAGCGGCCGGCAAACTCGGCCATGCGGTAGAGCACCGCGCCCGCCGGGCCCAGGCCAAAGGTGGAGAGCGCCACGAACCAGAAGAACACGCCGAACACGTGGCGGTGCGCCGCCAGCAGCGAGAACTCGATGACATGGCGCAGGATCTCGGTGCGCGGCAGGTCGCTCGCATCGACGTTCTGCCAGTGGGCGAGCAGTTCGCGGGCGCGCTCTTCACGACCCTGTTCGAGCGCATCGCGGATGTCGGTGTAATGGTGGCTGAACTGCCGGAAGCCCAGCGTCAGGTACAGCACGGCCACGTCGAACGCCAGCGCAAGCAGGGTGCTGTAGCGGTTGACGAAGACGTACAGGATGGCCACCAGCGCCGCCGACGCCACCACGGTGATCCCCCAGACCACGCGCGCATGCACCTCGGCCCCCGCATCGAAATTGCGCCCGACCCAGCGCACCCAGGCCGTCAGGCCGTGGTGAATGGGGTTGAGGTTCGAGAGGGGTTTGAGCTGTTCGGCGAGCAGGGCGAACAGCACGGCAAAAAAGCTCATGGCTCAGGATCATAGCGGGGCCCACCGGCCCCCTGGTGACAGAAAAGAACACGCCGCATCACGCGGAAAGGAAGCGGTATAAATTTCGCAACATCGCGGCGGTGGCACCCCAGATGAAATACTCGCGATCGGACTCGGCGCCGGGCCGCCACGGCATCGAGAAGAACTCGATGCGCGGGTTGTCGCGCCCCATTTCGATGGCCGGCACGCCGAAGGCCCGCCGCTGGTGATGGCGCGGATCCATCAGGAAGGACAGCGGCACCTCGAAGGCCTCGGCCACCTCGCTCGGATCGGGCTGCAGCGCCAGCATCGGCGTCTCGTGCGGCTGGGGCGCAATCAGGCCCACCACCGGCGTCACGATGAAGCCGGTGCCCGTGGTGTAGCGCGGCATCTGGCCCAGCACGTGCACGCGCTCGGGCGGCAGGCCCACCTCCTCGTGGGCCTCGCGCAAGGCGGTCGCCACCGGGTCCGGGTCACCGGGCTCACTGCGCCCACCCGGGAAGCTGATCTGGCCCGCGTGCTTGCGCAGCGTGGCCGTGCGTTGGGTCAGCAGCACGGCGGGCTCGGGGCGCATCACGATGGGCACCAGCACCGCCGCATGAACCGGATCGGGCGGACTGGCCCAGCGCTCGATCGAGATGTCGGGCTGCCACACGGGCGGCGACAGAAAGCGCTCGACCAGCGCCTGCTGCGAGAAGCGTTGCGGGTCGACCGGCGGGAGATGGTGATCGTGACCGAGCAGTTCGGCGACGCGGGGGTCGATGGAAACGGTCATGGCATGCACCATAGCAAAAGCCGCCTGGGCTTGCGCAGCAGGCGGCTTTTGATGTCTTCGAGACGCTTTTGACGTGGCCCCTGGGGGCCCACGTCGGAAACTCGCTTGCTTTGCGTTGCAAAGCACCGTGACCCATGGCCACGGCTGAGCCATGCTCAGGCGAGCTTCTCCTTGATTCGAGCCGACTTGCCCGAACGCTGGCGGAGGTAGTACAGCTTGGCGCGGCGGACGTCACCGCGGCGCTTGACTTCGATCGACGCGATCAGCGGGCTGTACAGCTGGAACGTACGCTCGACGCCTTCGCCGCTGGAGATCTTGCGGACGATGAAGCTGGAGTTCAGGCCGCGGTTGCGCTTGGCGATCACGACGCCTTCGTAGGCCTGCACACGCTTGCGGGTGCCTTCAACCACGTTCACGTTCACGATCACGGTGTCGCCAGGGGCGAACGACGGGATGGTCTTGTTCAGACGAGCGATTTCTTCTTGCTCGAGCTGTTGGATGATGTTGGACATCAAGGGCTCCTAGGGTGATCTTGCCCGCGCCAGGTTGGATGTCGAAGACCCCTCGGGATGAGGCGCCCCCGCAATGAAGCCGGGTAGAGGATCGGAAAACCGCAGATTATAGCGTCAGTCCGCGCAGAAAGTCTTCATCTTTCTTCGACAACTCGCCACGTTCGCGCGCTGCAGCGATCAACTCGGGGCGGCGACGCAACGTGATCGCGAGCTGCTGCTCACGGCGCCAGCGCGCAATGTGGGCGTGGTGCCCCGACAGCAGCACCGGTGGCACGCCCTGCTCGATCGGCTCACCGCCTTCACGCGCAGGCAGCGGCAGCACCTCGGGGCGGCTGTAGTGCGGGCAATCCAGCAAGCCGTCCGAGAAGCTGTCCTGCTGGTGCGAGGCGGCATCGTGCAGCACACCGGGTTGCAGGCGCGCCACCGCATCCATGAGCGTCAGCGCGGGCAACTCGCCGCCCGACAGCACGTAGTCGCCCAGGCTGATTTCCTCGTCGACGTGTGCGTCGATGAAACGCTGGTCGATGCCTTCGTAGCGGCCGCACAGCAGCACGGCGCCCGGCGAGGCCGCCAGCGCTTCGACGCGTTGCTGCGTGAGCGGGCGGCCCGCGGGGCTGAACAGCACAACGGGCAGCCTGGCGCCGCCGTCGGCCGCCTGCGAGGCGCGGATGGCAGCCAGGCAGCGCACCAACGGCTCGACCAGCATGACCATGCCGGGGCCACCCCCGAAAGGCCGGTCGTCGACACGGCGGTACACCCCCTCTGCATGGTCGCGCAGCGGCCACAGGCGCACGTCCACCGCCCGCGTCTCGAAGGCGCGACGGGTCACGCCCACGCTCTGAAACGGGGCGAACAACTCGGGAAACAGGGTGATGACGTCGAAGCGCACGGCCATGTGCCGCCCCGCGTCAGTAGTCGAGGCCCCAGTCGGCCACGATGCGTTTGTCGGCCAGGCTGACACTGTCGATGTAGGCCGACACAAAGGGAATCAGACGCTCGGCCGGCGCACCTTCAGCTGGCGCATCGACGGTGCAGCGCAGCACGCAATGCGGACCGGTGTCGAGCAGGTCGGCCACCTTGCCCAGGTGCTGGCCTTCACGGTTGACGACGTCCAGACCGATCAGGTCGATCCAGTAGAACTCGTCTTCGTCGGGCGTGGGGAAGGCCGAGCGCGACACGAAGACGCGCGCGCCCTTCAAGGCTTCGGCGTCGTTGCGGTCTTCCAGGCCCTCGGCGGTCACGACGACCACGTCGCCCTGCTCACGGGCCTGCTTGACCTGCAGGAAGCGTGGCGCGCTGAGGCGGGCCGGGGCAGCGGGCTCGGCACCCGCGGAGGCCGTCCGACGTGCTGCCGGACGCGCCACGGCGCCCGGAGCCGCTTCGGCCGGGCGCAGAAACCATTTCTTGGTGCAGAAGAGCGCCTGAGGATCGGTCGAGAACGGCAGCACCTTGATGCCGCCCTTCACGCCCCAGGCGTCCAGCACGCGCCCCACCTCCACCGCGTCATCGGGCCAGACGACGCCGTCTTCCAGCACGAGGGGGGAGGCTGTGGCGCGGTCGTTCATGCGAAACGCAGAACCTTAGGCAGCAGCGGCCTGGGTCTTGGCCTGGCGCAGCAGGCGACCCACGGTCTCCGAAACCTGGGCACCGTTGTTCACCCAGTGCTCGACGCGGTCGAAAGCGACGCGCAGCGACTCGGCATTGCCCGAAGCCACGGGGTTGTAGAAACCCACGCGCTCGAGGAAGCGGCCGTCACGGCGGTTGCGCGAATCAGCGGCAACGATGTTGAAGAAAGGGCGCTTCTTGGAGCCGCCACGTGCGAGTCGAATCACGACCATGATGTGTCCTTCAGATTGGTTTGGGCGACCGGCCCGCCCGGGAGACACTCGGGGTAGACCAGCCAGGGTTCGCGCAGGCGTCTGGTTTCATCCGACCTGCCCGCACCATTTTTTTTGATTCGGCGCCGATTAGATACGCGCCACGCACTTCCCTGTTCGAACCCGGGATCGGGCGCTCAAGGAAAGCCCGCAGCTCGGGCCAGAAAACCGCGGATTATAGTCTCCCGAAACCGCTTTGTGTGAACACACCATGCAAGTCGCGCCGACACCCGCCAAATCGAAGACGCTCGCGACCTGGCTGGCCTTCCTGGTCGGCACCCTGGGCCTGCACCGCTTCTACCTGCACGGCCTGCGCGACCGGCTGGGCTGGGCGCTGCCGGTGCTGACACTGATCGGCCTGGCCGGCCTGCGCCGGGTGGAGCAATACGGTCAGGACGACGTCCTCTCGTGGCTGCTGCTGCCGGTGCTCGGCTTCACGGTGGCCGGCACCATGCTGCAGGCCATTCTTTACGGGCTGACGCCGGACGCCCGCTGGCACGCGCGGCACAACCCCGACCTGACCGACCCCGCCGCAGCCCCGCACAGCGGCTGGGCTGCTGTCATTGCCGTGATACTGGCCCTGATGGTGGGCGCCACGGTGTTGATGGCCACCATCGCGTTCTCGGGCCAGCGCTACTTCGAATACCAGGTCGAAGAGGCCCGCAAGATCAGCCAGTGACGGCCGGGCGCGCCACGCGGGCTCCGGGTGCCGGATAATCCCGCCTTTGCGCATCGCCGTCCGGCCTCGTCTCACCCCGGATGGGCCTCAACCGATTTCCCCGACCGCCATGACTTCTGCCACGCCCTCCTCCCCGCTGACGTACGACCAGGCCGGCGTCAACTACGACCTGATCGACCCGTTGAAGGTGGCCGCCCAGCGTGCCGCGGCGGAAACCGGCACCCACCTGGCCAGCCACGGCTTCAGCGAGGTGCTGGCCTCGCGCGGCGAGTCGGCCTATGTGGTGGACGTGGGCCCGATGTACCTGGCCTCGATCGTGGAATGCCTGGGCACCAAGACGCTCGTGGCCGACGAGATGGCCACGCTGACGGGCAAGAGCTACTACGACGGCATCGCGCAGGACACCATCGCCATGGCGGTGAACGACCTGATCACCGTGGGTGCCACGCCGCTGGTGGTGCAGGCCTACTGGGCCGCCGGCGGCTCGGACTGGTTCGGCGACAAGGTGCGTGCCAACGCGCTGGTGGCCGGCTGGAAGAAGGCCTGCGAGGTGTGCAACGTGGCCTGGGGCGGCGGTGAAACCCCCGCGCTGGCCGGCATCGTGGCCGATGGCCGCGTCGACCTGGCCGCCTCGTGCACCGGCATCATCAGCCCCAAGGAGCGCCTGTCGGTGGGCGACAAGCTGGAAGCCGGCGACGCCATCGTGCTGCTGGCCTCCAGCGGCATCCACGCCAACGGCCTGTCGCTGGCCCGCAAGCTGGCCGAGCGCCTGCCGCAAGGCTACCTGACCGACATCGGCAACGGCCAGACCTATGGCGAAGCCCTGCTGGCCCCCACGGTGCTGTACTCGCCCGTGACCGAAGCGCTGGCCAAGGAAGGCATCATTCCGCACTACTGCGCGAACGTGACCGGCCACGGCTGGCGCAAGCTGCTGCGCCACCCGAAGGCGCTGACCTACCGCATCACCGCCCTGCCGGAGAAGACGCCGGTGCTGGCCTTCATGCAGAAGGAGTGCGGCCTGGACGACCACGAGGCCTACGGCACGCTCAACATGGGCGCCGGCTTTGCGCTGTACGTGGCCGCCGACCAGGCGGAGCGCGTGGTGGCCGTGGCCCAGTCGCTGGGCATCCCGGCGCTGGTGGCCGGCCGCGTGGAAGAAGGCCCCAAGCAGGTCGTGATCGAGCCGCTGGGCGTGACCTACGGCGCCGACGAGCTGCAGCTGCGCTGAGCGCATGCCTGACAAACCCATGCCACGGGAGGCCGAGACAGCCGCCCGGCTCGAATCGCTGGAGATCAAGGCCGTCTACCTGGAAGACCTGGTCGACAGCCTGAACACCGTGGTCGCGCGGCAGCAGGCCCACATCGACCTGCTGCTGCACGAGGTGCGCCGCCTGCGCGAGCAGACCGACGAGGGCGCACCGCCCGCCTTCCGCAGCCTGCGCGACGAGCTGCCGCCGCACTACTGAGCCACCCGGCCCGCCTCTTCGCCCACACCGGAAGAGGCCTTCTCACGCACAAGGGCACCACAGCCATCCAGGGAAGAGGCCGAGGATCGCTTACAATCCGCGGTGACGGGCCTCCCTGCATGGGGGCGCGGCCAACCGGGTCAGGTCGGGAACGAAGCAGCCCCAACCGTTAGCCAACAGTGCCAGGTCAAGGCTCGTCACCCTTTCCTTTCCAGATGCCCCCTGCGTCGCGGCCGGGACCGAACTTCCGCGAAGTTCGGGGCGCTTGAACAGACTGTTCGACCACCCGCTGACACCGACGACCGCGTTCATGGCATCCACGCACCTGCCCCCCGCTTCTCCCGCCCCCGCCGGCACGGCCAACGTGGCCATCGACCTGGGCGACCGGAGCTACGACATCCTGATCGGCGAGGGCCTGCTGGACGACCCGACGACGTTTGCGGGCTTGCCCAAGTCCACCAAGGCGCTGATCGTCACCAACACCACGGTGGGGCCGCTCTACACCGAGAAGCTGCGCGCGGCCATTGCCCCGCTGCACAAGCAGGTGCTCGACATCGAACTGCCCGACGGCGAGCAGTACAAGGACTGGCCGGCGTTGAACCAGGTGTTCACCCGCCTGCTGGAAGAAGCCGCCGACCGCAAGACGGTGCTGTACGCGCTGGGCGGCGGCGTGATCGGCGACATGACGGGCTTTGCCGCGGCCTGCTACATGCGCGGCGTGCCCTTCGTGCAGGTGCCCACCACGCTGCTGGCCCAGGTGGATTCGAGCGTGGGCGGCAAGACCGCCATCAACCACCCCGCCGGCAAGAACATGATCGGCGCGTTCTACCAGCCGCAGCGCGTAGTGTGCGACATGAGCACGCTCGACACCCTGCCCCAGCGCGAGTTGCTGGCCGGCCTGGCCGAGGTCATCAAGTACGGCCCGATTGCCGATGCCGCCTTCCTGGGCTGGCTGGAAGACAACCTCGATGCGCTGCTCGCGCGTGACCGTCAGGCGCTGAAGTACGCGGTGCAGCGCTCGTGTCAGATCAAGGCGTGGGTGGTGGGCCAGGACGAGAAGGAAGCCGGCCTGCGCGCCATCCTGAACTACGGCCACACCTTCGGCCACGCGATCGAGGCGGGGCTGGGCTATGGCGAATGGCTGCACGGCGAGGCCGTGGGCTGCGGCATGGTGATGGCCGCCGACCTGTCGGCCCGCCTGGGCCTGATCGACACGGCCACGGCCGACCGCATCATCGCGCTGATCAAACGGGCCGGGCTGCCGACCCGGGGCCCCGATCTGGGCGCCGACCGCTACATCGAGCTGATGCAGGTCGACAAGAAGGCCGAGGGCGGCGAGACCCGCTTCGTGGTGATCGGCCCGCTGGGACAGGCGGGCATGCGCGGGGCGCCGGACGCCCTGGTACGCGATGTGATTGCCACCCACACCCGCTGACACCACCGGAAACGAGACACCATGTGGTTAGCCCCTTACGCCAGTCATCCTGAGCAGACCAAGGGGCGCCGCCACCCCGAGCCGGCGGCCCCGACGCGCAGCGACTTCCAGCGCGACCGCGACCGCATCGTGCACAGCACGGCGTTCCGGCGGCTCGTTTACAAGACGCAGGTGTTCCTGAACCACGAGGGCGACCTGTTCCGCACGCGGCTGACGCACTCGCTGGAGGTGGCGCAGCTGGGGCGCTCGGTGGCGCGGTCGCTGGGGCTCAATGAAGACCTGGTCGAGGCCATTGCGCTGGCGCATGACCTGGGCCACACGCCGTTCGGCCATGCGGGCCAGGACGCGCTGAATGCCTGCATGCAGGGCCACGGCGGCTTCGAGCACAACCTGCAGTCGCTGCGGGTGGTGGACAAGCTGGAAGAGCGCTACCTGGGCTACGACGGCCTGAACCTGAGCTTCGAGACGCGCGAGGGCATTCTCAAGCACTGCTCCCGTGCCCACGCCGAGGCGCTGGAAAAGCACGAGCCGGGCGGCGTGGGCCGGCGCTTCATCAAGGGCCATCAGCCCAGCCTGGAGGCGCAGCTGTGCAACCTGGCCGACGAGATCGCCTACAACGCACACGACATCGACGACGGCGTGCGCTCGGGCCTGATCACGATGGAGCAACTGGAAGCCGTGCCGCTGTTCGTGCGCTTCCGTGATGAGACGCTGAGCGAGTTCCCGCACGCCAAGGGCCGGCGCCTGCTGTTCGACACCATCCGCCGGATGCTGTCACAGCAGGTGTACGACGTGATCGACGCGACGCGCGCCCAGATTGCCGAGCACCTGCCGGTGACGGCCGACGAAGCGCGGCGTTGCCCGCCGCTGGTGCGCTTCAGCGCGTCCATGCGCGAGGCCAGCACGCAGCTCAAGCGTTTCCTGTTCAAGGAGCTGTACCGGCATCCGCAGGTCAACGAGATGACGGCGAAGGGACGGCGCGTCATCACCGAGCTGTTCGAGGCCTATGTGGCCGATCCGAAGGCGATGCCGGCCGACTATGCGGCGCGAGAAGACCTGCACCGGGCCGTGGCGGATTACATCGCGGGGATGACGGATCGGTTTGCGGTGAAGGAGCATGAGCGGGTGACGGGGGAGCGGGTGTTTTGAAGCACCCGCGGCGTCACGTCCGCGGCGTGAGTTCGCAGACCATCTTGTCGAACACGAGCGATTCGGCCCTCAGCTCCGGCGCCATCTCCAGCCACCAACGGGCAATCATCTGCTCCTGCTCGCGGTCGAAGTCATCCAGATAGAGGTGGAAGCCCTGGAGCGACAGATGCCCCGCAATGGCGGGCAAGGCAGGCAGGCGCGCGAACAGGCCCGTGGCCTCGGGCGGGCCATCGACGACGACCACGTCGAACCGCTCGTCGGGGGACAGGAAGCCCATGTCGTAGAACCGGGTGGTGTGCCCGAAGCACGATGCCTCGACCAGCGGACAGTGCACGACGCGGGCGTGGTCGCCCAGGGCATGGGCACGGATCGCGGCGGCTGTGCTGGCGGCCCAGTCCGCGTCGTGCTCGACGCTGGTGAGGGTGCCGCCACGGGCCGCTACCAGCTTGCCCAGAACCCGCGAACCCCGCCCTGAACCGAATTCGAGGACGCGCGGCTGGCGGTATCCATCCAGCGTGTCTGCCAGATGGTTCAGCATGCCGACGTCCAGCGCCCATCCGCCCAGCTGGACCAGCCAGGCCAAGGGGATGTGCTCGCGCTGGACCAGACGCTCCAGCGCAAGCTGACGGAAGGGCATCTGCGCCACCTGCCGCTCCAGCGCGTCGAGCCGGGCAAAACACTGCGCGGTGGACACGTGCATCTGATGCAGCTTCACACCCAGCCCGTGGTCCATCGAGGGGCGGTGCTCATGCACCGGCCGCCAGCAGGGCAAGGGCGCCTGACTGCGTACCCACTCGGCACGCTCGCGCTGTCGGGGCGAGCTCAGGCCGCCATGTCCAGCGTGGTGTGACAAGGGGTTGGTGGTGGTGTAGCGGTAGGCGGCGCGAGGCAGGAACAGGTACCTGCGGGTCTGATCCAGCACGGGGTAGGCGATCGCCATGTCGCATGCGCAATCCAGCCAGGCGCCGGACTCGTCCTTGAAATAGGAATCCGGCACACGCTGGATCAGCAACTGTCGGAAGCTGAAGAGGTGGCTGCTGGCCCAGCCCTGACGCCGAGGAGAGTCGAACGGATCCAGCGGCCCATTGCCGTCCGCCACGCCGGTGTCGGTTTCGAAGTCCGTCCACACCACATCGAAGCCGTCCTGATAGGCCCGGGCGATGGCGTGAAGGGCGTCGGGATCGATCAGCGCGTCATCCCCGTCGACCACGGCGATCCAGGTGTAGCCCGTGGCGCCACGCAGCAGCTCGAAGGCATGCCGGGCCTTGCCCCGCTGCTCCGGGCTGCGCACGACCCGGTGCCGGCCTGGCAGGCTGGCAGCCAGCGCACGCTCGGCCAGGCCCGCGGTGTCATCGCTGGAGGCATCGTCCACGAAGAGCACATCGAACGCCGCGTCCTGTTGCGCCGCGAGGCTGCGCACGCATCGCTCGACATATGGCGCGGCATTGCGGGCGCAGACCCACACCAATCCTCGATCACTTGACGGCTGGTCCATCTTTTTTCACTTTGCTGACGGTGCGCACACCATAGTATGGAATGCTGGATGGACAAGCCGTGATCAATCCTGCTTTTGCAAGACACATTCCATGTACAGAACCGCCCTGGTCCTCATTGCCCGCAATGAAGCGCACTGCATCGAGCGCTGCCTGAACAGCCTTCGGCCCTGGGTAGATCAGATGATCGTGCTGGACACCGGCTCGGAAGACGACACCCCGGCACGGGCGGCTGCGGCAGGCGCCGAAGTGCACCATTTCCAGTGGGTGGACGACTTCTCCGCGGCGCGCAATGCCGCACTGGCGCACAGTCAGGCTGACTGGAACATCGTGGTCGATGCCGATGAGTGGCTGGACAGCGGCGGCGAGGCCCTGGCCGGACTGCGACAACAGCATCCAGATTTCGTGGGGGCGCTGTTTGTGAACAGTTCGTTCGACACCTCGACTTCAGGGGTGTCGGCCCATGCGGGCAGCTGGATCTCCCGGGTGCTGCCACGCGGCATCCAGTATGAGGGTCTCATCCATGAACAACCACGTCATGCCCTGCCCGTTGTCCGCCTGCCAGTCACGCTGGGCCACGATGGCTATGAACGCGCTGCGATGGACCACAAAGGGAACCGCAATGCCCTGATTCTTCAGCGTGCGTTGCAGAGCGAGCCGGACAACGCCTACCTGCTGTATCAGGCTGGCAAGGACCACGAGGTCCACGATCGGTTCGAGGCCGCCCACGCTGCCTATGTGCAGGCCTGGGCACGCTGCGATCCCGGCGCACCCTGGCGGCACGATCTGTTGATTCGGCATCTCTTCGTGATGAAGCAGGTGGGCGCACTGGCCGATGCCCTGGCCCTCGCTGAACAGGAAATGCCCTACTGGATGCACTCGGCCGACTTCTTCTTCACCCTGGGGGATCTGTTGCTGAGCCAGGCCGTTGCGGCGCCCAGCGAGGCGTCGGTCATCCTGCCGGTGATCGAGTCCAGCTGGCAGCGCTGTCTGGAACTTGGAGACACACTGGACCTCGAGGGCAGCGTCGCGGGACGCGGTTCCCATCTGGCGGCGCACAACCTGATGGTCTTCCATGAGAGCCTGGGACAGGCAGAACCTGCGGCGTATTACCGGGATCTGGCGGAACGCCTGAAATCGACCAACGCGGTCTCAAGTCACTCCAGTGGGCGCCGATAAGGTTTCTTCGTCTTGCACGAAGTCGACGAACAGAAGCCGCAAATAGCGCGAAAAAAGTCACTCAAGTAGTGGCTGCAGCGGTCGAAAACTGAATCAACGGTGCTTGACACAGCATCGCGGTCCGGTTAGCCGACCCACCCTCGACGCCCATGGCTTCACAGGTGCACAGGTTGACTAGCGTCGGGCAAGGCGGGTGTCACAACCCACCACAAAGCCAAACCTTACGGCGCAGTCGCCGGTCGTTATTGCAGCTTCAGGAGTTTCACCATGCCGCAAACCATCAACACCAACATCGTTTCGCTCAACGCCCAGCGCAACATGGGCTCCGCCCAGGCTTCTCTGGCCACCTCAATGCAGCGCCTGTCGTCGGGTCTGCGCGTGAACTCGGCCAAGGACGATGCCGCCGGCCTGGCCATCGCCGAGCGCATGAGCTCTCAAGTGCGCGGCATGAACGTCGCTGTGCGCAACGCCAACGACGGCATCTCGCTGGCTCAGACCGCTGAAGGCGCGCTGGGCAAGATCGGCGACAACCTGCAGCGCATGCGTGAACTGGCCGTGCAATCGCGTAACGCGACCAACAGCACCGGCGACCGGGCAAACCTGCAGAAGGAATTCGTGGAACTGCAAAAGGAAATCGACAGAACCCTGAACGGCACCAAGTTCAACGGCAAGAAGCTGTTCACTTCGGAGGGTGCAGATCTGGCCTTCCAGGTGGGCGCAAACACCACCGCAGAAGACCGCATCACCGTCGCAGGTGCCAACTTGTCCGGCGGCACTGCAGGCGCAGCCACAAGCAAGACGGACGCAACGACGCTGTCCGACGCGTATGACGATGCCACGACCGACGCCGCTCGGGACACCGCCGCGCAAGCCATCATGGCGACGATCACGTCCGGCACAGGCTCCACAGCTGGTCAATGGACTGCATCTGCCGGCATCGGCATCGCCTCGAAGGATTCCGCTGGCACAGACGTGACCGACGTAGGCGGTGGTATCGACGCTGCGATCGACGTGATCGACAAGGCCCTGGACATCGTCAACGACAAGCGCGCATCCTTCGGGGCAGCCCAGAACCGCTTCGAGGCCGTCATCTCGAACCTGAACGTCAACATCGAGAACCAGTCTGCCGCCAAGGGCCGCATCATGGACGCCGACTTCGCAACTGAAACCGCCAACCTGTCGCGCTCGCAGATCCTGCAGCAGGCCGGCAACGCGATGATCGCCCAGGCCAATCAGTTGCCTCAGCAGGTTCTGTCGCTGCTGCGCTGATCGACAACTAGGCCGGCCTGGCCGGCTTTTTTTCATGCCGCGAGAAGCCGCACACCGAAGCACCGGTGCGCGGCTTCTCTCTTTTCATTAAGGGCACTTTCGCCCTGCTTTTCACGGGAGTCCCGGGGGCCATTCGACCGAATACTTGTGCTCAACAGGTCGCCACAACGTCATTGCGTTTTCAGGCCTGCGTAGGCTGACCGATCGGGTGATCGGACGTCATGAACATTTGTAGGAGTGCATCATGCCCCAGACGATCAATACCAACATCGTGTCGCTCAACGCACAGCGCAACCTGAACTCTTCTCAGAACTCGCTGGCCATCTCCATGCAACGCCTTTCCTCGGGCATGCGAGTCAACTCGGCCAAGGACGACGCCGCCGGCATGGCCATCGCCGAACGCATGAACAGCCAGATTCGTGGAATGAACGTAGCTGTGCGCAATGCCAACGACGCCATCTCGATGTCGCAGACCGCGGAAGGGGCGCTCGGCAAGATCGGCGACAACCTCCAGCGCATGCGCGAACTGGCTGTGCAATCACGCAACGCCACGAACAGCACGGGTGACCGAGCCAACCTTCAAAAGGAGTTCCTGGCGCTTCAGGCTGAGATCAGCCGCACGATCAATGGCACCTCGTTCAATGGAAAAAAGCTGTTCGACGGCACCAGCGGCACCCTTGACTTCCAGATAGGCGCAGGCACGACAAACGACGACCGCATCAGCATTGATGCAGTGGATCTGTATGGCGCAGGGGCAACCGATGCCAACAAGGCAGATGCATCATCCACCGTCGCCGCCACCCGTGCGGCTCTGGCCGATGGAGCGGTGCTGCAGACCGCGGTGTTGAGTTATGGGGACGATGCACAGGGCATTTCGATCGGTGGCGTTCGAGACGATGGAACGACTGCGATCGACGGCACAGACATCGACGCCGCCATCAACGTCATCGACGAAGCACTTACTCGAATTAACGATAACCGCGCAAGCTTTGGCGCAGCGCAGAATCGATTTGAAGCGGTCATTGCCAACCTGCAGGTCAACGTCGAGAACCAGTCCGCCGCCCGCGGCCGCATCATGGATGCCGACTTCGCCGCCGAAACCGCGAACCTGTCACGCGCCCAGATCCTGCAGCAAGCCGGCAATGCCATGGTGGCCCAGGCCAACCAGCTCCCGCAACAGGTGCTGAAGCTGCTGCAAGGCTGATCAGCGTCCCGCCGCTTCGCTCAAGTTCAGCGATCCGCAGCCGACAACTTCCTGAGCAGCACCGCCGCCGCGCGGTGCACCTCGTCCGTCTCTGAAGGATCACCGCCATGGCGACCACCTCTTCCATCTCGGGCTCTGCGGGCACCTTGTCCTCGCTTGGCGTGGGCAGCGGCCTGGACGCGGAAGGAATCGTCACAAAGCTGGTGGCGCTGGAGCGGCAACCGATCACGCGCCTGCAGGAGCAGGTGTCGAAGATCCAGACCAAGATCTCGGCCTACAGCCAGGTGAAGTCGCTGGTCTCCGGCTTCCAGGATGCGACCCAGAAACTGCTCGATCCGGGCTTCTGGAACAGCATGAAAGCCACCTCGTCGGACACGTCGGTGCTGTCCGTTTCCACCAGCACTGGCGCGGCCAGCGGCAATTACAACGTGGTGGTCGCGCGCCTGGCCTCGTCGCAGTCCATCGTCAGCAAAGAGGCGGTGAAATCCGGCACGTCGACCGCGTTGAACGCCAGCGGCAAGCTCACGATAGAGCTAGGCACCTGGTCGTCCTCAACTCCACCAACCTTTGCGGTCACAACAGCGGCTGACGGCACAACGCCGACACCAGTAAGCGTCGAGGTCGAACCCGGCGACTCGCTGGAGAAGATCCGCGACAAGATCAACAGCGCCAAGGCTGGCGTCACTGCCTCGATCGTCAAGGACGCGAACGGGGCTCGCCTTGTGATGAGTGGCACCCAGACAGGCGAGGCCAACGGCTTTCGCATCACAGCAGGAGCGCCTTCTGCAACGCCGGAAGGTGCTGCTTCCAGCTTTGTGGCCGGACTGGCCTACGACCCGGAACAGAGCACGAGCGGCACCACCCTGACGCAGGCTGCGGGAAACGCACAGGCCACCATCAACGGGGTGGACGTCACCTCGGCATCCAATACCTTCTCCGAGGTGCTGACCGGCGTAAGCCTGACGGTCAGCAAGGTCAGCACATCGCCCGTGCAAGTGGCGGTCGCACAAGACAACGAGACGCTGACAAAGGCTTTCAATGACTTCGCCAGCGCCTACAACAGTTTGTCGAGCTACTTGAAGACCAACACCAAGTACGACGAGTCCAGCAAAAAGGGCGGCACGCTGCAAGGCGACAGCATGGCCGTGTCCGTGCTCAACCAGCTGCGTGCGCGGTTGGGCAGCAGCAACACCGCCAGCAGCGCGTTCGGAACCCTCAGTTCTGTCGGGTTGCAAATGAGTACAAGCGGCACGCTCACCGTCAACGCCACCAAGCTCAATGCAGCCCTCGGCAACCTGACCGAACTGAAGAAGTTCTTCACCAACGAAGGCACCGAAGGCGGCACGAACGTAGGCCTGGCCAATACGCTCCGGACGGTGACGCGCAGCATGCTGGACACCGATGGCCCGATCAGCACCCGCACGGCAGGCTTGCAGACCACCATCAAGAACAACGAGAAGCAGCAGGAGCGCCTGGACGACCGCGCGGCACTCTATGAAAAACGCTTGCGGGCGCAGTACACCGCGCTGGACAAGGCCATGGCTTCCATCACCCAGCAAAGCGGCTACGTGACCCAGGCTCTCAAGGCGTTCAACAGTTCGAGTTCGTGACAATGTCACGCTGAGCCACTCAAGCTCCCCCGTCTCTCACCGATAACCGATCAGAAGCCGTTGGGCTGCGTTCTCTCGCAGCCGCTTTCGGCTTTGGATGTATCGCTTCGGCAGAGGTGGGCCCCATGGCTTCCGTTCAACTCACTGGTTCAGTGCCGCAGCCCAGCGTACCCGTCGCTGTCGGGGTGCTATCGGGTGCGGAAAAGCTGCTGGACACCCCTTCTCCGGCCAGTTCTGGCGCGGATGTCGACACACGCCTGTCAGCGGACGGTCAGCTGCAAAGCACGCTTGCGGCCCTACAGGATGCCCTGCACAAGCTCGCGTCCCCGCAGACCTGGCTGGCCACACGGGCCCGCTCTTCCGACCCGGATGCGGTCAGCGCCGTCAGCGACGCGGGTGCGCGCCCCGGGCAGTACGCCGTCAAGGTGACGCAGCTTGCACAAGGACAGGTTTCCAGTTTCTCATCGCTTTCCACCCCGGTCGCACTGGCGGTGATGCATGTCGAATCGGGCAAGTGGGATGCAGCGCAGTCCACGTTCGCAACCAACCCGAACTGGCCCAAGGCAAGCATCACGTTCGGGCCGAAAGACACCTCCATGGAAGAGGTGCGAGACCGCATCAATGCTGCGGGCGTGGGCGTGCTGGCAACCGTGGTCAGTGATGCGACCGGCACGCGCCTCATCCTCCGCTCCACGGGGACCGGCGTCATGCAAGGATTCCGCACCACGGCGGAGTCGACCTCCGGGGCGCGAGCCAGCGAGCAGATGCCGATGGACGACGCGGCCGTACAGGCCCTGGCCAGCGGTTGGGGAAGTGTCCGCCTGGAACAGCCTGCCCGGGACGCGCAGATCGAAGTGGACGGCCAATCTGTCAACAGCGCAGATGGCACAGCGTTTCACGCACAGACGGGGCTTTACCTGCGTGCCAATCAAGTCACCGAGCGCGCGATCACGGTCACAGTGGAACCCGATCTGAGCGCCATGCAGGAGGGCGTACAACGCGTGGCGAGCGCCTTCAATGCGCTGCGAGAGCAACTTGAAAGCCCCGAAGCAGCGAACCTGTCACGCGAGCGAACTGAGGGCGCGCATGCTCTCCTTGATGCCGTGGCGAAGGTGGTGAATGGCGCGCGGGGAGGCTCATCACCCCGCCTCTCGGAATTTGGCATCTCGCTGGACACCTCGGGACGCATGGCGCTGAACAACGACGTGCTGGCTCAATCTTTGAGCCAGTCGCCTGACAGACTGCGGGACCTACTGAAACTGAACGCGCTCAACGCCCCGCCATTGGATCACGTCGAAGTTCCTGTTGCCCCCGATGCTCGTGTGGAGGCGGGCTCACCCTCCTCCGCGATTGCACGACAGCGCTGGCTGTCTCAGTACCGCCTGGATGAGTTCGTCAGCGCCTGACGCTCGGCTGCAAAACGGGCCAAAAAACCCGTCATTTCAACAGCTTCAAGGTGTGACAAAGGTTCAAGCTCTGCCCGGTCGAGGCCGATAAACAAGCAACGCTGTTGATCAGCTCCACCGACAGAGACGCAAGATGTACCCATCAGCACGAGGCTTCAGTTCCAGCATGTACAGCACGAGCAACATGAGCCAGATGTATCGACGCATTGACGTCGAGACGGGGGTCAGCGGCGCATCCGGTCACCAGCTGACGCTCATGCTGTTCAATGGCGCGCTGGACGCCATTTCCCAGGCAAAGGGCGCCATGCAGTCCGGCCAGATCGAGGCCAAATGCGCGGCCATCACCCGCGCCATCCGCATCGTCGACGAGGGACTCAAGGCGAGCCTCAATCCGGCTGCTGGCGGTGAACTGGCCGGCAACCTCGCCAACCTCTACACCTACGTCGCCACCCGACTGATGTCGGCAAACCTGCGCAACGACGCGGATCTGCTCGAGGAATGCACGCAGCTGCTGACCCCGCTGCGCGACGCCTGGGCCGCCATTCGCCCGCAGGAAGCTGTGGCCGTGCACGCCCAAATGGAGCTCCGCGCATGAACGCCCCCGAAATCCTCGGCCACACCGACGAAGAACTCTTCCACGGCAGCCTGCTGGGCTACTACGAAGCGATCGAGACCGCCAGCCACGACATGCTCAACGCCGCCCGCAAGGGCGACTGGGACACCGTGGTGAAGCTGGAAGGCGCCTGCGCCGTGCTGATCGCGCAGCTCAAGCACGCCTCGGAAGAGCACCCGATGGGCCCGTCGGAACTGGCGCTCAAGACGCGCATCATGCAGCGCATCCTCGTCAACGATGCCGAGATCCGCAACCTGGCCGAGCCCTGGATCAACGACCTCAGTCGCATGATGGGCAACACCACCGATCCGACGAAGATGCATTGAGCCCTCGGGCTAATCCGACATGGACACCCGCACCCCTTCCACGCCCGCATCCCGCGGGCGTGTTGCCGATCTGGACGACTTCCGCATCACGTCGGCCGTCGAGATTGCAGCGCTGCTCCGCCAGATGCACGACGAGCACGCGCTGGTCACATTGAGTGCGCCGGGCGGCGCCAGCTACACCACGGTGCTGCTGACCATCGACCCGCAGCGCCACACCGTGACCCTCAGCGCCGAAGAGGGCGATGCCCGCATCCAGGCCCTGCTGGACAGCAACGAGGTGTCGGCCGTGGCCTACCTCGACAGCATCAAGGTCGAGTTCGACATGGATGGGCTCGTGCTCGTGCACGGCACCCAGGGCAGCACGCTGCACGCCAGCCTGCCGACCGTGGCCTACCGCTTCCAGCGCCGCGCCGCCTTCCGTGTGCAGCCGCTCGCATCGAGCACCCCCCTGGCCCGGCTGGTTCACCCGGCTCGGCCCGATGCCCCGCTCGTGTTGCGCGTGCTGGACGTCAGCCTGCATGGCGTGGCGCTCCTGTTGCCGGCCGATGCACCCCTGGTGGCCGCGGGCAGCCGCATCCAGGCTGTCGACCTGGAGCTGGACGAGGAAACCCAGCTGAGCTGCGACCTCATCGTGCACCACGTGACGGCCCTCGGCACGCAGGGCCCGGCGCACCGACTCGGCTGCGAGCTGGCGGGCATCGACCCGCGCGACCGCACCCTGGCCCTGTACGTCAACCAGACGCAGAAACGTCGGCTCGCCACCTTGGGCAGCATCAAAGGCTGAGCCTGCCTTCGTGCCCGCTTGGCCGTCAGGCCCGATAATGCCGGGCATGAGCACCACCGCCTTGTCCCCCTGGGTGATCGCCACCCGTGAAAGCCGCCTGGCCCTGTGGCAGGCCGAGCATGTCCGTGACATCCTGTCGCGCCGCTTCGGCCGGCCCGTCGACCTGCTGGGCATGACCACCCAGGGTGACCAGATCCTCGACCGCGCCCTCTCCAAGGTCGGCGGCAAGGGCCTGTTCGTCAAGGAACTCGAAGTCGCGCTCGAAGAAGGCCGGGCGCACCTCGCTGTGCATTCCTTGAAGGATGTGCCCATGGAGCTGCCTGACGGCTTCGTGCTGGCCGCCGTGATGGAGCGCGAAGACCCGCGCGATGCGCTGGTGTCGTCCCGCTACGCGTCGATCGAAGCCCTGCCGCAAGGCGCGGTGGTGGGCACCTCCAGCCTGCGCCGCCTGGCCCAGCTGCGGGCCTTGCGTCCCGACCTGAAGATCGAGCCCCTGCGCGGCAACCTCGACACCCGTCTGCGCAAGCTCGACGACGGCCAGTACGACGCCATCGTCCTCGCGGCCGCCGGGCTCAAGCGCCTGGGCCTCGAAGGCCGCATCCGCGCCCTCATCGCACCGTCGGTGATGCTGCCCGCGGCGGGCCAGGGCGCCCTCGGCATCGAAATCCGCACCGGCAACGCCGAACTCGCCGACGCCATCGCCTCGCTGGCCCACATGCCGACGTGGCTGGCCACGCTGGCTGAGCGGGCGGTGTCGCGCGCATTGGGCGGCAGCTGCTCGATGCCGCTGGCCGCGTTCGCCCAGTGGCGCGAAGGCCAGCTGGTGCTCGACGCCCGACTGGGACACCCGAGCGCCAGCGGCCTGGTGGAAGCCAGCCTGAGCGCCACCCCGGCCGATGCTGCCGAAGCCGAGGCCATGGGCCAGGCGGTTGCGCAGCGGCTGCAGGAGCAGGCCGGCCCGGAATGGCTGGCTGCGCTGCACCCCGCAGCTTAATCCGCCCATGCGGCTGCTGGTCACCCGGCCCCAGCCCCAGGCCGATGCCTGGGTAGCCGACCTGCGTGCAGCCGGGCTCGATGCCGCGGCCTTGCCCCTGATCGCCATCGAAGGCCCGGCCGATCCCGAGCCCGTTCGGGCGCTGTGGCAGGGGCTGGCCGCGCACCGATTGCTGATGTTCGTGAGCCCCGCGGCGGTGCAGTGGTTCTTTGCCCTGCGGCCGACCGAGGCACGCTGGCCTGCCACCTGCCTGGCCGCGACGCCCGGCCCGGGCACGGCCCAGTCTCTGCAGGCAGCCGGCGCCCCCAGCGGTCTGACACCGCAGCAGATCCTGACCCCGCCCAGCCAGGCCAGCCAGTTCGATTCCGAACACCTGTGGCCTGTCCTGGCCCCGCTGGACTGGGCCGGGCAGCGCGTGGCCATCCTGGGCGGCGGCGACCAGTCCGACGTCAAGGGCCGCACCTGGCTGGCCGAGCAATTGCGCGCGCGCGGCGCCACCGTCACCCCGGTGCTCGCCTACCAACGCGGCCCCGGCACCTGGCAGGCCCCCGAGCAGGCGCTGGCTCGCGCTGCGCTGGCGGACCCCGCCGCCCACCAGTGGCTGTTCAGCAGCTCGCAGGCCATCGACCATCTGATCGCCCACCACCTGCCCGCCTGGTCCCTTTCTGTACCCGACTGGGCAGCCCACCAGGCCCTGGTCACCCATCCGAAAATCGCCGAACACGCCCGGCGCGCGGGCTTCGGACACCTTGTTCAGACCCGTCCCACGCTCGAGGCCGTCGTGCAGGCACGACGCACGGCCGCCTGAGTCGGCCCCACGCCTTTTTGTCACGGGCGCACGCTGGGCCGCTCGATACAATCAAAGCGTGACCGATACCACCCCACCTCAAGCCACCGAGCCCGCACTGCCCGCGTCCCCTCGCGCAGGCGACGACACCGTCACCCCGTCCGGGCAGCCCGGGTGGATGCGCTGGACCGTTCTGGCGCTGGCCGCTGCCGCCGTCGCGACCGGCTGGTCTGCCTGGCAGACGCAGCAGCGCGTGCACAGCCTCGAACAGGAGCTGGTGCGCCGACAGCAGGACAGCCAGGGCCAGGCCACCGAGGCCCGCGTGGCCGCCAAGCAGGCCCAGGAGCTCTCGCGCGAGGCCGCGGCCCGCGCCACGCTGCTCGAAACCCGGCTGGCCGAGGTCGCCCTGCAGCGCACGCAGGTCGAAGACCTCGTCAAGAACCTGAGCCAGTCACGCGACGAGAACCTGCTGGCCGACATCGAATCGAGCCTGCGCGTGGCCGCACAGCAGGCTTCGCTGACGGGCAGCGCCGATCCCATCGTGGCCGCGCTGCAATCGGCCGACGAACGCCTGACCCGTACCCGTCAGCCCCGGCTGGACAACGTCCGCCGTGCCATCGCCAAGGACCTTGACCGCGTGAAGGCCACGCGCGTGGCCGATCTCGTCACCCTGGGCATCCGCCTCGACGAGGCCATCCGCCTCATCGACGAGGTGCCCCTGCTCAACCAGCCCGAGGCCACCATGGCAAAGGGCCGCCCGGTGCCTGCACCCAGCCGGCCCGCGCTGCGCAACGCCCAGACCACCAAAGGGGCGTCTGCCCCTGGCGCGGCCTCCGAAGCAGCCTCTGGCGAGCCGGGCTGGAGCGAGCAGGTGCTGGGCTGGATCAGCGGATCGGCCCGCACCGTGTGGGACGAAACCCGCGGCCTCGTCCGCCTGACCCGCGTGGACCGTCCCGAGGCGATGCTGATCTCACCCGAGCAAGGCTTCTTCGTGCGCGAGAACATGAAACTGCGCCTGCTCAATGCCCGCGTGGCCCTGCTGAGCCGCCAGACGCACACCGCCACCGCCGATCTGCAGGCCACGCAACAGGCCGTGTCCCGCTACTTCGACACCAGTTCGCGCAAGACCCAGCTGCTGCAATCGCTGCTGGCCGAAGTGATCGGCCAGGGCCAGCACACCGTGGTGCCCCGCCCCGATGACACGCTGGCCGCGCTGATCGCGGTCAACGGCGGTCGCTGAGCCCCGGAAGGACACAAGGCATGCGTTCCATCGTCTGGCTTCTGCTGCTGGCCGTCGTGGCCGTGGTCGGGGCCACCGCCCTCGGCGCCAATGACGGCCTCGTCACCCTCTACTGGATGGGCTGGCGCGCCGACCTCTCGCTCAACCTCTTCCTGATCAGCCTGATCCTGATCTACCTGGCCGTGTACTCGCTGATCCGCGGGCTCGACGGCCTGCTGGATCTGCCGCAGCGCGCCCGACGCTGGCGCCTGAACCAGCGCGACCGTCTGGCGCAGGCGGCCCTGCGAGAAGGGCTGGCGCTGTACATGGCCGGTCGCTACAGCCGAGCCCACCGCGCCTGCCAGAAGGCGATCGCCATCCAGGCCGACACGCCTGAACTCGCGCTCGACGCCGAGTTCACGGCCCTGGCCCACCTGCTGTCGGCGGGCAGCCTGCACCGCCTGCAAGACCGCCCGCGCCGCGACGAGCAGCTGCGGCGCGCCATCGAGCTCTCGCAGCTGACGCGCAAGCCGCGCCCGACAGAAGAAGGCGCGCGCCTGATGGCCGCCGAATGCGCGCTGGAAGACCGCGACGCCCCCAAGGCCCTGCGCGATCTGGCCGAGCTGCCGCCCGGCGTGGCACGCCGCACGCAGGCCCTGCGCCTCAAACTCCAGGCTGCCCGGCTGGCCCGCCAGCCCGTCGAGGCGCTGCGCACCGCCCGCCTGCTGGCCAAGCACCAGGGCTTCACGCCGGTTGCCGCCGAAGGCCTGCTGCGCACACTGGCCACCGAGACACTCGATTCGGCCCGCGACGCCGACCAGCTCCGCAACGTGTGGTCGCATCTGGACCCCGCCGACCGGCGCGACCCGATGGTGGTGGCGCATGCCGCACGGCGCATGGCCTCCCTCGGCGCCCCGACCGATGCACGGCAGTGGCTGGCCCCGCTGTGGGACCGCCTGACCGAGCAAGCGCCCGAGGCCGTCGACGCGCTCACCCAGGCCCTGGGCGACAGTCTGATCGGCCTGGAAGCCGAGTGGCTGCCCCGCCTGGATGCCTGCACGCAGATGGCCCTGCGCCATCCGGGCCTGGCGCTGGTGCTGGGCCTGGCGTTGTCGGAACGGCAGCTGTGGGGCAAGGCGCGCGGCATGCTGATGTCGGCCGCCAATGACCAGGCGCTGGACACCGAGCGGCGCCGCACCGCCTGGGCCGCGCTGGGCCAGCTGGCCGAACGCGAACATCGCGACGACGAAGCCGCCCGCTTCTACCGTCGGGCCGCCCTGCCCGGCGAACGCGACTGATCCGCCACAGTGGTGTGGTGCTCGCCACACCGCGCCGCGGCGGCGCACAAAAAGTGCACCGTTTTGACGGCAGGGCTGAAAACATGCTATAGTTTCACTTCTCGGCGGCTGTAGCTCAGTTGGATAGAGTACTTGGCTACGAACCAAGGGGTCGTGGGTTCGAATCCTGCCAGCCGCACCAGTTTCGCAACTGGTAGCCGAGAACATTTTTAGCGGCTGTAGCTCAGTTGGATAGAGTACTTGGCTACGAACCAAGGGGTCGTGGGTTCGAATCCTGCCAGCCGCACCAAGCACATTGCGTTGTGCGCCAGAAGGTCAGATGTCTCAAGGCATCTGACCTTTTGTGTTTTTGCCTCCGCTTTCGTCACGCCGAGGCCCCTCCGGATGACACGCAGCGCGTATGCTGTCGGGCATTCAACCCAGGGCCGGCATGCACCGGCCCGGCTGCGCCACGCGCAGGACACCGGAGACAACGCCCATGCCCTCTTGCTCCCCCTCCCGCTCGCCATGGCGGCGCCCCCTGCTCGCCGCAGGTCTGCTGCTCGCCCTCATCGGCACGGCCTCTGCGCAGGACAGCACCCGCAGCGACTGGCTGCGCAACCCCGCCATGGGCAATTACAAGGCCTACGCCGAGTTCAAGATGGGGCACTACACCGAGGCCCGCCATGTGTGGGAGACGCTCACCGAGGTGGGCAACGGCGATGCGCTGTTCAACCTGGGCGTGCTGGCCGAAGATGGACTCGGCGAGCCGCGTGATCTGCGCAAGGCCGAGACGCTCTACACCGCGGCGGCACGGGCCGGCAACTTCAAGGCGCAGTACCGGCTGGGCCTGCTCTACAGCACCGGCGAGACCTTGTCTCGTGACTCGGCCCGGGCACGGCTCTATCTCGGCATGGCGGCGCAGGCCGGTGACACGGACGCACGCGCCCGCCTGGCGGCACTCGATCAGCCCGATCTGGCCTTGAGCCCGTACCAACAAGCGGAATCGCTGTCGGCCGCGGGCCGCCACACCGAGGCCGCCGCGCTGTATGCACGCCTGGCCGACCAGGGTGACCGCAGCGCCCAGACGCGGCTGGCCTGGATGCACGAGGCCGGCCGTGGCGTGCCGCGCGACCTGGCCGAAGCGGCCCGGCGCTTTCGTCTGGCGGCCGACGCCGGCGAGGCCGAGGCCCAGTACGCGCTGGCTGTGATGCACCGCACCGGCGTGGGCCAGGACAAGGACCTGCCGGCCAGCCTGCACTGGCTGAAGAAGGCGGCAGCCCAAGGCTATCCGGCGGCGTTGGCGGCCCTGCAATCGGGCAGCGCCGCCGGGCTGTATTGAGGATCGGCCCGCGCGGGCTCAGACCGGCGGCTGGCTCAGCCGGCGCCGCGTCCACCACAGCAGGGTCGCCACGCCCGCGAACACGGCGGCAAGGCTGGCCCATGCGCCGGGTCCCGGCTCGCGCCACACCGCGACCACACGGTCCATGAACAGCGACATCCCGACGGTGCCGGGCAGCAGGCCGAGAAAGCTGCCCAGCACGTAATCACGCAGGCGAACGCCCAGCGCACCGGCCGCGACATTGACGACCAGGAACGGCGCCACCGGCAACGCGCGGACCACCGCCACCGTCCACAGGCCGCGCCGGTGCAGGTGCGCCGACAGCAGCGCCAGCCGCCCGCCCGCTGCCCGGTCGATCAGCGCCGGGCCGCTCCAGCGCCCCACCGCCCAGGCAACGACCGCCCCCGCCAGCATCCCCGCCATCGCGTAGGCCATGCCGGGCCACGGGCCGAACACCAGCACGCCCGCTGCAATCAGCGCGGCCACGGGCACCGCCAGAAACACGGCCAGCACGTAGCCACCGATCACGGCCAGCGAGCCGAACGGGGTCTGCAACAGCGTGCGGCCAGCCTCTGACAAAGCCGGCAGGCTGAGCAGCGCCCGCGCCTGCGGCTGCTGCCACAGCCACACGAGCGCCACGCCCACCAGCGCGTAGGCCGCAATGAACAGCAAGCGCGCCCGCCGCAGCGGAGGCACAGAGAGCGAGGAAGGCAAGGACGGTCTCCAGGCGCAGCGGCCCATCGCCGCGCGCGCAGAGCGATGCTGCCCCGCCGCCCCGGGCCCGGCCATGCGGAGATGCCCCCGAACGAGGCCTCAGCCCCCGCGCTTCGGGGAGGCGCGCATCCCGCGCGCCACGCTCAGGCCAAGGCCGCCGCGGACTCGCCTTGCTGCGCCGCCGGCGCACCGCTCACCACCGGCAGCCACAGCACCACCGTGGTCCCCACGCCGTGCTCGCTGGTCAGCATCACCTGGCCACCGTGCAGCTCGATGATCTCCTTCACGATGGTCATGCCCAGGCCCGTGCCCGGAATGTTGCCCGAGGTGTCGGCGCGGAAAAAGCGTTCGAACACCCGCTCGAGCTGGTCGGGCGTCATGCCCAGGCCATGGTCGGTGACCTGGATGCCGACCTCGCCCTGCGCCCCCTGCGACCGCCACAGCAGCGACAGCTCGATGGCGCCGCCCCCCGGCGAATACTTGTAGGCGTTGGACAGCACGTTGGTCAGCGCCAGCGACAGCTTCTCCCGATCGACATCGACAACGATGGGCTCCTCGGGCAGGCGGTAGTCCACCTTGCGGGGGTCGTTGTGCACCAGCAGGCCCGACAGCGTGCCCTCGATCAGCGGCTGCAGCATCTGGCGCTCGCGCTTGAAGTCCTTGCCCCGGCGTGACTCGATGCGGGCCAGGTCCAGCAACTCGTTGACCAGGTTGATCAGCACCTGGGCCTGCCGGTGGATGGTCGACAGCATGTCGTTGCGCCGCTCGTCGCTGAACTGGCGCTTGAGCAGCAGTTCGGTGAAGCCGAAGATGCTGGCCATCGGCGTGCGCAGTTCGTGCGCGGCCATCGACAGGAACTCGCTCTTCATGCGGTCCACCTCACGCTCGTGCGTGACATCGCGGAAGTACATGACGGTCTCGTTGTCCTGCCCGCCGTGGCGCACGCGACGGGTGAGGGTGCGCGCGCATGGCGTATGCAGGTGGAGCAGTTCCCGCGGCCCGAACTGGCGTGCATCGCTCTCGGCGCTCTGCCCTTCGTGCGGCGCGACGGCATCGCTCTCGACCCACTGACAGCGCGCCATCAACTGCTCTTCCAGCGCCTCGATCGACTGCCCGACCAGATCGGCCGCCAGCAAGCCGGTCATGCGCTCGAAGGCCGGGTTCACGATGCTGACCTCGCCCCGCTTGTCCAGCACCACAAAGCCATCGGGGCTCAGGTCGAACACGGCATTGAGACGCTCGGTGCGCAGCTGCAGCACCTGCTCGGCCGCGATGCGATCGGTGATGTCCGACTGCACGCCCACGTAATGCGTCAGCTCGCCCTCGGCATTGAGCACGGGCGAGATGGCCAGCTCGTTGTAGAACAGGCTGCCATCCTTGCGATAGTTGCGCACGACCACCTGACAGGGCCGGCCCTCACGGATGGCCTCGCGCATGGCTTCGATGCCCGGCTGGTTGCGATCGTGACGCTGCAGCAGGCTGCAGTTCAGGCCCAGCACCTCGTGGGCCTCGTAGCCGGTGATCTTCTCGAACGCGGCGTTCACGTAGATCACGGGGTGATTGGGCAAGGTCATGGACGCGATCACCACGCCATCGGCCGACGAAGCCAGCGCGCGGTCACGCAGAATGAGCTCCTGCTCGGCCCACTTCGCGTCGGTGGTGTCGCGCACGATGAAGGTCTGGATGCGCTCGCCGTCCAGCGTGGCCCGGCTGGCCGACACCGCCACCGGAAAGGCCGTGCCCTCGTTGCGCAGCCCCGTGGTCTCACAGCCGATCACGCGGTTGGAGAAGCCATGGTTGGCAAACCAGTCGTCCAGGCCGTCGGGCGACAGCGCGGGCAGCACGCTGTTGATCGGCTGCCCCATCAGCACGTCAGGCGGCCGGCCGAAGATGCTGGTGGTGGCCTGATTGCACCATCGCACCAGCCCCTGGCCGTCGACCATCACGATGGCATCGGCCGCGGTGTCCATCACCGCCTGGTTGCGGGACTGCGTGCGCTGCAGCTCGGCCGACATCTCGCTGGCCATGCGGGCGGCCCGCCTGCGCGTCGAAATGAGCATCAGGTAGACATGCAGCGCCGTGAGCGTGCAGACCAGCCCGAACGCTGCGGCCGCCCAGACGCTGGCGTAGCGCATCAGGCCCTGCCACCACCCACGCGCCTGTTCGTGGCCCTGCAGCGTGAGGGTCAGGCGCTCGCCGGCCAGCATGATGCCAACGTCGCGGTGCCAGCGGTTGCGCGTCCCATCGTCCAGCATGGGCGCCGAAGGTGCCCCTGCCGCGTCGTGCAGCGGCACGGGCACCTTGCCGAACAGCCGGGCCCACAGCAGCCAGTCGCCTCGAGGCAGGGCCGCGGGCAGCAGATCGGCGTCATTCAGCAACGTCACGACCCAGCCTCGCGAAGCGGGCAGCGCGCGTGCCATGAAGCGGCTCCCGCTCGCCGCCCCGGTGGCCGGCGGACACAAGGTGGTGGCGCTGCCCTCCACATGCACCAGGCAGGACGCCAGCGCCTCGCTCTCGGCCGGGGGGTAGCCTCCCAGCCGACCCAAGGCCGCGGGCGATGCGGCCTCGCCCTTCACACGCACGATGCGGGCAGCGGGCCAGGTGGCAGAGGCCGTCCCGCGGTCGTTGGCGCCGAACCAGGCCGCCGCCTGCTCCAGCGTCGTCACGCGCTGCATCAGACGATCCTGCAGCAACATCTGCAGCCGCACGGCATCGGCATCGAACTCGTGCCGGGTCCGTTCGGCCTCGATGCGCCACACGGTGAAGACCATGGCCGCGGTCAGCAGCACCCCGATGGCACCGATGAGCGTCAGGGCATGCCCCAGCGGAATCCGCCCGGTCAGGCGCTCCAGCGCCGAGATGAGCCGTTCCAGGGTGGCGGGAAGCTCCACTGCATCACGACGATGGTTCATGGCCTCACTCCTTGCGCCCGCATGGGGGCCGTCACGGGGTGCCCGGCACCTCGCTCGGTGCAGGGCTGTCCTCAGGCAACGGTCGAGACCATGGCCTCCACGCGCTCGATCAGCTCCAGCGGGCTGAACGGCTTGACCAGGTACGCGTCGGCGCCTGCCGCCTCGCCAGCAGCAAGGTCCGTCGCCTGACCGCGCGCCGTCAGCATGACCACCTGGATCGCCTTCAGCTCGGGATCCTGCTTGATGCGGGTGCACACCTGGTACCCGTCCAGCAGGCCCGGCATCATCACGTCCAGCAGCATCACCGTGGGCCGGATCGCCCGGGCCATGGCCAGACCGGACTCACCGTCGTGGGCCTCGTGGATTTCGAAATCGCCGAACTCCAGCGTCATGCGGATCAGCTTGCGGATGTCGGCCTGGTCTTCAACAATCAGGATGCGGTGGGCCATGGCGGTCTCCTCAGTTCACTTTCTTGCTCATGCTGCGGGCCAGCAGTTGCGACATGTCGCGGGCATAGCGCTGGGCCTGCTCGACGGACAGCTGGGCGTCCTGCGTGGCGGGCGCCCCGGCGGGGATCTCGAGCACGAAGTCGACGCCATCGAGATCGTCCTCGATGCGCACCGAGCCGCCGTGCTGTTCCAGGATGCGTTGGCTCAGCGCCAGGCCGATGCCCTGGCGCGCCACGGGTTTGGGCGAGTCGCCCACACCGAAGGGCACATACGCCTTGCGGCGCTCGTGGTTGGACACGAACAGGCCCTGGTTGCGGGCGCGCACCATCACCCGCGTGCCCACCGCCTGCACCGACAGGTCGATGAGCCCGCCGGGCTGCGCGCTGCGGATGGACTGCTCCAGGTACTCGGACATGGCCTTGCCCAGCCAGTGCACGCTGCCATAGACCGGCGGCAGCTCGCCCTCCACGCCGTTGACGGCCACCGTGACGTTGCGGGCAGAAGCCAGGTACATCACCTCGTCCAGCGCCTTGCGCAAGAGGTCGGGCAGCAGAATGCGCTCGTCGCGCTGGATGGCGCTCTCGCCGAAGACGCTGACCAGGTCGTGCAGCTTGCCCAGCTTGCCCGACAGCGCCGAGGCCTCTTCGGCCAGCGCCTGCAGTTCGGGCGCGATGCCCGGGCGCGCCAGGATCTGGCTGATCGCCGGCAACTTGCCGGCCAGCATCTCGATCGGGCGGGCCATTTCGGCGTCGATGTAGCCGATCAGGTTTTCCAGCGCGTGCGAGTACCAGCGCTCCTCCGAGACGTTGTTGAGCACCACCATCAGGTCGGTGCCCACCGGCGCATTGATCACCACCGCGCGAATCGTGTCGGGGTTGGCCTCCTGCGTCGTCAGCTCGAACTGGAACGGCAGCGTCAGCATGTTCTGCCCGGCCGCCTTGACGGTGCGTTCGGCCACCGGGTCCATCATCGGCTGGCCCAGCATCACGGGCGTCATCTGCACCGCGGCCTTGTTGGCATAGCGCACCACCCCGTTGCGCTGCACCCAGACCACGCCACTCTTGACCTGGTCAAACAACATCCGGAAAGCGTCGTTCATGGTGTTCCTTTTCTGGCGCCTTCAGCTGGCACGCTGTCCCAGCAACTGGCGACCGACCCGCACGGCAATCGCCTCGGGCGACACCGGCAGGTGAATCCGCTCCGCGGCCAGTGGCAGGCCACCGCGGCGGGCAATTTCGTGGTCGCTGGCCGCACTCAGCACCAGCACGCGCATGCCGGCGAGTGACTCACATCGCTCCAGCGTCCGCAGCATCGCCATGCCGTCCATCCCGGGCAGGTCCAGGTTGGTCACCAGCAGGTCGGGCGCGCGCTGGCCGATCTGCAGCAAGGCCAGGTAACCGGTTTCGGCCATCCGCATCGTCACCGAAGGCCCGAACGGCTGCACGGCGGCTTCGCAGCGCGCCTGCCACTGCGGGTCATCGGCCACCAGCAGCACGTCCAGCGGCCGGGTGCCCTGCACGGCGTCGCGCGGACGGGCGGGTGGGGGCTGCACCTCGGGCACGGCAGCGAGCGCACGCGCCCGCTCGGCCGCGCGGGGCACTTCTCCACCCAGCCCGGTGCTCAGGGCCAGCGCCTCGACGGCGTTGTACGGAATGCGCCGGTGCCCCCCGGGCGTGCGAGCGGCCGGCAGGATGTCGGCCTCGACCCACAGCTGCACGGTGCGCAGCGAAACACCCAGGCGGAGGGCGGCCTCGCGGGTGGTCAGCATGCGGGCCGCGGGGCCCAAAGGAATCACGTGGGACATGGGGCACACCTTTTTGTCGCGCCAGTGGGGGGTCTCACCCATGTTGTCGGCAGACATTTCAGTTTTTCGAGTTCCACAACCTCACCCGCAGGCCCCTGGAGCACAAAACACCCACGGGGCGTGCAGAAGTCGCATTTGGCGCCCCCCGTTGGATTGGGCACAATCGCGTCCCATGAGCAAAGCCTTCACGAAGGAACCCGAAGGCGACGAGGACGACGACGTCGCCCTGCCGCCGCTGCCTGCCGGCACCAAGAACTACATGACGCCCGAGGGCTACCAGCGGCTGCGCGCCGAACTGGTCGGTCTGATCGACGTGGAACGCCCCAAGGTGGTGGAAATCGTCCACTGGGCCGCCTCCAACGGCGACCGTTCCGAAAACGGCGATTACCTCTACGGCAAGAAGCGCCTGCGCGAGATCGACCGCCGCATCCGCTTCCTCACGAAGCGGCTGGACCGCGCGGAAGTGGCGGACCCCACCGCGCACCATGGCAACGACCAGATCTTCTTCGGCGCCACCGTCACCTACGCCAACCAGGCGGGGGTGGAGCGCACCATCACCATCAAGGGCATCGACGAGGTCGACAACCTCAATGGCGAAGTCAGCTGGATCTCGCCGATCGCCCGCGCGCTGCTCAAGGCCCGCGAAGGCGACGAGGTGCAGCTGATGACGCCCGGCGGGCTGGAACGGCTCGAAGTCCTGGAGGTGCGCTACCCCGCGCCAACCCGAGAGACCGACGGGCCCTGAAGCCCGCTTGCGGCCTCAGGGGCAGACGCGCTCGGCCTTGATGACCACGTTGCAGCGTCGCAGCGCGCGCAACACATCCGAGAGGTGCTCGGTGTCGCGCACCGCCACCGTCAGGCGCAGCTCGGCCGTCTGACCCAGGCGCTCATCGCCCATCTCGATGTGGGTGATGTCGGTCTCGGCCGTGCTGATGGCCGAGGCCACCTGGGCCAGCACGCCCTTGCCGTTGTTGACCGTCACGGCCAGCACGGTTTCGAACGGGCGGGTGGGCTCCTCGGCCCAGCTCACGTCGATCCAGCGCTCGCTGTCCCGCTCGAACAGGCGGCGACCCACGCCGCAGCGCTGCGTGTGCACCACCAGGCCTTCGCCCCGGCCCAGGTAGCCCGCAATCGGGTCGCCCGGCACCGGCGTGCAGCACGGCGCCAGGCGCACCGTGGCCCCCTCGCTGCCGTCGATCACCACCGAGCCCTGCGTCGGCGCCTCGGCCGCCGCAAAACGGCCCAGCGTCAACGTGAGCGCATCCGGCCGCTCGCCCGACTCGGCCATCAGCTGTGCCAGGCGCTTGGCCACCATCGGTGCGATCTTGCGGCCCAGGCCGATGTCGATCAGCAGTTCGCGCTGGCTGCGGTTGCCGCCCCAGCGCACCAGGTTCTGCCACAGGGCGCCTTCCGCACCCGCGCTCTCGTCGTCGCCGCTCGGCAGCGTCAGTCCCTCGGCGCGCAGCGCCTGCGCCAGCAGCTTCTCGCCCAGCTCCAGCGACTCCTCGGCCTCCATCGCCTTCAGGTAGCTGCGGATCTTCGAGCGGGCCCGCCCCGTGCGCACGAAGTTCAACCAGCCCGGATTCGGCCGGGCGCTCGGCGCCGTGATGATCTCGACCACATCGCCGCTGTGCAGCTGCGAGCGCAGCGGCACCGGCTCGCCATTCACCTTGGCCGACACACAGCGGTCGCCCACGCCCGAGTGGATGGCGTAGGCAAAATCCACCGGCGTGGCGCCCTTGGGCAGCGCCACGATGCGCGACTTCGGCGTCAGCACATACACCGACTCCGGGAACAGGTCGATCTTCAGGTGCTCGAGGAACTCGGCCGAATCCCGCGTTTCATGCTGGATGTCGATCAGCGACTGCAGCCACACCGCCGCCTGCTGCGGCGATGCATCGCCCGGCTCCTCCTGCTCCTTGTACATCCAGTGCGCCGCAATGCCCTTCTCGGCCACGGCGTGCATGGCCTGCGAGCGGATCTGGAACTCCACCGCTGTGCCCACCGGGTTGACCAGCGTCGTGTGCAGCGACTGGTAGCCGTTGGCCTTCGAGATGGCGATGTAGTCCTTGAAGCGCCCCGGCAGCGGCTTGTACAACTGGTGCAGCACGCCCAGCGCCGTGTAGCACTCCAGCAGCTCGTGGGTCACGATGCGGAAGCCGAAGATGTCGCTGACCTGCGCGAAGCTCAGGTTCTTCTCGACCATCTTGTGATAGATCGAGTAAACCGTCTTCTCGCGGCCGTACACCTCCACCTGCATGCCGGCTGCATCGAACGCTTCCTGCACTTCCTTGCGGATGCGCTCGACCAGATCGCGGCGGTTGCCGCGGGTCTTCTTCACGGCCTTGGCCAGCACCCCGTAGCGCCACGGGTTGATGTACTGGAAGGACAGCTCCTGCAGCTCGCGGTAGGTCTGGTTCAGGCCCAGCCGGTGCGCGATCGGCACGTAGATCTCGAGCGTTTCCCGGGCGATGCGGGCGCGCTTGTGCGCCACCATCGCGGCCATCGTCCGCATGTTGTGCAGCCGGTCGGCCAGCTTGATCAGGATGACGCGCACATCGCGCGCCATGGCCAGCAGCATCTTGCGGAAGGACTCGGCCTGCGACTCCTCCTTGGTGGAGAAATGCAGCTTGTCCAGCTTGGTGAGCCCGTCGACCAGTTCGGCCGTGGGCGCCCCGAAACGCTCGATCAGCTCGACCTTGGTGACCCCGCAGTCCTCCATCGCGTCGTGCATCAGCGCGGCCATGATGGCCTGCGCGTCCAGCTTCCAGTCGGCACACAGGCCGGCCACCGCGATCGGGTGCGTGATGTAGGGCTCGCCGCTGGCGCGGAACTGCCCCAGGTGGGCCTCGTCGGCAAACCGGTAGGCCTCCCGCACACGGCGGATGTCGGCCTCGTCCAGGTAATCGAGCTTGTGGGTCAGCGCGGCAAAAGAAGCCGCCGCGGCGTCAGTGGCCAGGGTCATGTCCTGAATGTAGCGCGAGCGCAAGTCCCCTGGGGACGTCAGGCTCTCGGGAAACAACGACAAAGGCCCGCCGAGGCGGGCCTTGTGTGGCGTGCAGAGCCAGGCTGGATCAGGTCGGAACCTTGCGCAGCATTTCCAGGCCAACCTGGCCGGCGGCGATCTCGCGCAGTGCGGTCACGCTCGGCTTGTTGCGGGTGTCGATCTTGGGCGTGTGACCCTGGCTCAGCATGCGGGCGCGGTAGGTTGCGGCCAGCACGAGCTGAAAGCGGTTCGGGATCTTCTGCAGGCAGTCTTCGACGGTGATGCGGGCCATGGGGCTCTCCGAAGGGTGAACCGGCAAACCGGTTCGTGTTCAGGTCTGGTCAGGGGGCAAACCCCGTTCAGACCAGATCGAGGGCGCGGAACACAACAGACTTGTTGCGGCGCTGAGCAGCGTATTTTAACCGCTGCGCGTGAACAATGGCTTTCAAATCGAACAAAGCCGACTCGAACAGCGCATTGACCACCACAAAATCGAAGTGCTGGGCCTGCGCCACCTCGATGCGGGCATTGGCCATGCGCAGGTCGATGACGTCCTGCGGGTCCTCCCCGCGGCGGTTCAGGCGCTGCAACAGTTCTTCGTAGCTGGGGGGCAGGATGAAGATCAGGATGGCGGTCGGGAAGATCTGCTTGATCTGCAGCGCGCCCTGCCAGTCGATCTCCAGCACCACGTCCTCGCCGTGCTGGATGCGTTCCTCGATCGCCTTGCGCGACGTGCCGTAGCAGTTGCCGTGCACCTCGGCGTGCTCGAAGAAGTCGCCATGTTCCACCATGGCGTTGAACTCGTCCTTGGACACGAACCAGTACTCGCGGCCGTGCTGCTCCTGCCCGCGCGGCTTGCGGGTGGTGTGCGACACGCTGACCTGCAGGCGCGAGTCGAGCTCGAGCAGCGCCTTCACCAGGCTGGATTTGCCCGTGCCACTGGGGGCAGAGACCACGAAGAGGTTGCCGGGGTAATCCATGTCACTGACCGGGGCGATGGGGGAGGGATGAGACACGTTATCGGCACTCATTCAAGGTTCTGAACCTGCTCGCGCATTTGCTCGATCAGGACCTTCATGTCGACCGACACCTGCGTCAGCTCCAGCGCGGCGGCCTTCGAGCCCAGCGTGTTGGCCTCCCGGTGCAGCTCCTGGATCAGGAAGTCGAGGCGCTTGCCCACTTCGCCGCCCTTCTTCAGCAGCCGGCCGATCTCGTCGAGGTGGGCCTTCAGGCGCTGCAGTTCTTCGTCCACGTCGATGCGCAGCGCGTAGGCAGCCGCCTCGCTCAGCGCGCGCTCCTGTGCGGCCTCGGGCGTGACGGTGCCGCCCACGGCCTTCAGGGCCTCCTCGTACTTCTGCACGAAGCGCTCCTGCTGGCGTTGCACGGCCTGAGGCACCAGCGGCTCGGCCTGGGCGGCCAGCGCCTTCAGCCCCTTGAGCTTGTCCTGCAGCACGGCCACCAGGCGGGCACCTTCGCGCTCGCGGGCCTCCTTCATCGCCTCGATGCACAGGCGGGCCGCCTGCATGGCGACCTCCTCCAGGCGGGCGGCGGGGGCGGCGGCGCGGCACCAGTTCAGCACCTCGTTCACACTCAGCGGCCCGGCCTTGGGCAGCCAGTTCTGCACCATGCCCTCCAGGCGTGCCAGCGTGTGCAGCTGGTCGGGCTGCGGCTGGGGCCAGCCGGCGTCCGCGGCCCGCTGCGGCTGCAGGCGGAATTCCATCTTGCCGCGCTTGAACGACGCCGTGACCAGCTCGCGCAGGGCGGGCTCCAGGCCGCGGAACTCGTCGGCGAGCTTGAAGCTCAGATCGAGGAAGCGGCTGTTGACCGAGCGCAGCTCCGCGCCGACCGAGCCACTGAGGCCCTTGCGCGACGCCGATGGCGTGTCGGAATCCTCGCCGTGCTCACCACCCTGATCGGGCAAGGACGCCGCCGCACTGGCGAAGCCGGTCATACTGTAGACTGACATGGTTACTTGACACCGGACAAAACTCGATTATGTCAAAGCCCAAACCCGCCCCGTTGCCCTCGGGCACCGTCGTGGGTGGCTACCAGGTGGTCAAGAAGCTCGCCGCAGGCGGCTTCGGCGTGGTCTACCTGGCCGAAGACCCCGAAAAACGCCTGGTCGCCCTCAAGGAATACCTGCCCGCCTCGCTGGCCGAACGCTCGCCCGGCGAGCTGATTCCACGCGTCAAGCCCGACAAGCAGCCGCTGTACCGGCTGGGTCTCAAGAGTTTCTTCGAAGAAGGCCGCTCGCTGGCGCAAATCGCGCACCCCAGCGTGGTCTCGGTGCTCAACTTCTTCCGCGAGAACGAGACCGTCTACATGGTGATGAACTACCTGCAGGGCGACACGCTGCAGGACTTCATCGTCACCGCCCGTGACCTCAAGCGCGACAAGGTCTTTCGCGAATCCACGATCCGCAGCCTGTTCGACGAGATCCTGCGCGGCCTGCGCATCGTGCACCAGCACAAGATGCTGCACCTCGACATCAAGCCGGCCAACATCTTCATCACGAACGACAACAAGGCCGTGCTGTTGGATTTCGGGGCGGCGCGCGAGGTGCTGTCCAAGGAAGGCAACTTCATCCGCCCGATGTACACGCCCGGCTTTGCCGCGCCCGAGATGTACCGTCGCGATGGCTCGCTGGGCCCCTGGACCGACATCTATGCCATCGGCGCCTGCATCTACGCGTGCATGCAGGGCTACCCGCCGAACGACGCGCCCCAGCGTCTTGAAAAAGACCGTCTCGGGTTGTCCCTCTCGCGGCTGCGCAACGTCTATTCGGATAACCTGCTCGAGGTGACCGAGTGGTGCATGTCGCTCGACCCGCTGGCCCGTCCGCAGAGCGTGTTCGCGCTGCAGAAAGAACTGGCGCGTGAAACCGAACGTCGCTACTCGAAACTCACCTTTGCCGAGCGCGTGAAACTCCAGATCGAAAACCTCAAGACCGGTACCAAAGCATGAGGTTCTCCGTTTACCAGATCAGCCGCAAGGGCGGCCGCGAGAAGAACGAAGACCGCATGGGCTACTGCTACACGCGGGACTCCGGTCTGTTCGCCCTGGCGGACGGCATGGGGGGCCACCCCGAAGGCGAAATGGCCTCGCAGCTCGCACTGCAGACCATGGCCGCGCTCTTTCAGCGTGACGCCCGCCCCACGCTGGCCGACCCCATCCGCTTCCTGCAGGACGCCGTCATGGCGGGCCACCACCAGTTGCTGCGCTACGCCAGCGAAAAAGGCCTGATCGACACCCCGCGCACCACCATCGTCGCCTGCATCCTGCAGGGCAATGCCGCCTACTGGGCCCATTGCGGTGACTCGCGCCTGTACTTCGTGCGCGGCGACAAACTGATCGCCCGCACCCGCGACCACTCCTACTCCGAACTGCAACAGACGCTGTCGACCGTGGTGCCGCTCAACGAGCGCTACAACCGCAACGTGCTGTTCACCTGCCTGGGCAGCCCCGGCAAGCCGGTGGTCGACACCGCAGGCCCGCTGCTGCTGCAGGAGGGCGACCGCGTGCTGCTGTGTTCCGATGGCCTCTGGGGCACGGTGGACGACGAGGTCATCACGCACCACATGGCCACCCGCACCATCTCGGATGCGGTGCCCGAACTGGTCGAAGAGGCCCTGCGCAACGGCGGCCCGAAGTGCGACAACGTGACGGTCATCGCCATGGAGTGGGAGTCGGCCAGCCACGAAGACACCCGGGGGATCTCGACCGACACGCTGGGCGACGAGGTGTTTGCCTCCACCATTCAGGCCAGCGTCGGCAACGCCAGCGGGCCGGGTAACATGGTCGAGGCCGACGACCTGGACGAGGCCGAGATCGAGCGCTCCATCCGCGAGATCAACGAGGCCATCCGGCGCTCCGCCGCCGCAGCCGCCCGCAAGACCTGAGCGCGCCCGACACACCATCTTCCGAGGGCACGGCAACGCGTACGTGCCCTCTTTGTTTTTGACGACCGAATTCGACACAGGAGCCCCCATGGCCTTCCAACGCCCTCACGGCCGCGCCGCCGACGCACTGCGCCCGCTGACCATCACCCGCGGCTACACCCGCCATGCAGAGGGCTCGGTGCTGATCTGTTTCGGTGACACCAAGGTCCTGTGCACGGCCTCCGTCGAAGAGAAGGTGCCGCCGCACAAGCGCGGCAGCGGTGAGGGCTGGGTCACGGCCGAATACGGCATGCTGCCCCGCTCCACCCACACCCGCAGCGACCGTGAAGCCGCCCGTGGCAAGCAGAGCGGCCGCACGCAGGAAATCCAGCGCCTGATCGGCCGCAGCCTGCGCGCCGTGGTCGACCTCGCCAAGCTGGGCGAGCGCTCCATCGTGCTCGACTGCGACGTGATCCAGGCCGACGGCGGCACCCGCACCGCCGCCATCACCGGCGCCTACGTGGCGCTGATGGACGCCGTCAACGGCCTGCTGGCCTCGGGCAAGGTGGTCGACAACCCGGTGCGCCAGCCCGTGGCCGCCATCAGCGTCGGGATCGTCGAAGGCACGCCGCTGCTCGACCTCGAGTACATCGAAGACTCGGCCTGCGACACCGACATGAACGTCGTGATGACTGGCGCCAGCCACTTCGTCGAAGTGCAGGGCACGGCCGAAGGCGTCGCCTTCACCCGCGCCGAGATGGACCAGCTGCTGGCCCTCGCCGACAAGGGCATCCGCGAGCTGATCGCCGCCCAGGCCGCCGCCCTCGCTCAGCCGCTCGCCTGAGCGCGTATTCGCCCCCTGCCCGGTCTGCCGCCATGCCACGCCAACTCATCCTCGCCTCGAACAACGCCAAGAAGCTGCGCGAGCTGCAAGCGCTGATCGCCCCGCTCGGGGTTGATCTGGTCACGCAGGGCGCGCTGGGCATTGCCGAGGCGGAAGAGCCCCACGTCACCTTCGTCGAGAACGCCCTGGCCAAGGCCCGCCATGCCGCCCGCGAGGGCAACGGGCCGGCGCTGGCCGACGACTCGGGCCTGTGCGTCGACGCACTGGGCGGCGCGCCGGGCGTGCGTTCGGCCCGCTACGCCGTCGATGCAGGCCGGGTGCCCGAGGGCGCCGGCCGGGACGTCATCGACCCGGCCAACAACGCCTGGCTGCTGGCCCAGATGGCGCACCTGCCCCAGCCCGCCCAGCGCCGCGCCCACTTCACCTGCCTCCTGGTGGCCGTGCGCCACGCAGACGACCCCGAGCCGCTGATCGCCGAAGGCCATTGGTCAGGCGAGTTGTTGGCCGCGCCGCAGGGCGAGCACGGCTTTGGCTACGACCCGCTGCTGTGGATTCCGACGCACGGCATGAGTGCCGCGCAACTTCCCCCCGACATCAAGAACGGCATCAGCCACCGCGCGGTGGCCTGCCAACGCCTGCGCGACATGATGCGCGTCCGCTGGGGTCTCGAGGCCCCAGCCACGGCGGACACCGGCGCGTGGCCCTGGCAGGGCGCCTGACGCGCCCCTGACTGCCTTTCGACGCACGGCAACGCCATGATCACCCTGCAACGCCCCGGCGCCCTGAGCGCCCTGCCCCCGCTGTCGCTGTACGTGCACCTGCCCTGGTGCCTGCGCAAGTGCCCCTACTGCGACTTCAACAGCCATGAGGTGCGCGAGCCCGGCCATGCCGGCGTGCTGTCGCCCGACCTCGAAACCCGCTACCTCGACGCCCTGTGCGCCGACCTGGAAAGTGCGCTGCCGCTGATCTGGGGCCGACGCGTCCATTCGGTCTTCATCGGTGGCGGCACGCCCAGCCTGTTCAGCCCAGCCGGCATCGACCGCCTGCTGGCCGACGTGCGCGCGCGCCTGCCGCTGGATGCCCAGGCCGAGATCACGCTGGAGGCCAACCCCGGCACCTTCGAGAAGGACCGCTTCCGCGCCTTCCGTGCCGCCGGCGTCAACCGGTTGTCCATCGGCGTGCAGAGCTTCGACGACGCCAAGCTGCAGGCCCTGGGCCGGGTGCACAGCCGTGATCAAGCCCTGGCCGCCATCGACGAGGCGCGCGCCTGCTTCGACACCTTCAACATCGACCTGATGTATGCGCTGCCCGGCCAGACCCTGGCCGACCTGCACGCCGACCTGGATCAGGCGCTGGCCCAGCAGCCGCCCCATCTGTCGCTCTACCACCTGACCATGGAGCCGAACACCGTGTTCGGCGTGCGCCCGCCCGAAGGGCTGCCCGACGACGACACCGCCTTCGACATGCTGGACGTCGTCACCGAACGCACCGCGCAGGCGGGCATGCAGCGCTACGAGGTTTCCGCCTACGCCCGCCCGGGCCACCGCTGCTGGCACAACCTCAACTACTGGCAGTACGGCGACTACCTCGGCATCGGCGCCGGCGCGCACAGCAAGCTCAGCTTTCCCGACCGCATCGTGCGGCAGGTGCGCTGGCGCGAACCGGGCACCTACATGGACAAGGCCAGCCAGGGTCAGGCGTGCTCCAACGAGACCCCGGTGGCGCTGGCAGACCGCCCCTTCGAATTCATGATGAACGCCCTGCGTTTGAAGGAGGGCTTCGAGTTCGACCGCTACACCGAGCGCACCGGCCTCACGCTGGCCAGCATCCAGGCGCCGCTGGCCGAAGCTGAGGCCAAGGGCCTTCTGGCCCGCGACCTCACCCGTGCCTGGCCCACCGCGCGCGGCTTCGACTTCCTCAGCGACCTGCAGGGCCTCTTCCTGAAGGACTGACGCAAAAAAGCCGCTGGCTCGCACCAGCGGCTGGGTCGGGTCTCACCGGCCGGGGTTGCCCGGCCGGGAAGCGGCGATCAGGCCGCCTTCTTCTCGTCGCGCAGTTCGCGACGCAGGATCTTGCCCACGTTGGTCTTGGGCAGGTCGGTGCGGAACTCGATGTGCTTGGGGCACTTGTAGCCGGTCAGCTGCTCGTGGCAATAGGCCTTCAGCTGCTCTTCGGTCAGCGTGGTGTCCTTGCGCACGACGAACAGCTTCACGGCCTCGCCCGACTTGCTGTCCGGCACGCCAACGGCCGCGCACTCCAGGACGCCTGGGTGCATGTTCACGACCTGCTCCACCTCGTTCGGGTACACGTTGAACCCCGACACCAGGATCATGTCCTTCTTGCGATCCACGATCTTGACCAGGCCGGTTTCATCCATCACACCGATGTCGCCCGTACGGAAGAAGCCATCGGACGTCATGACCTTGGCCGTCTCGTCCGGGCGATTCCAGTAACCCGCCATCACCTGCGGGCCGCGGATCGAGATCTCGCCCACGCCACCGATCGGCAGGTGGTTCCCATCGTCGTCCAGGATGGCCACTTCGGTCGAAGGCAGCGGCAGGCCGATGGCGCCGTTGAAGCCCTTGTTGTCCATGCGGTTGACGGTGGCCACCGGCGAGGTTTCCGACAGGCCATAGCCTTCCACGATCGGGCAGCCCGTCAGCTTCTGCCACTTCTCGGCGGTCGCCTGCTGCACGGCCATGCCGCCGCCGTTGGACACCTTCAGGCCCGAAAAATCCAGCTTGGCGAACTCGGGGTCGTTGGCCAGTGCGTTGTACAGCGTGTTGACCGCCGGGAACTGGTTGACCTTGTAGTTCTTCAGCGTCTTCACGAAGCCGGGAATGTCGCGCGGGTTGGCGATCAGGATGTTCATGCTGCCCATGCGCGCACCGACCATGTAGCAGGCCGTCAGCGCGAAGATGTGGTACAGCGGCAGCGCGCACACCACGGTCAGCGGCTGGTTGCCCAGCTTGCCCAGCTCGGGCTTGAACCACGCCTCGCATTGCAGGATGTTGGCCACGATGTTGCTGTGCAGCAGGGTGGCCCCCTTCGACACACCGGTCGTGCCGCCCGTGTACTGCAGGAAGGCGATGTCATCCGGCCTGAGCGACGGACGCGCGTACTTGGCCGAGCTGCCCTGCGACAGCACCTGCTTGAACGGCGTGACCTTGATGCCGCCGCCATTGGGCAGGCTGTAGGCGGGCACCATCTTCTTGACGTGGCGCACCACGAAGTTCACCAGCGGGCCCTTCAGGCCGGGCAGCATGTCGCCCATGGCGGCCACGACGATGTGCTTGACCGCCGTGCGCTTGACCACTTCCTGCAGCGTGGTCGCAAAATTCTCGAGGATGACGATGGCCTCGGCACCCGAGTCCTTGAGCTGGTGTTCCAGTTCACGCGGGGTGTACAGCGGGTTCACGTTGACCACCACGTAGCCGGCGCGCAGCACGGCGGCGATCGCCACCACGTACTGCGGCACGTTGGGCATCATCAGCGCCACGCGGGCGCCCTTGGCGAGCCCCAGCGACTGCAGCCAGGCGGCCATGGCACGCGACTGGTCGTCGACCTGCTCGTACGTGAAGTGGGCACCCATGAACGCCGCCATGTCGCGCTTCGCGTACTGCTTGAACGACTGGTCCAGAAGATCGACCAGCGAGGCGTATTCGGCGGTGTTGATCTCGGCAGGCACGCCGGCTTCGTAGTGGGCCAGCCAGGGTTTGGAGCTCGTCATGGGGTCATCCTCGTCTCTTGGTCAGGTCAATCACGCACGGTACCCTGACGGGGGTCACCGCACGACAGCGCTGCACGCATTCTGCAACATCTGTAGCTAGGGGTAATCCCGAGTACCAGTTGCCGGTCGCGGCCGATTGCAACAGGTTATTTCACCCTGAATGCGGGGCCACCGGTGTTAACCGGGACAGACAGCCCCGGCACCCGGAGGCACAATACCTCCGAATGTGACTCCGTATGTTTCCTCTTCACCACTCATTTGCAGGCCCCGCTGTCCATCATGGCTGACCGTGCGATAGACCATCCCCTCACCCCTCGACGCCGCTGGTTCCTCAAGACCGCCCTGGCGATCGGCGCACTGGGTGCCTCCCTCGGCGGCCTGGTGTACTGGCACCGCGGCATGCGCGAAGGACACCTCACGCAAGAAGGCCGTTCGGTGTTTCGCGCCCTTGCCATCGGCTTTGTCGGCCCCATGCTGCCGCAGGACCCGGCACGGCGAGAGGCCGTGCTGAAGGCCCACCTCGACCACCTGGAGCCCTTCTTGAACAACCTGCCTCAGGTGTTGCAGGTGCAGGTCAATGCCATCGTGGGGCTGCTCGCCAACGGCGTCACGCGCCGCATGCTGACGGGCCTGCCCACCGACTGGGACAGCGCCACGCCCGCGCAGCTCGCCGCCGCATTTGACAACATGCGGCGCCATCCGCTGCCCAGCAACCGGCTGACCTACCAGGTGGTGCGCTCCATCACCTGCATGACGTTCTTCGCAAACAGCGACCACTGGTCCCTCACTGGCTACCCTGGCCCCGTCGACCTATGAGCAAACTCCCTGATCCGTTCCGCGAAGGCCTGGCCCGCGGCTGGAAAGCCGTCAACGGTGAAACCGGTCTGCCCAGCCAGGTCGAATGCGATGTCGTCATCGTGGGCAGCGGCGCCGGCGCCGGCATCACTGCCGAACTGCTCGTCAAGGCCGGCCTCGATGTCGTGCTGGTCGAAGAAGGCCCGCTGCGTACCAGCAGCGACTTCCGCCAGAAAGAGTCCGAGGCCTACGCCACCCTCTACCAGGACAGCGCCGGTCGCCGCACCGCGGATGGTGCAATCACCATCCTGCAGGGGCGCTGCGTGGGCGGCACGACCGTCATCAACTGGACGAGCTCGTTTCGCACGCCGGCCCAGACCCTCGCTTACTGGCAAAGCGAGTTCGGACTGCAGGACTTCACCGAAGAGGCCCTGGCCCCGTGGTTCAAGCAGGCCGAGACGCGCCTCAACATGACCCCGTGGGAAGTGCCCGCCAACCCCAACAACGAGTTGCTGCGCACCGGGGCACGCAAACTGGGCATCCAGGCCGATGTGATCCCCCGCAACGTCAAGGGCTGCTGGAACCTCGGCTCGTGCGGCATGGGCTGCCCCACCAACGCGAAGCAGTCGATGCTGGTCACCACGCTGCCGACGGCCCTGGAGCGCGGTGCCCGTCTGTTCCATCAGACCCGCGCCGAAGGATTCGAGCTTGAAGGCGACAAGGTGAAGGCGCTGCTGTGTGCGCCCATCCGCATCAACGGCCAGAAGGTGTCCGACCAGTTGATGCGGGTCACCGCGCGCCACTATGTGGTGTCGGGCGGCGCGATCAACTCGCCCGCCCTGCTCAAACGCTCCAAGGTGCCAGACCCCCACGGCCTGCTCGGCACGCGCACCTTCCTGCACCCGGTGGCCTTCTCATCGGCGGTGTTCGACCAGCGCATCGAAGGCTGGGCTGGCGCGCCGCAGTCGATCTACTCCGATCACTTCGTGCACAACGCGCCGCTCGACGGCCCGATGGGCTACAAGCTTGAAGCCACCCCGATGCAGCCGGGCCTGACCTCGGTGCTGCTGGGCGGACACGGCCATCTGCTGGCCGAGCGCTTTGCGCAGTATCCGAACACGCAGATGATGCTCGCGCTGCTGCGAGACGGCTTCCATCCGGAGTCCGTCGGGGGCACGGTGTACCTCAACGTGGACGGCTCGCCGCTGCTGCACTACTCCTTGACCGACTACGTCCTGGAAGGCTTCCGCAGGGCGCTGGCCAGCATGGCCGAGGTGCAGTTTGCCGCTGGCGCCCGCAAGGTGTTGCCGCTGCACGAACAGGGTCAGCATTACACAAGCTGGGCTGAGGCCAAGGCAGCCATTGCCGCCTTCGACATGAAGCCCTACCTCGTTGGCGCGGGCAGCGCGCACGTCATGGGCGGCTGCCGGATGGGGGGCTCCGAGAAGCAGGGCGTGGTGCGCCCGGACGGCGTGCACTGGCAACTGGCCAACCTCTCGGTGCACGACGGCTCGCTGTTTCCGACCAGCATCGGCGCCAATCCGCAGCTGTCGATCTACGGCACCGTGAACCGCATGGCGACGCAACTCGCCCGCCGTCTCAGCGGCAAGACCGTCGCGCTGGCCTGAAGCCAGGGGGCTTAAGCAGGCCCCAGAAACACAAAACCCCGCCAAGGCGGGGTTTTGTTGTTGGAACCGGCCCCTCGCGGAGCCGGTGCACCAGCCAAGCTTACTTGTTGCGGGTGCCCACCACTTCGATCTCCACGCGGCGGTTCTTGGCGCGGCCTTCGGACGACTTGTTGTCGGCCACAGGCTGCTTCTCGCCCTTGCCTTCGGTGTAAACGCGGGCAGCGTCGATGCCCTTGCCGGTCAGGTAGCTCTTGACGGCTTCCGAGCGACGGATCGACAGCTTTTGGTTGTAGGCGTCAGAGCCGACCGAGTCAGTGTGACCGACGGCAATGATGACTTCCAGATTCAGGCCCTTGACCTTGTCGGCCAGGTCGTCCAGCTTGGCCTTGCCTTCGGGCTTCAGCACTGCCTTGTCGAAGTCGAAGAAGGCGTCGGCTGCGAAGCTGACCTTCTCGGTGGCCGGGGCAACCACGGCGGGGGCGGGCGCGGGGGCGGGAGCCGGGGCCGGAGCAGCGGCCGGAGCCGGTGCCGGAGCAGCAGGAGCGGCCGGGGCGGGCACGCCGTCGCAACCCTGAACGCCCGTCTGCGGGGTCCAGAAATTGTCGCGCCAGCAGTATTCGTTGGTGCCGTTCTTCCACACGGTACCGTCGGTACCGCGCCAGTTGTCGGTGGTCGACTGGGCTTGGGCGAAAGCGCCACCCGTCAGGGCAACAGTAGCAAACAGCGCGGCAACTTTATTGAGTTTGTTCATGCGAATCCTCACGTGTAAGACGCAGCATTGGACTGCGAAGCGCCCTGCCTGGGCAATTAGCCGAAAAGCTAACGGTGAAAGGGGGTAACCCTTTGGGGGCTGACACGAACCATTGTGCCATAGCGGAAATGACACTCAATGAGGCGTCCGTACTGCACGAACACGGCCGCCGACTTGTTGCGCGAGGGAGACAATCCAGGCCAATTACAATGGATCGTTCAGCCCCGCCCCCTCTGACACAGGGGGCGGCGGGGTCCATGGAAGCCCGTCGTGGTGTCCAGCCTCCCGGCTGCACCGCTCCTTCTCGCCGACCGAGTCCGCATGACGTCATTCGCCAAGGAAACCCTGCCCATCAGCCTCGAAGAGGAGATGCGGCGCTCGTACCTCGATTACGCGATGAGCGTGATCGTCGGCCGCGCCCTGCCCGATGCCCGTGATGGCCTCAAGCCCGTGCACCGCCGCGTCCTGTTCGCGATGCACGAATTGAACAACGACTGGAACCGGCCGTACAAGAAATCGGCGCGTATCGTCGGCGACGTCATCGGTAAATACCACCCGCACGGCGATTCGGCCGTCTACGACACCATCGTCCGGATGGCGCAGGATTTCTCGCTGCGTCACATGCTGGTCGATGGCCAGGGCAACTTCGGTTCGGTCGACGGCGACAGCGCTGCGGCCATGCGATACACCGAAATCCGCCTGTCGAAGATCGCCCATGAAATGCTGGCCGACATCGACAAGGAAACCGTCGATTTCGGGCCGAACTACGACGGCTCGGAAAAAGAGCCGCTGGTGCTGCCCACCCGGCTGCCCAACCTGCTGGTCAACGGCTCGGCCGGCATCGCCGTGGGCATGGCCACCAACATCCCGCCGCACAACCTCAACGAGGTCGTCGACGCCTGCCTGCACTCGCTGAAGAACCCCGACTGCTCGATCGACGAGCTGATGGAGATCATCCCCGCGCCCGACTTCCCCACCGCCGGCATCATCTACGGCATGAGCGGTGTGCGCGAGGGCTACCGCACCGGCCGCGGCCGTGTGGTCATGCGCGCCCGCGTGCACTTCGAAGACATCGGCAAGGGCGACCGCCAGGCGATCATCGTTGACGAGATCCCCTACCAGGTCAACAAGAAGACACTGCTTGAGCGCATTGCCGAGCTGGTGCACGAAAAGAAGATCGAGGGCATCAGCCACATCCAGGACGAGTCCGACAAGTCCGGCATGCGGGTGGTGATCGAACTCAAGCGCGGCGAAGTGCCGGAGGTCGTCCTCAACAACCTCTACAAGCAGACGCAGCTGCAGGACACCTTCGGCATCAACATGGTGGCGCTGATCGACGGTCAGCCCAAGCTGTGCAACCTGAAGGTCCTCATCACCGTCTTCCTGGAACACCGCCGCGAGGTCGTCACCCGCCGCACGGTGTACGAGCTGCGCAAGGCGCGCGAGCGCGGCCACGTGCTCGAAGGCCTGGCCGTGGCACTGGCCAACATCGACGAGTTCATCGAGACCATCAAGACCTCGCCCACGCCGCCGGTCGCCAAGACGGCCCTGATGAGCAAGAGCTGGGATTCGTCGCTGGTGCGCGAGATGCTGGCGCGCGTCGAAGGTGATGCAAAACAGTACCGCCCCGAGAGCCTGTCGCCGAATTACGGCATGCAGGCCGACGGCCTGTACCGTCTCTCCGACGAGCAGGCCGGCGAAATCCTGCAGATGCGCCTGCAGCGCCTGACCGGCCTGGAGCAGGACAAGATCATCGGCGAGTACAAGGACGTCATGGCTCAGATCGCCGATCTGCTGGACATCCTCGCCAAGCCGGAACGCGTCTCGGCCATCATCGGCGACGAGCTGATGGCCATCCGCACCGAGTTCGGCCAGACCAAGGTCGGCGCCCGCCGCTCGACGATCGAGCACAACGCGCAGGAACTGGGCACCGAAGACCTGATCACGCCGACCGACATGGTCGTGACGCTCTCGCACACCGGCTACATCAAGAGCCAGCCGCTGAGCGAATACCGTGCGCAGAAGCGCGGCGGCCGCGGCAAGCAGGCCACCGCCACGAAGGAAGACGACTGGATCGACCAGCTCTTCATCGCGAACACGCACGATTACATCCTGTGCTTCAGCAACCGCGGCCGCGTGTACTGGCTGAAGGTCTGGGAAGTGCCGCAGGGCTCGCGCAACTCGCGCGGCAAGCCCATCGTGAACATGTTCCCGCTGGAGAAGGACGAAAAGATCAACGTCGTCCTGCCGCTGACCGGCGAGTTCCGCAGCTTCCCAGAAGACCACTATGTGTTCATGGCCACACGCCTGGGCACGGTCAAGAAGACCCCGCTGACCGACTTCAGCAACCCGCGCAAGGCCGGCATCATCGCCGTGGGCCTCGATGATGGCGACTACCTGGTCGGCGCCGCCCTGACGGACGGCAAGCACGACGTGATGCTGTTCTCCGACGGCGGCAAGGCGGTGCGCTTCGACGAGGAAGACGTGCGCCCGATGGGCCGCAGCGCCCGCGGCGTGCGCGGCATGATGCTGGAAGAGGGCCAGTCGGTCATCGCCATGCTGGTGGCCGAAGACGAAACCCAGAGCGTGCTGACCGCCACCGAGAACGGCTACGGCAAGCGCACGAGCATCGTCGAGTACACCCGCCATGGTCGCGGCACCAAGGGCATGATTGCCATCCAGCAGTCCGAGCGCAACGGCAAGGTCGTGGCCGCCACGCTGGTGCGCGCCGAAGACGAGATCATGCTGATCACCGACAAGGGCGTGCTGGTGCGCACCCGCGTCAGCGAGATCCGTGAACTCGGCCGTGCCACCCAGGGCGTGACGCTGATCTCGCTCGATGAAGGTGCCAAGCTGATCGGCCTGCAGCGCATCGTCGAGAACGACGCCAACGCCGATGCGGCCGCGGCAGAGAACGACCCGGAAGACGGCGAGGCCGGAACCGATCTGTGATGATCTGACACCAAGCGAGTTGCGCCCCGTCGCACAGGCGGGGTTTTCCTTCTCTCACGGACACCAAGGACCGAACATGAAGCTGACGAAAACGGTGTGGGCTGCGGCCATCGCCTCGACCCTGATGGCGACCAGCCTGGGTGCGCATGCCGAAAGCAAGAAGGAGCTGGTTCAGAAGCTGCTGACCCTCCAGCAACCCGCACTTGAAGGCACCGCCCGCGGCCTGGCCGAGAACCCGGCCCGCCAACTCGCCGGCGCGGCGCAGCCGGTCCTGGCCCAGGCTGTCCCGGAAGACAAGCGTGAAGCCACTGCCAAGCAGATCGACGCCGAGATCCGAAAGTACCTGGACGTGGCCATCCCGGTGCTGCGCAGCACCACGGTCAAGCTCAGCCAGAGCGTGATCGGCCCGATGTTCGAAGAGCGCTTCACCGAAGACGAGCTGCGCCAGCTGGTCACCATGCTCGAGTCGCCCGTGCTCAAGAAGTACCAGGGGCTGCTGCCCGAGATGAGCAATGCGCTGGTCGAGAAGGTGGTGCAGGAAGCACGCCCGCAGGTCGACCCCAAGCTGCAGGCCGCCCAGCAGAACATCCGCAAGATTCTGGACACCGCGACCGGCGGCAAGCTGAGCGGCGGCCAATCCAGCCAGCCCGCTCCGGCCACCAAGCCCGCCCCCGCCAAGAAGTGACCCTCCCCAACCCGGCCGCGCGCCGGGTTCGTTCCCATCGGATTGCCCCATGACGCGTCCTTTCAATTTCTCGGCTGGCCCGGCCACGCTGCCCGAAGACGTTCTGCAACAGGCCGCCGCGGAGATGCTGGACTGGCACGGCAGCGGCATGGGCGTCATGGAGATGAGCCACCGCGGCAAGGAGTTCATCTCGATCGCGCAGCAGGCCGAAGCCGATCTGCGCGAGATCCTCTCGATCCCGGCGAACTACAAGGTCCTGTTCATGCAGGGCGGCGCCATCGCCGAGAACGCCATCCTGCCGATGAACCTGTCGCGGGGCGCGCGCGCCGATTACGTGATCACCGGTTCGTGGTCGCAGAAATCGGCCAAGGAAGCGCGCACGTACTGCGACGTGCACGTGGCGGCCACCAACGAGGCCGACCTGCACACGCGCATGCCCGCCTATGGCAGCTGGCAGCTGTCGAAGGACGCGGCCTATGTGCACGTATGCAGCAATGAAACCATCCACGGCGTGGAGATGCACGAGCTGCCCGACCTGAAGGCCCTCGGCTCGGACGCGCCGCTGGTGATCGACTGTTCGTCGCACCTCGCTTCCCGCCCGCTCGACTGGTCCCGCGTGGCTGTCGCTTACGGCGGCGCACAGAAGAACATCGGCCCCTCGGGTCTGACGCTGGTGATCGTCCGGGAAGACTTGCTGGGCCGCGCCCTACCCATCACCCCGTCAGCCTTCGACTACCAGACGGTGGCCAAGAACGACTCGATGTACAACACGCCGCCGACCTATGCGTGGTACATCGCCGGCCTCGTGTTCCAGTGGGTCAAGCGCCAGACCGAGGGCGCGCTCACCGGGCTGGCCGCGGTCGAGGCCCGCAACATCGCCAAGGCGGCGCTGCTGTACGACTACATCGATGGCTCCGGCTTCTACGAGAACCGCGTGGCGGTCGACTGTCGTTCGCGCATGAACGTGCCGTTCTTCCTGAAGAACGAGACGCTCAACGACGCCTTCCTGGCTGACGCCAAGGAAGCGGGCCTGCTTCAGCTCAAGGGCCACAAGAGCGTGGGCGGCATGCGGGCCTCGGTCTATAACGCGATGCCGCTGGCGGGCGTGCAGGCGCTGGTCGACTTCATGAAGCACTTCGCACGCACCCATGGCTGAGCCCCTCGACGCCCACTATCAACCCGATGGCCGGCCGGTCGACGAGCAGCTGGCCGACCTGCGCGTGCGCATCGACGCGCTCGATGTCGAGCTGCTGAGTCTGCTCAATGCGCGCGCGCGGCTTGCTCAGGCGGTGGGCGAGGTCAAGAAGATCGACGGCTCGCCGGTGTTCCGGCCCGATCGTGAACTGCAGGTGATCGAAGGCCTGAAACAGCGCAATCCCGGCCCGGTCCTGCCCGAGAGCATCGGCCCGATCTGGCGCGAAGTCATGTCAGCCTGTCGCGCACTGGAAGCCAAGCAGCGCGTGGCCTTCCTCGGGCCGGCAGGCACGTTCACCGAGCAGGCGATGTACAACTACTTCGGCTCGTCCATCGAACCGATTGCCTGCTCGAGCTTCGACGAGATCTTCCGGGCGGCCGCCTCGGGCTCGGCCGACTACGGTGTCGTGCCGATCGAGAACTCCACCGAAGGCGTGGTCGCCCGCACGCTCGATCTGCTGCTGCAGTCGTCGCTGACCATCATGGGTGAGACCAGCCTGGCCGTGCAGCACAACCTGCTGCGCAAGGACCCCGGCCGCGACGGCATCCGGGTGGTCACCGCGCACCCGCAGGCGCTGGCGCAATGCCAGGGCTGGCTCAGCCAGAACCTGCCACATGCCGAGCGCCGCGCGGTGGCCAGCAATGCCGAAGGCGCCCGCCTGGCCGCCGCCGACCCGAGCTTTGCCGCTCTGGCCAGCGAGCGCGCCGCGTCAATGTTCGGCCTGCACGTCGTGCAGCGCGCCGTGCAGGACGAGGCCAACAACCGCACGCGCTTCTTCATCCTCACGCCGGCCGAGAAGCACAAGCCGGCAGGGCCCACGGGTCGCGACTGCATCAGCCTCGCGGTCTCGGTGCCCAACAAACCCGGTGCGGTGCACGACATGCTGGTGCCGCTCAAGCAGCACGGCGTGTCGATGAACCGCATCGAATCCCGCCCGGCCCGCTCCGGCCAGTGGGAATACGTCTTCTTCGTCGACATCGTCGGCCATCCGGACACCCCCAATGTGGCCGCCGCGCTGGAAGCGCTGCGCGCGCAAGTCTCGTTCATCAAGGTGCTCGGCAGCTACCCGCTGGATGCACACGGATCTCACTGAAAGCGCTGTCCCATGTTCAACCAACTCGGTCTGATCGGGTGCGGCCTGATGGGCGGCTCCTTCGCCCTCGCCCTCAAGAAAGCCGGCCTGGTCAAGCGGGTCATCGGTTACAGCAAGTCGCCCTCCACCGTCGAGAAGGCCCGCCGACTGGGCGTGATCGACATCGCCGCCGAATCCGCCCTGCTGGCCGTGTCCGGCTCCGACATCGTGCTGATTGCCGTGCCGGTGGCCGCCACCGAAGCCACCTTCAAGGCCATCCGCCACCTGGTGGACCCGACCGTGCTGATGATGGATGTGGGCTCGACCAAGCGGGACGTGGTCGACGCCGCGCGCCGCGTGCTGAAGGAGCGACTGCCGGGCTTTGTGCCCGCACACCCGATTGCCGGCCGCGAGGTGGCGGGCATCGAGCACGCCGATGCCGCGCTCTATCAGGGCCGCAAGACCATTCTGACGCCCCTGCCGCAGACCAATCCCCTGCTGGTGCAACGCGCCACCGACGCCTGGTCGGCCGTGGGCTGCCAGGTGCTGAAGATGACGCCCGAGCACCACGATGCCGCCTTCGCGGCCGTGAGCCACCTGCCTCACCTGCTGGCCTTCGCTTACATGAACGCGATGGCCGAGCAGCCTGCCGGGCAGGAGTACCTCTCGCTGGCCGGCCCCGGTTTCCGGGACTTCAGCCGCATCGCAGCGAGCGACCCCACTGTCTGGCGGGACATCCTGCTGTCCAACCGGGAAGAAATCCTGAAACAATCCGAGGCTTTCCGCCACGCGCTCGAATTGATGGAGCGCCAGATGCGCGACTGGAATGGCCCCGCGCTGCAGGAACTGATCCAGTCGGCTTCCGACGCCCGCAGCCAGTGGCACCTGGGCCCCAAGCCCGCCGCCTCCCGCTGAGCGCCGTGCGCGCTCACCCGCTTGCCTCGCATGTACACCACCGCTTTTCTTGATCTGCCGCCCCTGCTGTCTGCCGGTGGCACCATCCGGCTGCCAGGCTCCAAGAGCATCTCCAACCGCGTGCTGCTGCTGGCTGGCCTGAGCGCCGGCACCACCGTCGTGCACGACCTCCTGGCGTCCGACGACACCCGCGTGATGCTCGAGGCGCTGCGCACCCTGGGCTGCACCGTGGAGCAGGACGGCGACACCGTGTCGATCACCGGCCTGGCCGGGCAGCTGTCGGCGCTGAACGCCCAGCTCTTCCTGGGCAACGCCGGCACGGCCATGCGCCCCCTGACGGCGGCCCTCGCGCTGCTGTCGGCCACCCAGGGCGGTGTCTTCGAACTCAGCGGCATTCCGCGCATGCATGAGCGCCCCATCGGCGACCTGATCGACGCCCTTCGGCCGCTCGGCTGCCACATCGAGTGCCTGGGCAACGAGGGCTATCCGCCACTGCGCCTGGCCGGCGGCAAGCTCCATCTGGCCGACCCGATCAAGGTGCGCGGCGACGTCTCCAGCCAGTTCCTCACGGCGTTGCTGCTGGCCCTGCCACTGGTGTCGCAACAGCAGGATCTGGTCATCGAGGTGGTCGGTGAGCTGATCTCCAAACCCTACATCGAGATCACGCTCAACCTGCTGGAACGCTTCGGCATCGCCGTGCGCCGCGAGGGCTGGTCGCGCTTCACCATTCCGCAGGGCAGCCACTATCAGTCCCCCGGTGAAATCCACGTCGAGGCCGATGCGTCCTCGGCCTCCTATTTCATCGCGCTCGGCGCACTGGCCGCGACCGAGCAGCCGGTCCGCATCGAGGGGGTGGGCGCCGCCTCCATTCAGGGCGACATCCGCTTCATCGAAGCGGCCGAGGCCATGGGCGCGCAGGTCACTTCCGGCCCCAACTGGCTGGAAGTGCGCCGCGGCGCCTGGCCGCTCAAGGCCATCACGCTCGACTGCAACCACATCCCCGATGCGGCCATGACGCTGGCCGTGATGGCGCTGTACGCCCGGGGCACCACCCGCCTGACCAACATCGCCAGCTGGCGCGTGAAGGAAACCGACCGCATCGCCGCCATGGCCACCGAGCTGCGCAAGCTGGGCGCCACCGTGGTAGAGGGTGAAGACTTCATCGAGGTCACGCCCCCGGCCAAGGCCTGCTGGGAACACGCGAGCATCCACACCTACGACGACCACCGCATGGCGATGTGCTTCTCGCTGGCGGCGTTCAACCCGCTGGCGCCCACCGCCACGCCGAACGCCCCGGTGTCCGTCCGCATCGAAGACCCCCGCTGCGTCGCCAAGACCTTCCCGGACTACTTCGAAGCCCTGTTCCAGGTGGCCCGCACGCGGCCCGACCTGATCCCCGTGATCACGATCGACGGCCCCACCGCCTCGGGCAAGGGCACGCTGGCCAGCAGCCTGGCCACCCGCCTGGGTTATCGTTTCCTGGATTCGGGCTCGCTCTACCGCATCGCCGCACTGCTGGCGATGGAAGCCGGGGTCGATCTGGACGATGGCCGCCAGGTCGAAATGCTGGCGCGCCGCGTCGGCCACAGCATTCCGTTGCATTTCGACGGCGAACACGTCTGGCTGGACGGCCGCGATGTGGGAGCCGACCTGCGCCGCGAGGAAGTCGGCCAGGCCGCCTCGCGCATTTCGGCCAACCCCGGCGTGCGCCAGGCGCTGCTGGATCTGCAGAAGGCCTTCCGCGCCCTGCCGGGCCTGGTTGCCGATGGGCGCGACATGGGCACGGTGGTGTTCCCCGACGCCTCGCTGAAGGTCTTTCTCACGGCCTCGGTGGCCCAGCGCGCCGAGCGCCGGTATAAGCAATTGATTTCCAAAGGCTTTTCTGCTAACCTGAAAGAGATTTGCGCTGATTTGGAAGCGCGTGACCTGCGGGATCGAACCCGCGCGGTGGCGCCGCTCAAGCCGGCTGCAGATGCCCGAAGCCTCGACAACTCGGCGCTGTCCATCGACGAATCGGTGGACACCGTGCTGAACTCGTGGGTCGAGGGCTGGCCTCACGTGATCGTGAAGCCCTGACAAGGCTGTGACATCCGGCGTCTGCTGCCAGGCAGGCGCTACGCGCAAGCAGGGGTCGGCGCCAAGCCGGCCTGGGTGTCATGTTCTTCAACCCAACCCGTTCCGTCGTTCCTGTCGGCGTGAACGTTTCCGCTGGTTTGCGCCAGCACAGGAAATTCCATGTCTGAATCTTTTGCCGCCCTTTTTGAAGAGTCGCTGCAGCGCGCCAACATGCGCACGGGCGAAGTCATCACCGCCGAGGTGGTGGCCGTCGAACACAACTTCGTGGTCGTCAACGCCGGCCTGAAGTCCGAGGCCTATGTGCCCCTCGACGAGTTCAAGAACGACCAGGGCGAGATCGAAGTCCAAGTGGGTGACTTCGTGTCGGTGGCCGTGGACGCCATCGAAAACGGCTACGGCGACACCATCCTGTCGCGCGACAAGGCCAAGCGCCTGGCCTCGTGGCTGTCGCTGGAGAACGCCCTCGAGTCGGGCGACTTCGTGACCGGCACCGTCAACGGCAAGGTCAAGGGTGGCCTGACCGTTCTGGTCAACGGCATCCGCGCCTTCCTGCCCGGCTCGCTGCTCGACACGCGTCCTGTCAAGGACATGTCGCCGTTCGAGGGCAAGACCATGGAATTCAAGGTCATCAAGCTCGATCGCAAGCGCAACAACGTCGTGCTGTCGCGCCGTGCCGTGGTCGAAGCCTCGATGGGCGAAGAGCGCGCCAAGCTGATGGAAACGCTGCGCGAAGGCGCCATCGTCAACGGCGTGGTGAAGAACATCACCGAATACGGTGCGTTCGTGGACCTCGGCGGCATCGACGGCCTGCTCCACATCACCGACATGGCATGGCGCCGTGTCCGTCACCCGTCCGAAGTCGTGACGGTTGGCCAGGAACTGACCGCCAAGGTCCTGAAGTTCGACGCCGAGAAGAACCGCGTTTCGCTGGGCCTGAAGCAGATGGGCGACGATCCGTGGGTTGGCGTGTCGCGCCGTTACCCCGCCGGCACCCGCCTGTTCGGCAAGGTCACCAACATCGCTGACTACGGTGCGTTCGTCGAGATCGAACCGGGCATCGAAGGCCTGGTGCACGTCTCCGAAATGGACTGGACCAACAAGAACGTGGCCCCCAACAAGATCGTCAACTTGGGCGACGAAGTGGAAGTCATGGTCCTGGAGATCGACGAAGACAAGCGTCGCATCTCGCTGGGCATGAAGCAGTGCAAGCCGAACCCCTGGGACGACTTCGCTCAGAACTTCAACCGCGGCGACAAGGTCAAGGGCCCCGTCAAGTCGATCACCGACTTCGGCGTGTTCGTCGGCCTGGCCGCTGGCATCGACGGTCTGGTGCACCTGTCCGACCTGTCGTGGAACGAGCCGGGCGAATCGGCTGTCCGCAACTACAAGAAGGGCCAGGAAGTCGAAGCCATCGTGCTGGCCATCGACGTCGAGCGCGAGCGCATCTCGCTGGGCATCAAGCAGCTGGATTCGGATCCCTTCACCAACTTCACGACCCTGAACGACCGTGGCGCCAGCGTCACCGGCACCGTCAAGACCGTGGATGCCAAGGGCGCCGAGATCACGCTGGCTGACGACATCGTCGGCTACCTGCGTGCTTCGGAAATCAGCCGCGACCGCGTCGAAGACGCCCGCAACGTGCTGAAGGAAGGCGACGAAGTCACCGCGATCATCATCAACATCGATCGCAAGACCCGCAACATCCAGCTGTCCGTGAAGGCGAAGGACAACGCAGAACAGCAGGAAGCCCTGCAGTCGCTGCGCGCCGACACCAGCAAGGAAGGCTCCGGCACCACCAGCCTGGGCGCCCTGCTGAAGGCCAAGCTCGACCAGAACAACGGCTGATCCCGGCTGACGTTCCAAGCACGACACCCGTTGTGCCTGGCCCCTGGGGGCCATCGCACACGGGGGTTGTGATGAGCGCGGCGCCTGTCTTCCTGACGGTGCCGGTGCTCATCACAGCCTCCACAAGAGGCAATTAGCCGATTGCCGACGTCCCGACATGACCCGATCCGACCTCGTGGCCCGACTGGCCGAGCGCTTTGGCCAGCTCACGCAACGTGACGCCGAATTCGCCGTCAAGACCATCCTGGACGCCATGTCCGACGCACTGGCCCGAGGCCACCGCATCGAGATTCGCGGCTTTGGCAGCTTTTCGATCAACCGCCGACCGCCACGCATGGGCCGCAACCCGCGCTCCGGCGAGCAGGTGCTGATCCCGGAAAAGCTCGTTCCGCACTTCAAACCCGGCAAAGCCCTGCGCGAAGGGGTGGATACTCGCGGTGAGGCCACTGAGGCCGACACCCCGTCCACCGACCCATCACGGAGCTGACCTGCCCATGCTGCGCACCCTGAACTGGCTGTTTCGCGCCCTGCTGTTCTTCATCCTGTTCGCGTTCGCGCTGAACAACCAGCACGTCGTGCAACTCAAGTGGTTCATGGGCTACCAGTGGGAGGCGCCCATGGTCTTCATCGTGCTCGGCATGTTTGCCCTGGGCTGTGTGGCTGGCGTACTCGCCATGGTGCCCAGCTGGTGGCGCCACCGCCGGGACGCCCGCCACCGCGCCCACCTGCAGCCCGAACCGCAGGCCCCTGTGCAGAGCGGCAAGGGCACGCCTACCGCAGCCGGTACCGACGCCGCGACCTTGCCTGTCGAGCTGCCTTTCCCCCCGGACATGCCTGCCCCGCGCAAGCCGGCACGCTGACCTTCGGCCACCCGGGCCGTTCACCGCTTCCACCTGCCCGCCTGGCGGGCCCGTGACCCATGGACTTCGATTTCTACTGGCTGTTGCTCGCCTTGCCGGGCGCCTTTCTGGCCGGCTGGCTGGCATCGCGTCTCGACCTGCGGCAGCTCAAGCGGGAAGACCGCGCCTCACCGCAGGCCTACTTCAAGGGCCTGAACCTGCTGCTGAACGAGCAGCAGGACAAGGCCATCGACGCCTTCATCGAGGCCGTGCAGCACGACCCCGACACCTCGGACCTGCACTTCGCACTCGGCAACCTGTTCCGTCGGCGTGGCGAATATGAGCGCGCGATCCGCGTGCACCAGCACCTGCTGGCCCGTGCGGACATCACCCGGGACGAACGCGAGCGTGCCCAGCACGCGCTGGCTCAGGACTTCATGAAGGCCGGCCTGTTCGACCGTGCCGAGGACGCGTTCAAGGCACTGGAAGGCACGGCCTTCACCACGGACGCCCGCCTGGCGCTGCTGTCCCTGCATGAGCGCTCGCGGAACTGGCATCCGGCCATCGACGTCGCGCGACAACTCGAAGCGGCCGGCACGGGCTCGTTCTCGCAACGCATGGCCCACCACTGGTGTGAGGTCGCCCAGGAAGCCGACGCCCGCGGCCGGGCCGACGAGGCGGAACAGGCGCTTGCCCGTGCGCGTGAGGCCGCGCCCCAGGCGGCCCGGCCCCTGGTGATTCAAGGCCAGCGCCTGCTGCGCCAGGGTGACCACGCCGGCGCGCTGAGGGCGTGGGACGAGCTGATGGCACTGCAACCTCAGGCCTTTGCGCTGATTGCCATGGACTACGCGCAGGCTGCCCAGGCCAGCGGCGAAGGACCGACCGCGTTGCGCAAGCTGGAAGGGCTGTACGCCCAGGCCCCCTCGGTCGAGGTGCTCAACGCCGTGAACCTGCTGCAACCCGACGAGCGACTGCGCAGGCAGCGCCTGATCGAGCACCTGCGCCACCAGCCGTCCTTGTCTGCGGCGCAGGGCCTGATCCGGGAGCGGCTGAGCAGCGAGGTTGCCCTCGATCAGAGCGAGATCGAAGGCCTGCAGAAGGCCTTGAACACCGCCGCCAAGCCGCTACAGCGCTATCGCTGCGCCGCCTGCGGCTTCGAGAGCCAGCATTACTTCTGGCAATGTCCCGGCTGTCAGGGGTGGGACACCTACCCGCCCCGGCGTCTGGAAGATCAGTGATGCATGTGGCCGTGGCCCTGGCCATGGTGCGGCATGCCCGCCCCCTGGCCTGACCCGGCGGGCGCCATCGCCTTGACCGGCACATCGACTGCCTGGCTCAAGACACGGCCGTCTTCCGTGCGCAATTGCAGGGTCAGCCTGACCGTGGTGCCAGCAGCCAGCGGCGCCTTCAGTCCCATCAGCATGAGGTGATGCCCTCCGGGCTTGAGGCTCACGGTCTGGCCGGCAGGCAGTGGCAGGGCCTTGAGGGCCCGCATGCGCATCACGTCGCCTTCCATTTTCATTTCGTGCAGCTCGGCCACGGGCGCCTCAGCGGCACGGAAGCCGACCAGCGTCAGGGCCTGGCTGCTTTGCAGGTTCATGAATCCGCCGGTGGCTGTCTGCCCTTTGACGGTGGCCCGGATCCAGGCCCCCTCCACGGAGACGGGCGCCTCGGCGGCCTGGGTCGCGCCCGTTGCGACCTTGTCGGCCGCCTGCACGGCGGGCACGCCGACAAGCGCCATGCCCAGCGCCAGCGCGCAGGCAGAAGAAAGAGCAGCAGGGACGATGCGCATGAGCAGGCTCTGACAGGGGAATGGAACAAGGCGCCAGTCTATCCTTGCACCACCGCTGCCGTCTGACGCGGATCAGGAAGCGACCTGCAGCACGCGCCGGTACTGAATCGCCTCGGCCACATGGGCGGTGAGCACGTCGGCCGCGCCACCGAGGTCGGCGATCGTGCGTGCCAGCCGCAGCACACGGTGGAAAGCCCGGCCGGACCAGCCCAGGCGCCCGCAAGCCGTCTGCAGAAAGGCCATGGCGTCGGCGTGCACGCGGGCGTGCTCGGTCAGGGCGGCCCCTTCCAGGCTGGCATTGAGCACGCCCTGCCGGCCGAGCTGGCGCGCCCGGGCGGCGGCCACCCGCTCGGCCACTTCGGCCGTGCTTTCGCCGTCCGGACTGCGGGCCAGCACCTCCGGCGCCACCATGGGCACGTCCACCTGCACGTCGATGCGGTCGAGCAGCGGCCCGCTCAGCCGGGACTGGTATCGCGTGACCTGTTCGGGCGTGCACCGGCAGCTCTTCAGCGGGTTGCCGAAGTGCCCGCAAGGACAGGGGTTCATGGCGGCCAACAGCTGAAAGCGCGCCGGGAAGTCGTGCCGCCGCACGGCGCGCGAGATCGTGATGTGCCCGGTCTCCAGGGGCTCGCGCAGCGCCTCGAGCGCCGCCCGCGGAAACTCCGGCAGTTCATCGAGAAACAGCAGCCCGTGGTGGGCCAGCGAGATCTCCCCCGGCCGCGGCGGGGATCCGCCTCCGACCATGGCGACGGCCGACGCGCTGTGGTGCGGGCTGCGCATCACACGCTGCATCCAGCGTGATGGATCGAAATGGCCCGCCAGGCTCAGCACCGCCGCCGACTCCAGCGCCTCATCCTGATCCAGCGGCGGCAGCAAGCCCGGAAAACGCTGCGCCAGCATGGACTTGCCTGTGCCGGGTGGGCCAACCATCAAGAGCGAATGGCGCCCCGCCGCCGCCACCTCCAGCGCGCGCTTGGCGGCGCTCTGGCCCTTGACGTCGCGCAGATCGGGCTGCCCGATGGCGGAAGGGGCCAAGCCGCCCTCGGTCACCATGCGAACCAGACCGCCCGGCTCGGCCCCCTCCACGCGCAAGGCGTTGACGACGTCCATCAGATGGGCCGCCCCATACAGCGGGGCACCGTTCACCAGCGCCGCCTCGCGGGCACTCGAGGCGGGCAGGACCAGCGCGCGTGGTGGCCGCTCACCGGCCTGCAAGGCCGCGCGGTGCAGGGCCAGCGCCATGGGCAGCGCGCCGCGCACGGGCCGCAGTTCACCGCCCAGCGACAACTCGCCGGCGAACTCGAACGCGGCCACGCGCTCGGCATCCAGCTGCCCCATGGCGGTCAGGATGCCGATGGCGATGGGCAGGTCGAAACGCCCCGACTCCTTGGGCAGGTCGGCCGGCGCGAGGTTGACCGTGATGCGCTTGTTGAAGGGGAAATCCAGCCCGCAGTTGGCCAGCGCGGCACGCACCCGTTCTCGGGCCTCCTTGACCTCCGTGTCTGCCAGGCCGACCAGCGTGAAAGCCGGCAGCCCGTTGGCCAGATGCACCTCGACGGTGATTTCAGGTGCGCGCAACCCATCCAGGGCGCGGCTACGGACCAAGGCAAGCGACATCGGGAACAGGGAAGAAGGACGATGGAGCGAGATTGTCGTCATCGACCCGGTGTCTGGCTGTCCCCCTGGAGAGCGAGGCGCCCCCTGACGCACCAATGTTGTGCCCCGCGCCTTCCATGACAGCCACGAACGTCCCGCTCGCCTTGTTATGGTGCGCGAGGCCGCTGCGCCCGCCATCCCGGTGCGAACGCGCCCCGGGGCCCCGCGGCCGTTCCCCGTTTTGGAGCACTGGCACAGATCGTGCAGTTACGCACCCGTCCAATTCAGCCAACCACCGGAGAACCAACCATGAAAATGGTGACCGCCATCGTCAAGCCCTTCAAGCTTGATGAAGTGCGTGAGGCCCTGTCAGCCATCGGCGTGCAGGGCATCACCGTGACCGAAGTCAAGGGATTCGGCCGCCAGAAGGGCCACACCGAGCTGTACCGCGGTGCAGAGTACGTGGTCGACTTCCTGCCCAAGGTCAAGATCGAGGCCGCCGTCGACGAAGCCATCCTCGACCGCGTGATCGAAGCGATCGAATCGTCCGCCCGCACCGGCAAGATCGGTGACGGCAAGATCTTCGTGACCGATCTCGAGCAGGTCATCCGCATCCGAACCGGCGAAACCGGCAAGGACGCGCTCTGATTCCGCGTTGGCCGCACCGCCCGGTGTGTGTCCTCCCCCTCCTCCTTTGAGTACCTGAGAGGCATTTCATGAGAAAGCTCATTGCGTCCATCGCACTGGGGCTCGCCGCCTTCGGCCTGCTGGGCGTGTCGCACGCCCAGGATGCTGCCGCGCCAGCCCCCGTCGCCGCCACCGCCACCGAGGCTGCGGCCGCCCCGGCTTCTGCACCCGAGGCCGCCCCTCTGGCCGCTGAAGCTGCCTCCGCGCCCGCCGAAGCTGCAGCCGCTGCGCCCGTCCCCAACAAGGGCGACGTGACCTGGATGATGGTCTCCACGCTGCTGGTGATCCTGATGACCGTGCCCGGTCTGGCCCTGTTCTACGGCGGCCTGGTGCGCAGCAAGAACATGCTGTCCGTGCTGATGCAGGTGATGGTCACGTTCTCGATGATCGTCGTGCTGTGGTTCATCTATGGCTACAGCCTGGCCTTCACCGAGGGCAACGCCTTCATCGGCGGCCTGGATCGCCTGATGATGAAGGGCGTGTGGGACAACGCCGCGGGCACCTTTGCCAACGCCGCCACTTTCAGCAAGGGCGTGGTGATCCCCGAGATCGTGTTCGCCGCCTTCCAGGCCACCTTCGCCGGCATCACCTGCTGCCTGATCGTCGGCGCCTTTGCCGAGCGCATCAAGTTCTCGGCCGTGCTGCTGTTCATGGTGCTGTGGTTCACCTTCAGCTACGCCCCGATCGCGCACATGGTCTGGTTCTGGATGGGCCCGGACGCCTACACCTCGGCTGACGTGGTGGAAGCCATGAACGGCAAGGCCGGTCTGATCTGGCAACACGGCGCGCTGGACTTTGCCGGCGGCACGGTGGTGCACATCAACGCTGCCGTGGCGGGCCTGGTCGGTTCCTACATGGTCGGCAAGCGCATCGGCTACGGCAAGGAAGCCTTCACCCCGCACTCGCTGACGCTGACCATGGTCGGTGCCTCGCTGCTGTGGGTGGGCTGGTTCGGCTTCAACGCCGGCTCGGCTCTGGAAGCCAACGGCTTCGCTGCCCTGGCCTTCATCAACACCTTTGCCGCCACCGCCGCTGCCGTGCTGGCCTGGTGTCTGGGCGAAGGCCTGCTGAAGGGCAAGGCTTCGATGCTGGGTGCCGCTTCGGGCGCCGTCGCCGGCCTCGTGGCGATCACCCCGGCTGCCGGCAACGTCGGCATCGGTGGTGCGCTGATCATCGGTCTGCTGTCTGGCTTCGTCTGCCTGTGGGGCGTGTCGGGTCTGAAGAAGATCCTGGGTGCCGACGACTCGCTGGACGTGTTCGGCGTGCACGGTGTGGGCGGCATCCTGGGTGCCCTGCTGACCGGCGTGTTCAACTCGCCCAACCTGGGCGGCCCCTCGGTGGTGTCCGACTGGGTCACGGTCTCGATGGTGACGGGCGACGCCTACTCGATCGCCAGCCAGGTCTGGATCCAGCTCAAGGGCGTGCTGATCACCATCGTGTGGTCGGGTGTGGTCTCGCTGATCGCCTACAAGATCGTCGACGTGGTGATCGGTCTGCGCGTGCCGGAAGAGGAAGAGCGCGAAGGCCTGGACATCACCTCGCACGGCGAGACGGCCTATCACAAGTGATCGACCCGGAATCCGGACGGGGCCCCGCCCCGCCGCCGGACCCGCTGTCAACGGGGCTGCCTTCGGGCGGCCCCTTTTTTTTGGCCGATGTGCCCCCACATGCGGATGTTCCTAGAATGATCCGGTGTCCACAGACTCCCGCCTGCCTCCGCCATGGTTCCTCACCTCATCACCGCACTGACCGGCCCGATCAACGAACTGGAGCAGCGCATGCTCGAGTCCATGCCGGCCATTGAGCGCTGGTTCCGGCTGGAGTGGATGGAGCACACGCCGCCGTTCTACACCTCGGTGGACCTGCGCAATGCGGGCTTCAAGCTGGCGCCGGTGGACACCAACCTGTATCCGGGCGGCTTCAACAACCTCACGGCGGAGATGATCCCGCTGGCCGTGCAGGCCGCCATGGCCGCAATCGAGAAGATCTGCCCCGAAGCCAAGAACCTGCTGCTGATTCCTGAGAAGCACACGCGCAACACCTTCTACCTGGCGAACGTGGCCCGCTTGATGCAGATCTTCGGCTCGGCCGGCCTCAATGTGCGGCTCGGCACGCTGGACGAAACCATCACCGAACCGACCGAGCTGCCCCTGCCGGATGGCTCGACGCTGACGCTGGAGCCGCTGGTGCGCACCAAGCGCCGCCTGGGGCTCAAGCACTTCGATCCGTGCACGATCCTTGTCAACAACGACCTGTCGGCCGGCATCCCGCCCGTGCTGGAGAACCTGCACGAGCAGTACCTGCTGCCGCCGCTGCATGCCGGGTGGGCGGTGCGCCGCAAGAGCCAGCACTTCAGTGCCTACGAGGAAGTGGCCAAGAAGTTCGCCAAGCTCCTGGGGATGGACCCGTGGCTGATCAACCCGATGTATGCGGTGTGCGAGGGCGTGAACTTCCAGGAAGGCGCCGGGCTGGACGCCCTGCAGGCCCAGGTTGACGCCATGCTCAACAAGGTTCGCCGCAAGTACAAGGAATACGGCATCAACGAGAAGCCCTTTGTCATCGTCAAGGCCGACAACGGCACCTACGGCATGGGCATCATGACCGTGCGGGACGCCAAGGAGCTGGTCGACCTGAACCGCCGCACGCGCAACAAGATGTCGGTGGTGAAGGATGGGCAGGAGGTGACGCGCGTCATCATCCAGGAAGGCGTGCCCACGTACGAGCGCCTGAATGACGCCGTGGCCGAGCCGGTGGTCTACATGATCGACCGCTACGTGGTGGGCGGGTTCTACCGCGTGCACGCCGAGCGGGGCATCGACGAAAACCTCAACGCGCCGGGCTCGAGCTTCGTGCCGCTGGCCTTTGCTGAGCCGGCCCACCTGCCCCGCCCGGGCGTGAAGCCGGGCGTGAGCGCCCCGAACCGCTTCTACATGTATGGCGTGATCGCGCGCCTCGCCATGCTGGCTGCCGCCTACGAGCTCGAGGCCACGGACCCGAACGCCGAGGTCTACGCCTGACCCCACTGCACCATTTCGGAGCGCGCGCGCAGAGGCGGAACACGGGCAAAATGCCCATCTGTCGCAACGCGTTCGTCTCCACGTGCAACACAGCCCCAACGCCGCCCTCAGCGGCAAACAGCTCGCCGGCCTGACCCTCGGTGCCATCGGCATCGTCTACGGCGACATCGGCACCAGTCCCCTGTATGCCCTCAAGGAGGTGTTCGCGCACGGCCACGTGCCGCTCACGCCCGAAAACATCTACGGCATCCTGTCGATGATCTTCTGGACGCTGATGGTGATCGTCTCGCTGAAGTACGTGACGCTGATCCTGCGGGCCGACAACAACGGCGAAGGCGGCCTGATTGCCATGCTGGCCCTGGCCTCCACCGCGGTGGCCGACCGGCCGGCGCTGCGCGCCAAGCTGCTGGGCATCGGCATCTTCGGCACGGCCATCTTCTTCGGTGACGGGGTGATCACCCCCGCCGTGTCGGTGCTGTCGGCGGTGGAGGGCATGGAGGTGGCCGCGCCCGCGCTGGAGCGCTTCGTCGTGCCGGTCACGCTCGTGGTGCTCACGGGCCTGTTCATGGTCCAGAAGCACGGCACCGGCGGCATCGGCAAGTTCTTCGGCCCCATCACGGCACTGTGGTTCATCGTGCTGGCGGTGCTGGGGGTCATGCACATCGTCGGCAATCCAGCGGTGCTGGCCGCGCTCAGCCCGCATCACGCCCTGTTGTTCGTCTTCACCCACCCGGGCATGGCCTTCGTGGCGCTGGGCTCGGTGATCCTGTGCGCCACCGGCGCCGAGGCGCTGTATGCCGACATGGGCCACTTCGGCAAGAAGCCCATCCGGCTGGCGTGGTTCAGCCTGGTGCTGCCCGCGCTGACGCTGAACTACTTTGGCCAGGGCGCCATGCTGCTGGCCCATCCCGAGAACGTCGAAAACCCCTTCTTCGAGATGGCGCCGCACTGGGCGCTGTACCCGCTGGTGGGCCTGGCCACCTGCGCCACCGTGATCGCGTCGCAGGCCCTGATTTCGGCCGCCTTCTCGGTCACCAAGCAGGTGATCCAGCTGGGCTACCTGCCGCGTCTGCGCATCCTGCACACCTCGGTCAACGAGACGGGCCAGATCTACATCCCCTTCGTGAACTGGACGCTGTACGGCTGCATCGTGCTGGCCGTGATCTTCTTTGGCTCGAGCAGCAAGCTGGCCGCGGCCTACGGCATCACCGTCACGATCGACATGCTGATCACCACGGTGATGACCTTCTTCGTGATCCGTTTTGCCTGGAAGCTGCCGCTGGCGCTGTGCATCGGCGCCACCGGCATCTTCTTCGTGATCGACATCATGTTCTTCAGTGCGAACGTGATCAAGGTCGTGGATGGCGGCTGGTTCCCACTGCTGATCGGCGTGGTGATGTTCAGCCTGATGATGACCTGGCGGGATGGGCGGGCGCTGCTCAGCGAGCGCCTGCGTTCGGACTCGATCGACCTGCTGCCCTTCCTGGAGGCCGTGTTCTCCAGCCCGCCGCAGCGTGTGGAAGGCACGGCCGTCTTTCTCAATGCCGACGCAGGCACCACGCCAAACGCCCTGCTGCACAACCTGAAGCACAACAAGGTGCTGCACAAGCAGAACCTGTTCGTGACGGTGAAGTCGCACGAGGTGCCGTGGATCGGCTTCGACCAGCGCGTCGAGATCGAATCGCTGGGCAACAGCTGCTGGCAGATCATGCTGCACTTCGGTTTCAAGAACGAACCGGACGTGCCGGAAGCGCTCAAGCTGGTGCGCCAGCACGGCGTCCACATCGACGACATGGAAACCAGCTACTTCCTGTCGCGTGACATCGTGATCCCGACCATCGGCGGTGGCATGGCGCCGTGGCGCGAGAAGCTGTTTGCGAGCATGCACCGCAACGCGTCGGGCGTGGCCGACTTCCTCAGCCTGCCGGCCAACCGCGTGGTCGAGCTGGGTTCGAAGGTCGAGCTCTGAACGCGTCGCCCAGCCTCCTGTCGCGCCTGGTGCGCGACTCGGCGCTCTCGTCGGTGTCGGCGGGCTTCGTGGCCACGCTGGTGGCCTTCACCAGCACCATTGCGCTGGTGTTCCAGGCGGCCCGGCTGCTGGGCGCCACGCCCGACCAGCTCAGCTCGTGGGTGCTGGCCCTGGGTGTGGGCATGGGCGTGGGCAGCATCGGCCTGTCGCTGTGGCTGCGCGCACCCGTGCTGGTGACCTGGTCAACCCCCGGCGCGGCCGTGATCGCCACCGCGTCAACGGGCGTGAGCCTGGCCGAGGCGACCGGTGCCTTCCTGGTGTGCGGGCTGCTGATGTGGCTGTGCGGGGCAACGCGCGTGTTCGAGCGGATGATGGACCGCATCCCCGTCGCGCTGGCTTCGGCGCTGCTGGCGGGCATTCTGGCGCGCTTTGCGCTGCAGTCCTTCTCGGCGGCTTCCGGCGAGCCGCTGCTGGTCATCACCATGCTCGTGGCCTACCTGCTGGGCAAGCGCTGGATGCCGCGCTATGCGGTGATCTTCGTCCTGGGTGTGGGCATGGCGGTGGCGGGCGTGCGCGGGCAGCTGGATGCGTCCCAGCTCAATCTGAATCTGGCCAGCCCGGTGTTCGTGATGCCGGCGTTCTCGTGGCACGCCGTGGTGGGCATGGGTCTGCCGCTGTTCATCGTCACCATGGCCTCGCAGGCGGTGCCGGGCATTTCCGCCCTCCGCGTGGCGGGCTACCCGTCCCCGGTGTCACCGCTGATGAGCTGGTCGGGCGTGCTGACGCTGGTGCTCGCCCCGTTCGGCGGCTACACGTTCAACCTGGCGGCCATCACCGCCGCCATCGTGCTGAGCCCGCACGCCCACCCCGAGCCGGCCCGCCGCTACACCGCGGCCGTCTACGCCGGCGTGTTCTACATCCTCATGGCCCTGCTGGGTGGGGCCGTGGCCGGGCTCCTGGCGGCGTTTCCGCAGGCCCTGGTGATCTCGGTGGCGGGCCTGGCCCTGCTGGGCACCATCGCCAATGGCCTGGCCAACGCGCTGCACGACGTGCGCTACCGCGAGGCGGCCATCATCACTTTTCTTGTGACACTGTCGGGCGTGACGCTGCTGGGCATCGGATCGGCCTTCTGGGGCCTGGTCGCCGGCGCGTTGACGCTGTTCGTGGAACACTTCCGACATCCCACCGAACCGACCGAGACACCATGAAGCTGCTTTTCGTTGTCGACCCGCTCGACACCTTCAAGACCTACAAGGACAGCACCTTCGCGATGATGCGTGAGGGCGCTGCGCGGGGCCATGAACTCTGGGCCTGCGAGCCGCCGCAAATCGTGTGGCAACGCGACGGCCGGGTGCAGGCCGAGGCCGCCCGCATCACGCTGACCGGCGATGCCGACGACTGGTACACCGTCGAAGAAATGGCCGTGGTGGCGCTGGCCGACGCCGACGCCGTGCTGATGCGCAAGGACCCGCCCTTCGACGCCGAGTACCTGTACGCCACCCACCTGCTGAGCCAGGCGGAGCGCGAAGGCGCCCGCGTGTTCAACAGCCCGCAGGCGCTGCGCGAGCACCCCGAGAAGCTGGCCATCATGGCCTACCCGCAGTTCATTGCGCCCACGCTGGTCACGCGCGACATCGAGACCGTGCGCGCCTTCCACGCGCAGCACCGTGACGTGATCCTCAAGCCGCTGGACGGCATGGGCGGCGCGGGCATCTTCCGTGTGAAGGACGACGGGCTGAACCTCGGCAGCGTGGCCGAAACCCTCACGCGCAATGGCACGCAGACCATCATGGTGCAGAAGTTCCTGCCGGCCATCAGCGAGGGCGACAAGCGGGTGCTGGTCATCGATGGCGAGCCGGTGCCCTACGCGCTGGCGCGCATCCCGCAGGGGGGCGAGGTCCGGGGCAACCTGGCCGCGGGCGGCAAAGGGGTGGCTCAGCCCCTGAGCGAGTCGGATCTGACGATTGCCCGCCACCTCGGCCCCATCCTGGCGGCACGTGGCCTGTTGCTCGTGGGCCTGGACATCATCGGCGACCGTCTCACCGAGATCAACGTGACGAGCCCGACCTGCTTCCAGGAGATCACGCAGCAGACCGGGTGGGATGTGGCGGCGCGCTTCATCGATGCGCTGGAAGCCCGCCTGAAGGGCTGACGGTTCAAGGCGTGTTCAGCCCCGCGGCCGGCCGAACACGTCGAGCAGCCCGAGCCGGCTCGCTTCGTACACGGCCTCGCTGCGCGAGTGGACGGCGAGCTTGGCATACAGCTTCTTGATGTAGGTCTGCACCGAGTGCACGGTGATGCCCTGCTCGCGCGCGATCTCGGCGTAGGCATAGCCACGGGCGATGAACTCGAGCACTTCCTGTTCGCGACGGCTCAGGCTGACCGGCGCGGGCACGTCGGCCGCCTCCGACGGCATCGCCGTGGCCATGAGCGGCACGGGCGCGGCGCGGTCCGGTTCGGCGATCCGCCCGGAATCGGGAACCGGGCGCAGTCGTTTGAGCAAGTGGCGCGCGATCATCGGCGAAATCGGGGAGGCGCCCTGCTTGACGGCCAGCAGCGTGGCCGCAATGTCGGCCGCCTCGTCGTCCTTGTGCACATAGCCCACCGCACCGGCTTCGATGCTGGCCACCACGTTGGCCTCATCCCCGAACATCGACACGACCAGCATGTCGCACGCGGGCCAGCGCTGGTGCACCTGGCGCAGCAGGCTCAGGCCACTGCCATCCGGCAGCCCCAGGTCGACCAGCAACAAGTCGGCCCCCCGGTGTTCGAACCACGCCGCGGCCGGCGCCAGCGTGCCGAAGCTGGCGCGCAGGTGCAAGGCGGGATGGGCATCGATGGACTGCTCGAGGAACTGACGGGTCAGCTGATTGTCCTCGACCAGCACCACGTCCCAGGGGGCGTCGCGGTTCATGTGGACGAGGATATACCGACTGCAGAGCCCGGGCCGGGCGCAGACGCAGCCAGCGGCAGCACGAGCCGCACGGCGAGGCCGCCGTCCCGCGGGGTGTCGAAGTGCAGCGCCACGCCGATCTGACTGGCGCGGCCCAGCATGCCGACAATGCCCTGCCCACGGGGCGCGGCGCCGGGATCCCAGCCGCCACCGTTGTCTATGAGGGTGACCTCGATGGCATCGGGCAAGGCGCGCGCAGCCAGCACCAGTTGCGTGGCATGTGCGTGCTGCAGCACGTTGGACAGCGCCTCGTACAGGATGTATTGAAGCTGTCGCAGGGCGGGCGGGCTGCCGTCGGGCCAGGCGGGCAAAGGCGCCACGTCCCAGCGCAACGTGATGCCGGCGGCCTCGAGGCGCGGCGCGAGTCGGTACCGCCAGCTGGCCAGCAGCCCCGCCACATCGCCCGGCGCGAGCGACATCGCATCGATCGTGAGCTTGAGCTGGGCCAGCGAATCACGCAGCGTCTGGGTCACGAGCCCGATGTCCGGGGGCCGCGCACCGGGGGCCTGAAGCTGCCGCAGCGCCGAAGTCAGGTGCGCACCCACGCCATCGTGCATGTCCTGCACGATGCGCGCACGCTCGGCGGTGGCGGCCTGCGCCTTCTCGAGCGCAGACAGCCGGGCGAAGCTGTCACGCAGGGCGGCCTCGCGCTCGGCGACACGGGTGGCGAGCGTGCGGTTGAGCTCGTGCAGCGCCGCCCGCGATCGCCCCTGGTCGCCGGCCAGCACCACGAAGTTGCACGCGATCAGCACCGGGCCGAAGATGCCCATCAGGTAGACCGCATCGAAGGGCAGCGCGCCGGTCACGATCAGCATGTCGTGGAAGGCCGCGGGGACCAGCACCGCACAGCCCAGCACCAGCCAGCCGCCATCCGGCCGTCGCGTGCGGATCACGTGCGAGATGGCGAGCCCCATGCCGACCAGCGCAATGAGGTAAGTGGCCCCATAGACATACGCCGTGCGGACGAAGTCGGCCGCCGTGGCGTGGTAGCCGGCGACCAGCAGCATGAGTGCCCCGAACACGCGCGCCAGCCAGCGCGGCGGGCAGTCTGCAATGCGAAAGAAGAAGGCGCACAGCGCCAGCTGATACCAGTGCGTGAGCGTGGACCGCAGGCCTTCCCAGAAGGACGGGTCGCTCAGCGGCTCGGGCCGGATCATCAACAGCGTCGACAGGCCCCAGGTGAAGGCTGCCAGACCCATGTAGGCCACGGCGCCCTGGCTGCGATCGCGCCACCAGCCGAGCCCCATCAGCAGGCCGCTGGTGATGAGGGCCGTGTGGATGAAGTTCATCAGATCGACCTGGATCCAGCGGCGCCAGCGGTAGGGCTGCATGACCTGCTCCAGCGGGCCCACCGCAATGGGCGCCAGCCCCTCACGGGCAGCATGACCACTGGCCACCCGCACGTCGATGACGTTGGCGCCGTCGCGCCACAAGGTGGACGGCACCGTGAAGAGCAGCGGGACGTACCAGTTCCGCGTCACGGGCTCGGTCATCGAGCCCGAGAACGGCAAGGCCACACCGTTGATCCACACCTGCCCGTTCATCGAGACGCGGGGCAGGTAGACGGCCCATGGCCCTTTGGGCACGCCCGCCAGATCGACCCGGAAGCGATACCACATCGAGCCGGTGTGACCCGGATGGGTGTCCATCCAGCGGTGCGGCAGGTGCGTGTGCAACCAGGGTCCGTCAGGGGGCGGCACGCCATCGGCACCCCGGGCGCCGATCAGCACGCAGGCCTCGTGCAGGTGGTGCAGCATTTCACCGTGCAGCGGCACGCTCCGCACGGCCACGGCGTCGCTGGCCGCGCGCGCGCCCGACACGGGCCACACCGACCACAAGACCCACACCACCATCCACCCCAACAGACCGACGCCGGTGCGCGCCCGGAGCAACAAGCCAGACATCGCGCCATTGTCTCGCGCCGATCTGCACGGGTCTGCCCCCTGCTTGGGGCGACAATGCAGCTTTTCCGCTTTTGCTTGCTGCCCGCCACCATGGCCGTCCTCACCCTGAGCCAGGCTCAACTCGCTTTCGGCCACGTCGCCCTCCTCGACCATGCCTCGTTCTCGCTCGAAACCGGCGAACGCGTCGGGCTGATTGGCCGCAATGGCACCGGCAAGTCCTCGCTGCTGAAGATCCTCGCCGGGCTGGAGAAGCCCGACGACGGCCAGCTGCAGGTGCAAAAAGGCGTCGAGCTGGCCTACGTGCCGCAGGAGCCGGCATTCGCCGACGACGCCACCGTGGAGAGCACGGTGAGCGAAGGCCTGGGCGACATTCGCGCGCTGCGCGAACGCTTCGAGGCGATCACGCACGGCGAAGGCGATGCCGACGACATGGAATCGCTCATGACCCAGATCGAGGCCCGCAACGGCTGGAACTGGGAGCAGCGCGTCGAAGAAACCCTGCAGCGCCTGAACCTCTCGGCCGACCTCCCGATTGCGAGCCTCTCGGGCGGCATGAAGAAGCGCGTCGCCCTGGCCCGCGCCCTGGTGGCCAGCCCCGATGTGCTCTTCCTTGACGAGCCCACCAACCACCTGGACCTGGATGCCATCACGTGGCTGGAGGACCTGCTCAAGGACTTCAAGGGCAGCATCCTGCTGATCTCCCACGACCGCGCCTTCCTGGACAACGTGTGCACCCGCATCGTCGAGCTCGACCGCGGCCAGCTGCGCAGCTACCCCGGCAACTTCGCTGCCTACCAGACGCTGAAGGAGCAGGAACTGGCCGACGAGGCTGTCGCCAACGCCCGCTTCGACAAGCTGCTGGCGCAGGAGGAGGTGTGGATCCGCAAGGGCGTGGAAGCCCGCCGCACGCGCTCGGTGGCGCGCATCAAGCGCCTGGAAGGCCTGCGTGCCGCGCGCTCGTCGCGCCGTGATGTGGTGGGCCGCGTCAAGCTCGAGGTCTCGCAGGGCGACCGCAGCGGCAAGATCGTGGCGGAACTCGAAGACGTCTCCAAGGCCTACGGCGGCCGCACCATCGTCAAGGGGTTCACGGGCACCATCCTGCGGGGCGACAAGGTGGGCCTGGTCGGCTCCAACGGCGCGGGCAAGACCACGCTGCTGAAGATGATCCTGGGCGAACTGGCGCCCGACAGCGGCACCGTGAAGCAAGGCGCCAACCTCGCGGTGGCGTACTTCGACCAGATGCGTGATCACCTCGACCTCGACGCCACGCTGGCCGACTTCATCAGCCCGGGCAGCGAGTGGATCGAGATCAACGGCTCGCGCAAGCACGTGATGGGCTATCTGCAGGACTTTCTGTTCTCGCCGGCGCGCGCCAACTCGCCCGTGCGCACGCTCAGCGGCGGGGAGCGCAACCGCCTGCTGCTGGCGCGCCTGTTCGCCAAGCCCAGCAACGTGCTGGTGCTCGACGAACCCACCAACGACCTTGACATCGACACGCTCGACCTGCTCGAAGACCTGCTGGCCGAGTACCCGGGCACCGTCTTCCTGGTCAGCCATGACCGGCGCTTCCTGGACAACGTGGTCACCTCGACCCTGGTGGCCGAGGGCAACGGCCACTGGCGCGAATACGAAGGTGGCGTCGAAGACTGGCTGATCCAGTCGCGCCGCGCGCAGGCCATTGCGGCCGGCAAGCCGGGGGCAGCCGCCATTGCCGCCGCCGTCAAGCAGACGCCGGAAGCCGACACGCGCACACCGGTGAGCGTGGCCGCCGACACCGCGCCCGCCGCGGCGCCGGCAGCCGCCGTGGTGGCCCAGCCGAAACGCAAGCTGAGCTACAAGGAGCAGCGTGAGCTGGACGAACTGCCCGCCCGCATCGAGGCACTCGAGACCGAACAGGCCGAACTGAACAAGCAGCTCGCCGACCCGGATGTCTACAGCAAGGAAGGCGCGAACGTGGCGGCCCTGCATGCCCGCGTCGAGGAGATCGACGAGGCGCTGCTGGCGTTGCTGGAACGCTGGGAAACGCTGGGCCAGCGCTGATCGCGGCTTAGCGGGTCAGGCGCGACGCGCCACCGGCGAGGCCCCGCCGTTTGTCTGCGACAACAGGCTTTCGCAGGCGGCTTCCGGGTCTTCGCTGTAGAGGACCTGATCAAGGAGAGGCGCCAGGCGGCGCGTGTCGGCCCGCAGCACACGCTGCTTGACCGACGCCACCTGCGTGGGGTGCATCGAGAAGCTGCGCAACCCCATGGCCAGCAGCAGCTCGGTGAAGGCCGGATCGCCCGCCATTTCGCCGCACACACTCACGCCTTTGCCCGCGGCACGGGCCTGGGTGATGGTGTTGGCCACGAGTTGCAGGACCGCAGGGTGCCACGCGTCGTACAGATGGGCCACGGCCTCGTCGGCGCGGTCGATCGCCAGCGTGTACTGGATCAGGTCGTTCGTGCCGATCGACAGGAAGTCGAAGTGCTTGAGGAACAGCGGCAGGGTCAGGGCCGCGGCGGGCACCTCGATCATGGCCCCGAGTTGCACCTCGCCGAAGGAGCGGCCAGCCTCGGTCAACTGGCGCTTCGCGTGGGCGATGTGCTCCATGGTCTGCGTGATCTCGCGCTGGCTAGCCAGCATCGGAATCAAGATCTTCACCGGCCCGTGCACCGCCGCGCGGTACAGCGCCCGCAGCTGTCGACGGAACATGCTCGGCTCGGACAGGCTCCAGCGGATGGCCCGCAGGCCGAGCGCCGGGTTCAGCACCGATTCATGTCGCAGCTCGGCCGCCGACAGGCCATCGAGCGGCTTGTCGGCGCCGATGTCGACCGTGCGGATCGTGACGGGCAGGCCCTTCATCGACTCGACGGCACGGCGGTAGGCGTCGTACTGCTCCTCTTCATCGGGCAGGTTGCCACCGCGGTTCATGAACAGGAACTCGGAGCGAAACAGCCCGACGCCCACCGAGCCAGCTTCCAGTGCGGCCGGGGCGTCTTCCGGCATCTCGATGTTGGCCAGCAGCTCGACGCGCTCACCATCGAGCGTGACCGCCGGCGTGTGCCGCAGCCGGGCCAGCCGCCCGCGCTCCAGCTCGCTCTGACGCTGCCGGAAGCGGTATTCCTCCAGCACGATGGGCGACGGGTCGACGATGACCAGCCCGGCATCGCCATCGATGATGATGCAGTCGTCCTGACGGATGAGGTGGCTGGCCTGGCGGGCGCCCACGACGGCCGGGATGTCCATGCTGCGCGCCACGATGGCCGTGTGCGAGGTCTTGCCTCCCACGTCGGTCACGAAGCCCTTGAACACGCTGCGCTTGAAGTTCAGCATGTCGGCCGGTGCGATGTCGCTGGCCACCAGCACCAGCGGTTCGTCGCCCCCGAAATCGCGGTGCTCGCCCCCATCCGGCACGGCCGACGGCTTGCCCTTGCTCAGGCTGCGCAGCAGGCGCTCCACCACCTGCTCCAGGTCGGCCTTGCGTTCGCGGATGTACGGGTCGTCCATCTCGTCGAACTGGCGCGCCAGCACCTCCAGCTGCGCGGACACCGCCCACTCCGCGTTGTAGTGGCGCTCGCGGATCCAGTCTGCAGACGCGCCCACCAGGGCCTCATCCTGCACCAGCATCAGGTGCACATCGAGCAGCGCCGCCAGTTCCGCCGGCGCATCGGCAGGCAGATCGCGCTTGAGCACCTCGAACTCGGTGGCCACCACGTCGCGCGCGCTCAGCAGCCGCCCCACCTCCGATTCGATCAGGGTGGGGTCGATGAAGACGTGCGGCACGTCCACCCGGCTGGACGCCACCAGCACGGCGCGGCCGATGGCCACGCCGCGTGACACCGGCAGGCCGAAGATCTGGATGCTCATGGCTTGATCGTAACAGTGGGCACCCCCGTACCCGGGGTGTGCGGCCTCAGGGTTGACACCCATCACGGCCGGATGGCCGGTGCGTCATGCAACTGTCACGCCAGGTTCATGGGCACGTCACCCCACCTGCCCACAGTCGAGGCTCATGTCCACGAAGCCCCTGGAGATGACCATGCGTGACCTGCCTCTGCCCACGCTGCCGATGGCAGACCTGTCCACCCGCCTGTCGGCCGAGACCCGTGCCGCCCGGAGGTCACTTCATCCGGGCGCAGCGCACGGTGAAGACGCGGCCAGCCGCGCCGGCCTGGCGGTCGTTTGGGCAAGCTCTGAAGAAGATGTTCGCGCCGCTCAACGACTGAGGTACCGTGTCTTCGCGGATGAAATGGGCGCGCGCCTGAATGTGCCCGCCGGCAGCCCGCCCGGTCACGACATCGACCTGTTCGACCCGTACTGCGAGCATTTGCTGGTGCGCCTGATGGGCACGGATGGCGAGCCTGGCGACGTGATCGGCACCTACCGCGTGCTGACGCCCGATGCAGCCCGCCGCGTGGGCGGCCTGTACAGCGAGACCGAATTCGACCTGACCCGCCTGCGCCCGATGCGCAGCCGCATGGTCGAGCTGGGCCGCTCGTGCGTGCACCCGGATCACCGCCACGGCGGCGCCATCATGGCGCTGTGGGGGGCCCTGGCCGAGTTCATGGTGCGCAACGAGCTCGACACCATGGTGGGCTGCGCCAGCATCAGCATGCGCGACGGCGGCCACGTGGCCGCCAGCCTGTGGGAGCAGCTGCGCCACACACACCTCGCCCCGATCGACCTGCAAGTGCGCCCCCGCCTGCCGCTGCCAGTCGACGAACTGGACCGCCACCTGCAGGTCGAGCCGCCCGCGCTGATCAAGGGCTACCTGCGCGTGGGCGCCAAGGTGCTCGGCGCCCCGGCGTGGGACCCCGACTTCCACACCGCCGACCTGCCCATGCTGATGCGCATCGCCGATCTGCCATCGCGCTACCGCCGGCATTTCCTGGGCGCCTGACGCCATCCTGACCCGCCCGCGGCCACGGCAGCGCATAGACTGCGCGCCATGCGCCAACAGCCTCCGCCTCGCCGTACCCCGCCCCGATCCACCCCGGCCTCCGGGCCGCACGCTGCGCCACCGAGCGGCAGCCTGCCGCTGTGGCAGCTGCTGACCGGGTGCGCCGAGGCCGTGGCCGCGGTGCGTGAGGGCCGCTCGCTCACCGACGTGCTGGCCGGGCAGCCGGCCGCGCAGCGTCCGGGCGTGCAGGCCCTGTCGTTTGCGGTGCTCCGCCGGCTGGGCCTGGCGCAGGCGCTGCGCAACAAGCTCGTGCCCAAGGCACCCGCGCCGTGGGTGGATGCCCTGCTGCTGTCGGCCCTGGCCCTGGCCAGCGGCCCGGAATACGCCGGCCACACCCTGGTCGACCAGGCCGTGGAAGCGGCCAAGCGCCGCACCAAGGCGGCCAGCGGCTTTGTCAACGCCGTGCTGCGCCGTTTCCTGCGTGAACAGGAAGCCCTGCTGGCCGAACTGGAAGAAGACCCGCTCGCGCGCTTCAACCACCCGGCCTGGTGGATCAAGCGGCTGCAGAAGGACTGGCCCGAGCACTGGCAGGCCATCCTCATGGCCAACCAGGAACAGCCTCCCATGACGCTGCGGGTGAACACCCGGCATGGCAGCGTGGCGGCCTACCGCGCGCGCCTGGTGGAAGCCGGCCTGCTGCCAGCCGACGCCCCGCCACCGGCTGCCGAGGTACCCGGCGCGCCCTCTCCCATCGTCCTGCCGCACGGGGTGCCGGTGCAGCGCCTGCCCGGCTTCGATGCGGGCGATGTGTCCGTGCAGGACACCGCCGCCCAGATGGCCACACCGCTGCTGGTGCATGCCGGCGGCCGGCCCTTGCCTGCGGGCGCCCGGGTGCTCGACGCCTGCGCCGCACCGGGCGGCAAGACCGCCCATCTGCTGGAACTGGCCGACCTGGACGTGACCGCGCTGGACGCCGACCCGGAGCGTCTGACCCGTGTCAACGACACGCTGGAGCGCCTGGGCCTGCGCGCCCGCACCCTGGCCGCCGACGCCAGCCAGCCCGCCGGCTGGTGGGACGGCCAGCCCTTCGATGCCATCCTGCTGGACGCGCCCTGCAGTGCCTCCGGCATCGTGCGCCGCCATCCGGACGTGCGCTGGCTGCGTCGCGAATCGGACATCGCCGCGCTGGCCCGCACGCAGGACGCCATCCTCGACGCCCTGTGGCCCCTGCTGCGCCCGGGCGGTCATCTGCTGTACTGCACCTGCTCGGTCTTCCGCATGGAGGGTCAGGATCGGGTCGACGCGTTTTTGCAACGCACGCCGGACGCCCGCGTTCTGCCCTCCCCCGGCCACCTGCTGCCTGTGGTCGAATACCTTGACCCTGGCCATGCCGACCGCGGCGACGGCTTCTTCTACGCCTTGTTGACCCGAACACCTCCAGGTGCGTGATGCCCCAGATGCGCCGCCGAGAGATGCTGCACCGCAGTGCCTCCGCCCTGCTCGCCATGCCGATGGCGGTCGCGGGGCGTGCGGCGCTGGCCGAGGCTGCTCCGCAAGCCGGCCTGGTGCTCAACCGACTGGCGGTACAGCGGGCCGATGAAGGCCTGCTGCTCAGCTACGACGTGCGCTTCGACCTCCCGGACGACATCGAGTCGGCGCTCGGCAAGGGCGTGGCGGTCACCTTCGTGGCACGCGCCGAACTGCTGCGCCCGCGCTGGTATTGGCTCGACCAGACCCGCGCCCGGGCCGTGCGCCGCTGGCGCCTGGCCTACCAGCCGCTCACCCGGCACTGGCGCGTGAACTTCGATGGCCTGAGTCGCCAGTACAACCAGCTCGGCGACGCGCTGGACGCACTGCGCCGCACGAACCGCTGGCGCATCGCAGAGCCCATTGCCTACGCCGACGAACAGGACTACGAGGTCGCCTTCCGCTTCATGCTGGACCCCAACGAGCTGCCACGCCCCCTGCAGATCGGCCTCGGCGGCCAGCCGAACTGGAACGTGTCCGTCGAGCGCCGCGTGCCGGTGCCGCCGGTCTGATGCCCCCCTCATGAGCCCGATCAAGCCCAACCGCTGGGCGTGGATCGTCTCCGGTGTCGCCATGACGGCCACCGGCCTGATCCTCGCCTTCCTGCTCGTCTTCGCCACCCAGAACAGCGAGCGGCTCGAGCCGCATTTCACCTGGCTCTTCTGGACCAACGTCACCGTGGCCGCGCTGCTCGGCGTGGTCATCCTGCTGGCCCTGGGCCGCCTTGCACTGCGGCTGCGCGCCCGCAAGTTCGGCAGCCGGCTGCTGCTCAAACTCGCCGGCATCTTCGGGCTCGTGGGGCTGTTGCCCGGCCTGCTGATCTACACGGTGTCCTACCAGTTCGTCTCACGCAGCATCGAGACCTGGTTCGACGTGCGGGTGGAAGGTGCGCTGGAGGCCGGTCTCAACCTCGGTCGCAGCACGCTCGACACCCTCACGCGCGACACCGCCAAGCAGACCCGCGTGGCCGCCGACCGCCTGTCGGACAACCCCGGTCTGCTGGAGCTCGAACGGGTGCGCGAACAGATGGGCGCCGACACCGTGACGCTGCTCAACGAAGGCGGGCTGGCCGTCCATTCCGCCGGCGGCCGCGCATCGCGCATCCTCGCCGCCGAGCGCCTGCCGCTCACCTGGCGGCAGGATGCCCGCAACCGCGGGGTCACGGCCATGGTGGAAGGGCTGGACGACGGCACGGACCACGGCACCGCCCCGCCTCCTGTCGATGAGGCCCGCGACGAAGTGAGCCCCCGCCTCGTTGCCCTGGCCTGGATGCCTGACCGCAGCTTCAGCCTGCAGGCCAAGGGGCACTTCCTGATGGTCACGCTCAAGCTGCCAGCCGACCTGGTGCGCAACGCGCTCGACGTGCAGGCGGCCTACCGCGAGTACCAGCAGCGCTCCCTCGGCCGTGAAGGGCTGCGCCGCATGTACATCGGCACCCTGACGCTCGCCCTCATCCTGGCCGTGTTCGGGGCCTTCCTGCTGGCGGCCATCCTCGGGCAGCAGCTCGCCCGGCCGCTGCTGCTGCTGGCCGAAGGCGTGGGCGAAGTGGCCCGCGGCGACCTGCGCCCCAAGCCCATCTTCACCTCGGGCGACGAACTCGGCGGCCTGACCCGCTCGTTCGCCGCCATGACACAGCAGCTCGCCGACGCCCGCACCCTGGCTGACCGCAGTGTCGCCGACCTCGAATCGGCCCGCGCCCACCTGCAGACCATTCTCGACAACCTCAGCGCGGGCGTCATCGTGTTCGACGCCGATGGCCACATCGAGACCGTCAACCCGGGCGCCACGCGGATCCTGCGTCTCCCGCTGTCGGCCTACCGCGGCCGCCCGCTGTCGGATGTGACCGGCCTGGAAGACTTCGCCCAGACGCTGAAAGCCCGCTTCGACCTGCACGCCAACGACCCCACGCCGGGCGAACGCCAGCAATGGCAGGAAGCGTACGAGCTGAAACTGCCGAACTACCCCGAGGCCCTGACCCTGCTGGTGCGCGGCGCCGAACTGCCCCGCCAGGAAACCCTCATCGTGTTCGACGACCTCACCGAGGTCGTGTCGGCCCAGCGCGCCGAGGCCTGGAGTCAGGTGGCCCGCCGCGTGGCCCACGAGATCAAGAACCCGCTGACGCCGATCCAGCTCTCGGCCGAGCGCCTGCAACTCAAGCTGGAGGACAAGCTCGCCGGTGAGCCGGAGCGCAGCCTGCTGCGCCGCTCGGTCGACACCATCGTCAACCAGGTGCAGGCACTCAAGACGCTGATCAACGAGTTCCGCGACTACGCCCGCCTGCCCTCGGCCCGCCTGCAACCGCTCGACCTCAATGCGCTGGTGCAGGATGTGACCGCGCTGTACGGCCATGCGGTCGAGCAGGGCCGCCTGCAGGTGACGCTGGCCCCGGATCTGCCGTTGATTCAGGGTGACGCAACGCTGCTGCGGCAGGTGGTGCACAACCTGGTGCAGAACGCCTTCGATGCCCTGGAAGAGCGCCCGCCCGAGCACGGCCAGCCCACCGTGCTGGTGCGCACCGACGCCCCCCGCCACGCCGATGGTGGCATTCGCGCGGTGCGCCTCATCGTGCGCGACAATGGCCCCGGTTTCGCCCCTCACATCCTCAAGCGCGCCTTCGAGCCCTACATCACGACCAAATCCAAGGGCACGGGCCTGGGGCTGGCGGTGGTCAAGAAGATCGCCGACGAGCACGGCGCCCTGGTCAAAGTGCGCAATGTGGGCGAATCCCAGGGGGATGTGACCGCTGCTGCGGGCTATCCCGCAGGGGGTGTTCCCGGGAGCGGGGCACAAGTTTCGCTATCATTTTCACAGCTGTCATCCAAATCAACCGCGGATCGGGGACACTGAGCGTTGTTTTCCCGATACCCGGTGCACTTCCACATTCATGGCCACCATTCTTGTTGTTGACGACGAACTGGGCATCCGTGCCCTCCTGTCAGAGATCCTGACCGACGAAGGTCACTCTGTCGAAGTGGCGGAGAACGCCGCGAAGGCGCGCGTGATGCGCGAACAGTGCAAGCCGGACCTGATCCTGCTCGACATCTGGATGCCCGATGTCGACGGTGTCACGCTGCTCAAGGAATGGTCGGCTGGCGGCCAACTCACGATGCCCGTCATCATGATGTCCGGCCACGGCACGATCGACACCGCTGTGGAAGCCACCAAGTTCGGCGCGATGGCCTTCCTCGAGAAGCCCATCACCATGCAGAAGCTGCTGCGCGCAGTGGAACAGGGCCTGACCAAACCGGCCCCGCGCCCCGCCGTGGTTGCGACCCCACCGGTGCACCTGGCCACCGTCACGCCGATCACCGCCGCCCCCTCGTACGCCGCGGTGAGCAACAGCCCCGCCACCATCTCGCCGATCCGCAGCGAACTGGTGGGCCACGTCGAACCGCACCGCGCCCCGGTGAGCTACGGCATGAGCCACGCTCCCATCGTCAGCACACCCGTGCACACCGGCCCGCAGCACGAACAGAGCTTCGAGCTCGACCGCCCACTGCGCGAAGCCCGCGACGACTTCGAGCGCGCGTACTTCGAGTTCCACCTGGCCCGTGAAGGCGGCAGCATGACCCGTGTCGCCGAGAAGACCGGCCTGGAGCGCACCCACCTGTATCGAAAATTGAAACAGCTGGGCGTCGATTTGGGCCGCAGCAAGAAAACCGCCGCAAATTGATGTATAGTCTAGGTCTTCGCTGATCACTGCTTCGCAGACAGCGAAAACCGAAGGGGAAACCCAGAGGCCTGGTAGCTCAGTTGGTAGAGCAGCGGATTGAAAATCCGCGTGTCGGTGGTTCGATTCCGCCCCAGGCCACCAAGACAATCGCAAACGCCCGCTCTCACGAGTGGGCGTTTTGCTTTGTGCGCGGCCCTCGTCTGTTGCGCGCACCACACGCCATGAGATCCTCGATCCACATCGTCGACGTCGACCGCATCGAGACCTGGAGCCGCCATCGCAACGGCCTGTGCGACACGTGCATGGCCAACTGCTGCACGATGCCGGTGGAAGTGAAGCTGCCGGATCTGGTCCGGCTGGGGCTCGTGGACCCGTTCGAAGCCGAACATGAGGAAGCACGGCAGATCAGCAAGCGCCTCATCAAGGCCGGCATTGCCGAGCGCTATCACCACAAGAGCGAGATCTACACGCTCGCACGACGCGCCGATGGCGACTGCCGCTTCCTGGATGCCAGCACGCGGCGCTGTACGGTGTACGAGCAGCGCCCCGCCACGTGCCGCAAACACCCGCAGGTCGGCCCTCGACCGGGGTTCTGCCCTTACGGGCCTCGGCAGGAACGCCGCTGAGTCGCGAGCGTGCCGCACAACGGGCACCGCCACCACCGAACAATCCGGCAACAGAGACCCACGCTGGCACAATCCCGGGCGATGTCCACGCCGCGCACCGTTTCCTCACCCCGCCCTTTGATCGTCCGCCTGTGCAACATGGTGGGAGACGTCGTTCTCGGCCTGCCCGCACTGCACCTGCTGCAGTCGCATGGCTGGGACCTCCACCTGTACGGCAAAGGCTGGGCGCCCAAGCTGCTGGCCGGCGAATGCTGGCCCTGCACCACGCGTGCCGGCTCGCTGGGCGAGCGCATTGCGCAACTGAAGAGCTTGCGCGCGCAATGCCAGGCCCAGGACGCCACATTCGACCAGCGCATCAACACCCTGGTCATGCCCAACTCCTTTTCCAGCGCCTTCGAGGCCCGTTGGGCCGGGCTCCGACCGGCGGGCTACAGGGGGGATGGCCGCAGCCTGCTGCTGCGCCCGGCCTGGCGGCGCGATCCGCCCGCGCATGCACTTGAAGGGTTCTGGGGCCTGGCGTGCCGGCTTACCGGCCACCGTGGCACCCCGCCCACGCACATCCAGCTTAAGGTCAGCGAAACCGACCAGGCCGAGGCCGACCGCCTGCTTGCCGCGCAAGGCCTGACGCCCGGCTTCATCTGCATCGTGCCCTACGCAGCAGGCGACGTCGACGGCAAGGACAAGCGCTGGCCCGACTTCACTGCCTTCACCGAGGCACTCGCCCAGCGCACACCGCAGCGCATCGTGACCTGCCCGGGCCCCGGCGAAGAAGACGTGGCCCAGGCCCACCCCGCCGCCCTGATCCTGCCCAAGCTGGGGTTGGGCACCTACCTGGGCGTGCTCAAGCGCGCAGGCCTGGTCGTCTCCAATGACACGGGACCCGCCCACATGGCGGCAGCCGTCGGCACCCCGGTGCTCAGCGTGCTGGGCCCGACCAAGCCCGGCCAATGGCGCCCCTGGGGGCCGCAAAACCGCATTGCCACCGGCAGCGACGGCCGCCTCTGGCCCACGGTCGACGAGGTGTTGCGCGAGGTGCGGGCATGAGCCCCCCCAACGGCCAAGGTCGCCCGCTCATCGTCCGCCTGTGCAACTGGGTGGGCGAGGCGGTGCTGTCGCTGCCCACACTGACCATGCTCGAGCAGCAGGGCTACGAGCTCCACCTGATCGGCAAGCGCTGGGCACAGAGTCTGTTTGCCGGACACGGGTGGGCCGTGCATGTGAGGCCGGCTCGCCGGGGCGACGCCATCCGTCAACTCAAGACCCTGCGCCACGAGCTCAGCCAGCGAGACCCAGGCTTTGCCCGCCGCCCCAACTACCTGCTGTTCACCAGCTCGTTCTCCAGCGCGCTGGAGGGGCGGCTGGCCGGCCTGCGTCCTGCCGGCTACGACCGCGACAGCCGCGGCCTGCTGCTCGCGCACCGCGTGCCTTACATCGCCGGCCTGCATGCCGCCGACGACTACTGGCGCATCGGCACCCACTTTGCGAGGGTGGCCGAGGCACGTCCTGGCGCGCTGGGCCTTCAGCCCAGCGCCGAGCAGAGCGCCCAGGCGCGCGCACTGCTGGCCGCCAACGGCCTGGCGAGCGCCGACTTCGTGATCCTCTGCCCCTTCTCCGGCGCGGCCGACACGACCGGCAAGAAGCTCTGGCCGCCCTTCCCCAACCTGGCGCAGCGGCTGCAGGCGCAGGGGCTGCAGGTCGTGCTGTGCCCGGGCCCCGGCGAAGAAGCACAGGCCCGCACGCAGTACCCCGGCGCCGTCATGCTCGAAGGCGTCGACCTGGGCACCTATGCCGCGTTGACCCGCCTGGCCCGCTGCACCGTGTCCAACGACACCGGGCCCGGCCACCTGGCGGCCGCCGCAGGCGCACGGCTGGTGAGCGTGCTCGGCCCCGATGCGGCCGACATGTGGCTGGCGCAAGGCGAGCACGTCACCCTGCTGCGCCCGGCCGCTGGCTGGCCCAGCCTGGAAGACGCGCTCACCGCGGTCCACAATCAGGTGCGCACATGACCCCGGCGCAGCCCTTCCACATCGCCCTGCAGTTCGGCCACATCCGCCACTTCAACGAAGGGCTGGCCGAATTCTCGCGCCAGCTGGGGATGCAGTTTGCACGCCAGGCTCCGCAGTTGAAAGCCGAGCGCAACTGGCACTTCCACTTCATCCTGCCGGCTCAGTGGCACGGCCTGTTCGGGCCCGACGTTCAGTATCACGAACTGAGCGACAGCATGCGCCTGCGCCACCGCTTTCCGGTCGACCTGGACGTCTGGCACGGGCTGCACCAGCACATGCGCTACCGCCCGCCGGTCAACAGCCGCCGCAACATCATCACCGTGCACGACCTCAACCACGTGTACGCAAAGAAGGGCCTGAGCCTGTGGTGGCAGAACATGCGGCTGACGCGCCACCTTCGACGGGCGCATCAACTGGTCGCCATCAGCCAGTTCGTGGCCGATGACATCCGCACGCACCTGCCGTGGGCGCCGCCTGCCACCGTCATCCACAACGGCGTGGCCGACCTGACCCAGGTGCCGCATGAGAAGCCGGCGAACTTCTCACTGACGGAAGGCGACTACCTGCTGCACATCAGCCGCATGTCGCCTTCGAAGAACGTCGGCAGCCTGATCGAAATGGCGGCGGAGTGGCCCGAGCAGGACCTGCTGCTGGTCGGGCCGAGCAGCCCGGAAGTGCAGAAGCACCAGGATCATGTCGCCCGACTCGGCCTGCGCAATGTCCACTTCCTGCTGGACGTGACCGAGGCCCAGAAGGCCTGGTTGTATGCGCATTGCAAGGCGTTTCTGTTCCCGTCGCTGCTGGAAGGGTTCGGGCTGCCGCCGATCGAGGCGATGTACTTCGGAAAACCGGTGGTGGCGGCAAGGGCGACTTCGTTGCCGGAGGTGTGTGGGCCACACGCTGGCTACTGGCACGACTTCAGCGCCGTTGTCATGCGCCAGATCGTCGAGCATCAACTGGACATGTGCAAGCACGGCGAAACGCGACATGAACTCCGAGCAGCTGCGCAGCGGTACACATGGCCCCAAGCGGCAGAAGCGTACGCAGCCTGCTACTTGCCCTGCAATGCGTCGAACCAAGGCTTCTCGGCATGCTGAAACTTCCTCAGGTCACCTTGGTGTGTGTCGACACCCGCACGCCAGAACTTGCCTTGGACGCAATGCGCCGGTGTATGGCGCTATGCGAGTTCGGTGACGCCATCCTGTTCACAGCACCTGACCAGAACATCAGCGATCTGCCTATCGGTGTCCGACTGAAAATCGTGCTCCACATCAACTCGGTTGAGGCCTACTCACACTTCCTGCTCAAGGAGATGGGCGCTGAAATCCATACCAGCCACCACCTCATCGTGCAGTGGGACGGTTATGTGATTGACCCCGCCATGTGGCGAGATGCCTTCCTGTCGTTCGACTACATCGGGGCCGTCTGGCCGCAATACCACGATGCGCACCGTGTCGGTAACGGTGGTTTCTCGCTACGCTCCCGCAAGCTGCTCGACGCAATGGCAGCTCCGGATTTCAAGGCCTCTCATCCAGAAGACGAGTGCATCGCACGCATTCACCGCCCGATGCTCGAGCAACGCTTCGGGATCCGCTTTGCGGACGAGGCCCTGGCACACCAGTTCGCGTTTGAACGCAGCCGCGAGACGCTGTCCAGCTTTGGTTTTCACGGGCTGTCCAACCTGCCCGACGTGATGAGGCGTGACGAACTGGTGTCCTTCATCGAGGAAGCCCCCCCCGCGCTATTTGCGGGGGTAGAAACCCGGCGCCTGATAAAGAAGTTGCTGGCGCTCGAAATGGCCGATACCGCCTTGCTCGCCCTGGAAAAGCGCAAGGCAAGTGGCAAGGGCGAGCTGTTCGCCGACCTCCGTCTGCGCGCCCGGATCGCACTTGCCCGACTGGGAAATCGAACCTGATGCCCGGACAATCGCACCCATGTCGCCTACTTCGGTCAGTTTCATCGTCCCCGTCTATAACGTCCTGCGCTACCTCGATGAGTGCGTGAGCAGCCTCGTCGACGCGTCCCGCGAGGGAGATGAAATCATCCTGGTCGACGACGGCAGCACCGACGCCTCGGGCGCGCGCTGCGATGAGTGGCAGCGCCGCCTGCCCTCCCTGATCTCCGTGATCCACCAGGCGAACGGAGGGCTGTCTGCCGCGCGAAACCGCGGTCTGGCTTCCGCGCGCAACCCGTACATCTACTTCCTCGACTCGGACGACATCCTCTGCAGCGAGCACTTCGACCTCATTCGGGCCGAGTTGGCTAGCCATTCGCCTGACATGCTGACGTGCGACGCCCTCATCTGGGTGGACGGCGCACCGCCCTCGCAGGCCAAGCGCGTCACGCACTCTCTCACCCCCGGCCCGAACGCGGATCTCCGCGCCGTCCTGCAAGCCACGTTCAAGGATGACTTTCTTGCCACGGCATCGCGCGTCTACCGCGCAGACCTTTTGAGGTCGGTCGGCCCTGATTTGTTCCCTCCTGGCAAGTGCTACGAGGACAATGCAACGATTCCACGTCTGCTGCTTCGCGCCCACCACGTGGTCTACCTCCCGACCCCGATCTACCGCTACCGGATTCGGAGCGGCAGCATCACCCAGTCTCACAGCATGAATCGCTGCATGGATCAGGCTGCGTCGTTGCACGGCGTCCTGTCCGACTTACAGCAGTTCGGTGCTCCGACGTCTGTCGTGGCTGCTTGCAATGCTCTGGCCTTCAAGCACCTCATCATGGCCGTGCGCAATGCATCGCGCATCGTTCCTCCGCGAGCCAAAGCGGTCACGAAAGTCATGGACAAGGGCCTGTCGGGGCTCACTCTGAAAGGCGCGGCCCTGCTTGATGCCTTGTGCACGGCCCCGGCTGGCAACCGGCTCGTGCGGCACGCGCGCGGCATGCTCGACCACCGCACACGCTACGTTGCTGGACGTCTTCTCGCAGGCTACTGGCAGTGGTTCCGTCTTAAACTCAACAGACGGTAAGCAGAGCAGCCTTCCTCTCCGGCGGTCTGCTTGCCTGAGTGGGGATGCACACACCCTGCTTCAATTTTAAAAAGCTCAGCCAGGGCTCGTGCGTGAGTACGAGCAAAACGCCGTTGCGGCCGGCACGCGTGACACATCAGACGGTCATCGCCCGGCGTCGCATTGCACTCATACATGATGAACAAACGGACACTCCAGACCACCCTCTTTCCGCATGAAGACCACTGCACGGAGGAGCGGCTCTTCTACGCATCCCTGTCCGGCGGTGTCTGCCATTTTGAAGAGCAGAAGGTCGAGTTGGCACGATACGGGTCGATCGACTTTCTTTCTTATTTCAACGCATTCAGCGTTACCGCTTGGCGAAAACTGAACGCCTCGCTTCTGCCCACGGTGCAACTGGAAGGCGTTGGCCGTGTGTTGCTCCGCTTCTGGCTCCACCGCTCAGAGCAACACAGAACCCTGCTTTCGGAGCAGGTGGTCGACCTGCACGGCACCGCGGAGATCGAGCTGCCCGCCATTCACGATCTGCCCGACGGCCTTCTGGCGCCCGAGCTCGTGGCTCTGTCAGAGGTCGTGGAGTTGCGCGCACTTCGCTTCGCCGCGCGACAGGAACCGGCACGGTCCATCAGACTGGGCATCGTCATCACCCATTTCAATCGCCAGCCGCAGGTTCTTAGCGCAGCGCGCCGACTCAGCCCGTTGTTGCGCGACCCCGTCTTGCAAGACAAGCTCGATATCACGGTCATCGACAACAGTCAGAACCTACCGCCCGAGATCGAGGAATACGGCATCTCCATCATCCGGAACCTGAATCTGGGAGGATCTGGCGGATTTGCCCGCGGCATGCTGCATTACCACCAGTCCGGGCAGTACACGCATTGCCTGTTCATGGACGACGATGCTTCATGTGCGGTCGAGTCCATTCGCCGCACCCTCGCGGCGCTCGCGTTCGCGCAAGATGACCGGACGGCCATTGCGGGCGCCATGCTGTACGAGGACGAACCCACGCGCATGCACGAGAACGGTGCCCGCTTCGACGGCTCCTGTCACTCGCTGGACACAGGCAAAGACCTCCGGCAAATCACCGATCTCATCGAAATCAATGAAGTGAAGACCATCGACTATGGCGCGTGGTGGTTTTTCGCCTTCCCTCTACACCACGCACGGTGCTACCCCTTTCCCTTCTTTGTGCGTGGAGACGACATCGCCTTCGGGCTCTCGAACGAGTTCGTCACCCGCACACTCAACGGCGTCTGCTCCTGGCAGGACCGATTTGAAGAGAAGGCATCGCCGCTCACCAATTACCTCGATACGCGCAACCACCTGATGCACACCGTCAGGGGACAGGTGAAAAACCCGAAGCGCGCCATCAAGTACCTGTTCGATACGTTTATCAGGCTGAGGCGGGACTCTTACCTGTACGAATCTGCCGAGGCGGCCCTGCTCGCCGTCGAAGACGTCCTCCAGGGACCCGCATTCTGGCAAGAACACATCGATATGTCGGTGCGGCGCGCACAGATCAACGCAGTCATTACCAAGGAGCGCCCCAACCCCGTCGAACCTGAGGCCATGCGGCTCTCCCGGCCGCGCCGGCTTTCGAAACGAAAGGCACGGACAGTTGCTCGCCGGTTGACCCTCAACGGCCTGCTCATTCCCACATGGGCCTTGCGGCGTCGCCCCCTGCTCGTCAAGAAGAGCTTTTCGTGCGATCCGCTGCTGGCCTTCAGGCACCGCCACATCCTGTACTACAGCCAGCAGACTCGCAAAGGCTTTATCACGAGCCTCGACCGCATGCGGGCCATCCGCATCACTGTTCGAGCATGGCAACTTCAGAGAGAAGTCATGCGTCGGATGCCTGAACTCATTTCTCTTTACGGGGATACCAACCAGACCTTGTCCTCAAGGACTTTCTGGGAGGCGGTGTACGGCAAATCAACGTGAGTCGAGCCTTCACGGCGAGCGCACCGTGCCGAGGATCAGCCGCATATACCACCCCGTATCGGGCGGCGTGCGGCCCGACGACAAAAGACTGGCCTCGACCGCATCGGCGCGCCCGAGGATCTCGTTGACCCATTGCGTATCGATGTTGGCCCAGTCATGGGTCACCAGAGCCAACTGCCCCGATACCGCCTGTGAGACTTGGAGCGCCTGCACCAGATCGTCAGACTCGACTTCCATGTGCAGGTCAAGAAAGTCACGCAGTTCGTCTCGCTCGAAAGGTTTCTCCAGCGGGGACGGTCCATAGGGTGGAAGCCCCCACCAACGCGTGTCGAGGGAGTTGACTGCTTCCTGTGTGCGCTGAGAGTACGCCAGCCCGAGCATGGCTCGCTTCTTCGAGATTTCGTCCAGCAGCTGCTGGGCAAGGCCGAGCTGCTCAGCAGCCTCGGGTCCAGTGGGACTCCCGGGAAAGCAATGAGGCTCGATCACGGCAAGAAGCGCCCCGGGACGAGCTCGATGCTTCACACGCATGAAAAGTTCGGCAATCTCGTACGTTGACAGATGGTGCAGCACCCCATGAAACACATACGCGTCTGCTTCCGGAAGGCCGTCAACGCTGCGGATGCATTCATACCGGATGTTGCTCCCGGCGTCCGTCGCGCTCGCCAGTCTTAGCTGGTCCTCGGAGAAATCTAGACCCACTGCTTCGGCCACATGCGGCGCAAAGACCCGGGTGGTCCAACCGTTCCCACACCCGTAATCAACCAGCGTCTGCTTGCCATGCAACCTTCGGGCGAGCAACGCCATGTAACGCTGCCGTGCAAGGGGCTGTACGGCTGAGGGAAGGACCCAGAAGAAATCCTCCTCGTCTCTTCCGTAGGACGCCCACCACCGTATCTCATCCTTGAGATGCTCCTCGTCGGTCACGGCACGCCGCGCAAACCGAGGCAGGACTGCATCTGAAACTGTCAGTGGATACATGGTTGCTCCGGCCTGTGCTCGAACATGGGATGAGGAAGGGTTGCAGTAGACTCGAAGTCATTTTTACAGACTCCAGAGCTCTCGCGCCTGTCGCGTCCCGAGAGAAAACACTGGACCGCATCCATGAAAGTACTGATCGTCGGAGCCGGCTTTGCCGGCAGCGTGTGCGCCCGTGAACTGGCCGAAGCGGGACACCAGATCCTGCTGGTCGACAAACGTCCCCACATCGGGGGCAACGCATATGACGAGGTCGACGAACACGGCGTGTTGGTCCACCCGTATGGCCCTCACATCTTCCACACGAACAGCAAGCGTGTGTTCGAATACCTCTCGCGCTTCACTGACTGGCGCTTCTATGAACATCGGGTTCTGGCCAAAGTGGACGAGCAACTGCTGCCCATCCCGATCAACCGCACGACCATCAATACCCTGTACGGCAAGAATCTGACCGAGGAGGAAGTGGGCGCCTACCTGGAGTCCGTGCGCGAGCCCCGTGACCCCATTCGCACCAGCGAAGACGTGGTGCTCTCCAGCGTCGGCAGCGACCTCTGCGAGAAGTTCTTCCGCGGCTACACCCGCAAGCAGTGGGGGCTGGACCTGTCGGAGCTGTCGGCAGGCGTCGCAGCGCGGATCCCGACCCGGACGAATGACGATGACCGCTATTTCGGCGACACCTTCCAGTTCATGCCGAACGAGGGCTATACCCGCATGTTCGAGCGCATGCTGGATCACCCGCTGATCGAGGTCCGTCTCGGCACAGATTTCGAGAGCGTCCGCGAAGCCTGGCCTCACGACCACATCGTTTACTCGGGCCCCGTCGACGCCTTCTACCAATATCGCTTCGGCAAGCTTCCGTATCGCAGCCTGCGTTTCGTACACGAGCACCTGCCCGACCGGAGCCGCATCCAGGACGTCGGCACGGTGAACTACCCCAACGACCACGAGTACACCCGAATCACCGAGTTCAAGCACCTCACGGGCCAGCAACACCCCGGGACTTCGACCGTCAAGGAGTACCCGCAAGCCGAGGGCGATCCGTTCTACCCGATTCCCCGCCCCGAGAACGAAGCGCTCTTCAAGCAATACGAGGCACTCGCCGAGCAGGAGACACGGGTGACCTTCATCGGCCGCCTTGCCCAGTACCGGTACTACAACATGGACCAGGTCGTCGCCGCAGCCTTGAAGGCCGCAGAGGCCTTGCTTGATGGCAACCGGTGATTGTCGGATGTCAGAGCCCCTCGCCCCGGCCTCGGGCCGTCGCAACCTGGTCATCCTGCGGGCGGGCAACAGCTCGCTGCACAAGGAGTGGATCGCCTCCCCACACCGGGATTTCGATCTGTACATCAGCTACTACGGGGCCGATGAAGGGCGGTACGCAGAGGACGCCGAGTATCACGAAATGCGCAAGGGGCCGAAGTGGCCCTGCATCCACGACCTGCTTGCAACGAGACCCGATCTGATCGAGCGGTATGACGCCTTCTGGTTCCCGGATGACGACATCTCGGCGAGCACCGATACCCTGAATCGGATGTTCGCGTTCTTCCACGCGCTGCAACTGGAGCTGGCACAGCCGGCATTGACCCGCGATTCGTACTTCAGTTGGTCGCATCTCCTGCAGCGTGACGACTTTCTCGTGCGCTACGTCGCTTTCGTGGAGGTGATGGTCCCCGTCTTCTCCAGAGCCGCCCTGTCCCGCTGCCTGCCCACGTTCAACGAGAACCGCAGCGGCTGGGGGCTCGATTGGGTCTGGCCATCGCTGTGCAGCAACGGAGACCCGAAGAAGGTCGGCCTCATCGACGCCACACCGGTCAAGCACACACGGCCTGTGGGCGGAGAGCTCTACAAGAACAATCCGGAAATGGATCCTCGGCGCGAAGCCGAGCGCGTGCACGCTAAATACAATGTGAAGCCGGTCAAAGCGCTGGCCATTTACCCGCTGAACGGCGGGGTCGGATTCACACAGCCTCCCTGGCTTGAACGCATCCGCCTGGCTATCAAGGTGGCCAATGGCCATCGCAAGTTCCGACGCAACCAGGCCCGCCGACAGAACCCAACGGACTCCACATGAACCATCTTCTTGCGCTCGGCGCGGCCGTCGCCTCGCACCACGACACCACCCTCACCACCGCCGGCGGCCCTCCCGTGGCCCAACCCATCCCGGCCGAGGGCACCGACCGCCAGGCCCTGCTGTGGCAATGGATCGCCACCAACCACTTCTTCAACAGCTCCCTCTGGGCTGAAGAAGACCTCGCCCGCCGCACCACGGTCAGCGGCGACGAGATCGCACAGAACAAGCGCGCCATCGACCGATTCAACCAGGCTCGCAACGACGCCACCGAGCGCGTCGACGAGATCCTGCTGACCGAACTCGGCTTGGTCGATGCCACCTCGGCCCAGACCGACGCGCCTGTCGCCAAGGTGCCGGCTGGCGCCCGCCTCAACAGCGAGACCGCCGGCAGCATCATCGACCGCATGTCGATCATGGCGCTGAAGATCCACGCCATGCGCGCGCAGACCGAGCGCACCGATGTGGATGAAGCCCACCGCACCAGCAGCCAGGTCAAGCTCGACAAGCTGCTGCAGCAGCGCGCCGACCTCGGCCAGTGCCTCGACGAGCTGCTGGCCGACACGCAGGCCGGCCGCGCCTACTTCAAGGTCTACCGCCAGTTCAAGATGTACAACGACCCGCGCTTCAACCCGGTGCTGGTGGCCGAACAGGCCGCGCAGGCCAAGGGCTGAGATCCGCGCGGCCGCATGCGCATCCTCATCGTCAAGACCAGCTCCATGGGCGATGTCGTCCATGCGCTGCCCGCGGTGTCCGACATCGCCCGTGCCTTTCCCGATGCCCAGATCGACTGGCTTGTGGAAAAAGGCTTTGCCGCCATGCCGCAGCAGCACCGGGCGGTTCGCTGCGTGATCACGCTGCAGTGGCGCAAGTGGCGCAAGAGCCTGCGCTCGCCCGAGACGCGTGCGGCGCTGGCAACCTGGCGGGCCGAGATGGCCCGCGAGCGCTACGACCTCGTCATCGACCTCCAGGGCCTGCTCAAGAGCGCCCTGTTCGCCTGCTTCGCGCACGGCCCCCGTGCTGGCTACGACCGCCACAGCGCCCGTGAACCGATCGCCGCCTTGTTCTACAGCCGCAAGGCCGCGGTCTCGCGCGATCTGCACGCCGTCGATCGCTGCCGGCAACTCGCCGCCGCCCTGCTCGGCTACCCGGTGCCCCACACCCCGCCAGACTTCGGCCTGCAGGCCACCACCAACGCCTGGACACCGGGCCCGGGCCCCTTCGCCGCCCTCATCCCCTGTGCCAGCCGGCCGGAAAAGCTCTGGCCCGAGGCCGACTGGGTGGCCGTGGGCCAGGCGCTCAAAGCGCGCGGCTGGCAGGTCGCCGTCTTCTGGGGCAGCCCGGAAGAAGAACAACGCGCCCAGGCCATCGCGCAAGCCGTCGGCGGAGCGGTGCCCCCCTTCCTCACCGTGGCCCAGGTGGCCGACAGCCTGGCCCAGGCGCAGGCGGTGGTCGGCCTCGACACGGGCATGAGCCACCTCGCCGCCGCACACGGTCGACCCACGGTCGGCATCTACTGTGACCACGAACCCGGGCTCGCCGGTCTCCGCGGCAGCGGCCCCGTCATCAGTCTGGGCGGCAAGGGCCAGGTGCCCACGCGCGCGGCCGTTCTGCAGGCGCTCGACACCGTACTGCAGCCCGCGGTGTCAGAATCCCGGGTTTGATCGAACCGCGCCGCCAGGCCGATTTATGGATTTTTCCGACACCTACGCGCGCCTCAAGGGCTACCTGATCCCCCGATGGAAGCAGTTGGCCACGGCGGTCGGCTTCTTCCTGCTCAGTTCCGCCGTCGAGCCACTGGTGCCGGCCCTGTTCAAGAAACTGATCGACTCGGGCTTCCAGGAAGGCCTGAAGTACCCGCTGTGGATCGTGCCCATCGTCGTGATCGGGCTGTTCCTGGCGCGCGGGCTGTTCAACTTTGCTGGCACCTTCGTGATGAACCACGCCACGTCGGCCATCGTGCTCGACCTGCGGCGTGACCTGATGAAGGCGCTGCTGCGCGCCGACGCCAAGCTGTTCACGACCATCAGCCCCGGCATCGCGGTCGCCAAGGTCATCAACGACCCGCAGCACGCCTCTGGCGCGCTGGGCAGCTCGGTTATTTCCATCATCCGCGACGCGTCCACGCTGATCTTCCTCGTGGGCTACCTGCTGTATCTGAACTTCCAGCTCACACTGCTGGCGTTCGTCACGATGCCGCTGCTCGGCTTCAGCGTGAAGCTCATCCGCAAGCGCCTGAATCGCGTCGGCGAGGCGCAGTATCTGGCCCAGCAAAAGCTGGTGTCCACGGTGGACGACAACGCCCGCGCCTGGCGCGTGGTGCGCACCTTCGACGCGGTCGACTTCGAGCTCGCCCGCTTCGAGCACGACGCCGTGCACCACCGCCGCATGATCATGAAACAGGTGGCCACCAGCGCCCTGGTCACGCCCGTCACCCAGGTGCTGGCCGCCGTCGGCGTGTCCATCATCCTCACGCTGGCGATCTGGCAGGCGAGCCAGGGGTCGTCCACGGTGGGCGAGTTCGTCTCGTTCATCACGGCGCTGCTGATGACGATCTCGCCGATGCGCCACCTGACGGACATCTACACCCCGATCAGTGGCGCCATGATCACGCTGCGTGGCGCGTTCGAGCTGATCAATGCCCCCCCTGAGCCCGACAACGGCACGCGCGAACTGGCCACCTCGCGTGGCGACATCGCTTTCGAGAACGTGCGCCTGCAGTACGAAGGCGCCAGCGCGCCGGCCCTGGACGGGCTGAACCTGCAGATCCGTGGCGGCGAGACCATCGCGCTGGTCGGCTCGTCCGGCGCCGGCAAGAGCACCGTGGTGAGCGCCCTGCTGCGCTTCGCCCATCCCGACAGCGGCCGCATCACGCTCGACGGCACCGACATCGAGGACCTCAGGCTCGCCAGCCTGCGCCGCCACTTCGCCGTGGTCTCGCAGGACATCGTGCTGTTCGATGGCTCGGTGGCCCAGAACGTGGCCTATGCCAGCCCGGCTGGCGTCGACCGCGACAAGGTCGAGCGCTGCCTGCGGGCGGCCAACCTCTGGAACCACATCCAGACCCTGCCCGATGGGATGGATGCACCCATCGGAACCAACGGGAGCAAGTTCTCGGGCGGCCAGCGCCAGCGCCTCGCCATCGCGCGCGCGCTCTACCGCGACGCCGCCATCTGGATCTTCGACGAAGCGACCTCCGCGCTGGATTCCGAATCCGAAGCCGTGGTGCAGCGCTCCATCGAAGACCTGCGCGGCAGCAAGACGCTCATCCTCATCGCCCACCGCCTCAGCACCATCCGCAACGCCGATCGCATCTACGTGATGGCCGAAGGCCAGGTGGCCGAGCAAGGCAACCATGCCGAGCTGATGGCGCAAGGCGGCATCTACGCCGGCATGGTGCGCATCCAGTCGGCGCACTGACTGCGCCCCCACTCGGACACCCGTCTGGCGGAAAGGGCAGGTTTTGCCCCGGCACTTCCACCGTTTACACCGGGTGATGATTGGGGGATCATTTGCTGTTCAAATAGATGCGGTGTGCGCCCGGCCCCGGGGCGCTGTCCGTCTGTTTCCGAAGCCCGACGATCATGGCCGATTCCCTTCTCGCTGATGCCCCTGGCTCGCTGTCCGGCGTGGCCCGCGTGCTCGTCAACGCAGGCAAGCTGGATGCACGCGCGGCCGAAACCCTCACGCGCACCGCCAAGGAGCAAAAGCGCAGCTTCGTCAGCACGCTGGTCCAGAGCGGCGTCATCGAACCCGGCGAACTCGCCCACACGCTGTCGAAGGCGCTGGCCGTGCCGGTGATGGACCTGGCCGCGCTCGACGTCGAACGCCTGCCCAAGGGCGTCATCGACAAGAAGCTCTCGGCCCAGTATCAGGTGCTGGTGCTCTCCAAGCGGGGCAACCGGCTGTTCGTGGCCGGCGCCGACCCGACCGACCAGGAAGCGATCGAGCGCATCAAGTTCGCCACGCAGCTCACGCCCGAATGGGTCATCGTCGAGCAGGACAAGCTCGCGAAGCTGCTTGACGGCCTCACGGCCAGCGCGGAAGAGCAGCTCTCGGCCCTGGCCTCCAGCGACTTCGAATTCGACTCCACCGAAGACGTGGGCGCCCCCCAGCCCGACACGAACGACGTCGCCTCCGAGGTGGAAGACGCCCCGGTGGTGCGCTTCCTCCAGAAGATGCTGATCGACGCGATCAACGCGCGCGCCTCCGACCTGCACTTCGAGCCCTACGAATACAACTACCGCGTGCGCTTCCGCGTCGACGGCGAGCTGCGCGAGGTCACCCAGCCGCCAGTCGCCATCAAGGACAAGCTCGCGTCGCGCATCAAGGTCATCTCCAAGCTGGACATCGCCGAGAAGCGCGTGCCGCAGGACGGCCGCATGAAGCTCAAGTTCGGCTCCAAGGCCATCGACTTCCGCGTCAGCACCCTGCCCACGCTGTTCGGCGAAAAGATCGTGATCCGTATCCTCGACCCGTCCAGCGCCAAGCTGGGCATCGAGGCCCTGGGTTACGAGGCGATCGAGAAAGAGCGCCTGCTCAACGCCATCAGGCGCCCGTACGGCATGGTGCTGGTCACCGGCCCGACCGGCTCCGGCAAGACGGTGTCGCTCTACACCTGCCTGAACATCCTGAACCAGCCGGGCGTGAACATCTCGACGGTCGAAGACCCGGCGGAAATCAACCTGCCCGGCATCAACCAGGTCAACGTCAACGACAAGGCCGGCCTCACCTTCTCGGCCGCGCTGAAGGCCTTCCTGCGCCAGGATCCCGACGTGATCATGGTCGGTGAAATCCGTGACCTCGAAACCGCCGACATCGCCATCAAGGCCGCCCAGACCGGCCACATGGTGATGTCCACCCTGCACACGAACGACGCGCCCACCACGCTGACGCGGTTGATGAACATGGGCGTGCCGCCCTTCAACATCGCTTCCAGCGTGATCCTGATCACCGCACAGCGACTGGCGCGCCGGCTGTGCGACAACTGCAAGGTCCCCGCCGACATTCCGAGGCAGGCCCTGCTGGACGCCGGTTACAAGGAAGAAGACCTCGACGGCACCTGGACACCGTATCGCGCAGTGGGTTGCTCAGCTTGCAACAACGGTTACAAAGGTCGGCTGGGCATTTACCAAGTCATGCCCATCAGTGAGGAAATACAACGCATCATCCTGAATCAAGGTACTGCGATGGACATCGCCAAGCAGGCCAAGCGGGAAGGCGTGCGAGACTTGCGCGAATCGGGCCTGGTCAAGGTCAAGGCTGGCCTCACCTCACTCGAAGAGGTGATTTCGGTGACCAATGAATAAGCAGCAGTGACGCTCGCGCGTCTTGGAGTTCCGATACATGGCCACGGCAGCAGCCAAGAAATCCGCCCCTCAGGAATACGTCTTCGAGTGGGAAGGCAAGGACCGCAACGGCAAGGTGGTCCGCGGCGAGATGCGCGCCGGCGGTGAAGCGATGGTGGGGGCCAGCCTGCGCCGCCAGGGCATCCTGGTCAACAAGGTCAAGCGGCGCCGCATGAGCGGTGGCTCGTCCATCAAGCCGAAAGACATCGCGATCTTCACGCGCCAGCTGGCCACCATGATGCGCGCTGGCGTGCCCCTGCTGCAGTCGTTCGACATCGTGGCGCGCGGCAGCACCAATCCGCGGGTCACCAAGCTGCTCAACGACATCCGCTCGGACGTCGAGACCGGCACCAGCCTGTCGATGGCCTTCCGCAAGCACCCGCTGCACTTCGACCACCTGTACTGCAACCTGGTCGAGGCCGGCGAGGCCGCCGGTATCCTGGAAACCCTGCTCGATCGCCTGGCCACCTACCAGGAAAAAACGATCGCCATCAAGCAGAAGATCAAGTCGGCCCTGACCTACCCCACCGCCGTGCTGGTGGTCGCCTTCATCGTGGTCGCCGTCATCATGATCTTCGTGATCCCGGCGTTCAAGGAAGTCTTCACCTCCTTCGGTGCCGACCTGCCGGCTCCCACGCTGTTCGTGATGGGCATGTCGGAGATCTTCGTCAGTTACTGGTGGGCCATCTTCGGCTCCATCGGCGGGGGCGTGTATTTCTTCCTGCAGTCCTGGAAGCGCTCCGAGGCCATGCAGAAGAAGATGGACCGCCTGCTGCTGAAGGCCCCGGTGTTCGGCGACCTGATGTACAAGTCGGCGGTGGCCCGCTGGACGCGCACGCTGTCGACCATGTTTGCAGCGGGCGTGCCCCTGGTGGAAGCGCTCGACTCGGTGGGCGGCGCCTCAGGCAACGCGGTGTTTGCGGAAGCCACCGAGCAGATCCAGAAGGACGTCTCGACCGGCACGGGCCTGACCAACGCCATGCAGACCACGGGCCTGTTCCCGGTGATGGTGCTGCAGATGGCTTCGATCGGCGAAGAATCGGGCTCGCTCGACCAGATGCTGGGCAAGGCGGCCGACTTCTACGAAGAAGAGGTGGACGAAGCCGTGAAGGCGCTGTCCAGCCTGATGGAACCCTTCATCATCGTGTTCCTGGGCACGGTGATTGGCGGCATTGTTGTGTCGATGTACCTGCCGATCTTCAAGCTGGGTCAGGTGGTGTAATCGCCGGATGCTGTCTGATCTTGCCTTTCTGAACCCGTTCCTCGCGCAACTGCTCACGCCCTGGGGTCTGGCCCTGGTGGGCTTGTGCGTCGGCAGCTTCCTCAACGTGGTGGTGCACCGACTGCCCAAGATGATGGAAGCCCAATGGCGCAGCGACGCCCATGCGATGCTGGAGACGACCGAGCCCGCCACCGAGGGCCCGGCGCTGTCGCTCTCGAAGCCGGCTTCGCGCTGCCCGTCCTGCGGGCACCAGATCCGTTGGTACGAAAACATCCCGGTGCTGAGCTGGCTGGCCCTGCGCGGCAAATGCTCGGCCTGTGGCACCCGCATCAGCGTTCGCTACCCCCTGGTCGAACTGGCCACAGGCGCACTGTTCTACGCCGCGGGTGAACTGGTGGCCTACCAGCCCACGGCGCTGCTGTGGTGCGGCTTCATGGCGATGCTGCTGGCCGCCGCGCTGATCGACTGGGACACCACCCTGCTGCCCGACAGCCTCACCCAGCCCCTGACCTGGGCCGGCCTGATCGTGGCGGCCCTGGGCTGGAACCTGCCCCTGGCCGACGCGCTGTGGGGCGCCGTGGCCGGCTACCTCTCGCTGTGGAGTGTGTACTGGCTGTTCAAGCTGGCCACCGGCAAGGAAGGCATGGGCCAGGGGGATTTCAAGCTGCTGGCCGCGCTGGGCGCCTGGTTGGGCGCGCCCATGATCCTGCCCATCATCCTCGGCTCGTCGGTGCTGGGCGCCGTGGTGGGCATCGGCATGAAGGTGTCGGGCAAGTTGCGCGAAGGCGTGTACGTGCCCTACGGCCCCTTCCTGGCCGGTGCCGGTCTGGTGGTGGCACTGGCCGGGCACGACACGGTACTGGGCTGGCTGGGATGGGCGTGATGCCCGCCCCCCTGACCATCGGCCTCACCGGTGGCATCGGCAGTGGCAAATCCACCGTGGGTCAGATGCTGGTGGAGCTGGGCGCCCACCTCGTCGACACCGACGCGATCGCGCGCACGCTGACGCTGCCCGGTGGCGCCGCCATCCCCGAGATCGAACGCCACTTCGGGCCCGAGCTGATCGACGCACAGGGCGCCATGCACCGCGACCGCATGCGCGATCTGGCCTTCACCGACCCGCTGGCCATGAAGCGCCTGGAGGGCATCCTTCACCCGCTGATCGGTGCGCAGGCCGATGCCCACGCCCGGCTGGCCCTACCCGGTCAACCGGTGGTGTTCGACGTGCCGCTGCTGGCTGAATCAGGCCGCCGCTGGAAAGAGCGCGTCGACCGGGTGCTGGTGATCGACGCCTCGCCCGAAACCCAGATCGCCCGTGTGATGGTGCGCAATGGCTGGCCTCGCGAGGCCGTCGAGAAGGTGCTGGCCCGGCAAGCCGATCGCGCCACGCGGCTGGCCTTGGCCGATCACGTCATCGTCAACGACGGACAGACCCTGCCGGAACTGCGGGCCGAGGTCGAGAAGCTCTGGCGCTTGTGGAACAATCTCACGGATGGCCGGTGAACAGCTGCAGGTGGCACGTTGATCCTTTACGAATACCCTTTCGGTGAGAGCATCCGCACCATGCTGCGGCTCGAGCACCTGTTCGACCGGCTGGGCGTGCTGATCTGGCGGGAAGACCCGATCGACCATCACTTCGCGCTGTCCACGATCTTCGAGATCATGGACGTGGCCTCACGCGCCGACCTGAAGAGCGATGTGTTGCGCGACCTCGAGCGTTATCGCGCCCAGTTCATGTCCTACAAGGGCAACCCGGCCATCCAGGAGGCCGTGCTCGACGAGGTGCTGTCCCGCATCGAGCGCGCCCATTCGGGCCTCAACCAGCTGCAGGGCAAGGCCGGGCAGGCCCTCGCGGCCAATGACTGGTTGATGAGCGTGCGCAGCCGCATCAGCATTCCCGGCGGCACCTGCGAATTCGACCTGCCGGCCTACTACGCCTGGCAGCATGAGCCTGCCTCGAAACGCCAGGGCGATCTGCAGCAGTGGATTGCCACGCTCACCCCGCTGGCCGATGCGCTGAAGGTGATGCTGGGCCTGCTGCGCGATGGCGGACACCCGCACATGGTGGCGGCGCCCTGCGGCCAGTTCCAGCAGCAGCTGAAGGACAACCGCACCTACCACCTGCTGCGCCTGCGCATCGACCCAAGCCTGGGCCTGGTGCCCGAAATCAGCGCCAACCGTCTGATGGTGTCGATCCGCCTGATGCGGCCCGATCAGGACGGCAAGCTGCGCGTCGCCTCGGACACGGACGCCGGCTTCGAGCTGACGCTGTGTGCCTGAGGCCCCTGCTCTGCAGACCCTCACCATGAGCCAGACCGAATCACCCCGCAAACCCCTGGAAGTGCGTTGCCCCTCGTGCGGCGAAATGCACCTCTACAGCACCGACAACCCCTACCGCCCGTTCTGCAGCAAAGGCTGCAAGGCCATCGACCTGGGGGCGTGGGCCAGCGAGGAATACCGCTTCGAGGCGAAGCCCAACCGCGACGAGCTGCTGGAAGACCTGACCGACGACCCCGGTCACTGAGCGGGCGCGCCCATGGCCTTCAGCGCCCGGGCGACCCGGTCGGAAAGTTTCTCGGTGCTCAGGCGCTCGCGCAGGCGCTCCACCATCAGCGGCAGGCTGAAGGGGCTGGGGCTTTTCAGGTCGACCAGATCGATGCGGCGCTGCCGAAGCGCCGTCAGCACGGCGCGCAGCCGGGCCACATCCAGCTCCTGCGACAGCACCTCCTGTTGCGCCTGGGTCAGCAGCCGGTTGCCAGCGTCATATTGACGGAACACCTCGTAGAAAAGGCTGCTGGAGGCCTGCAGCTGCTTGTTGCTCTTTGGCGCGCCCGGGTAGCCGGTGAACACCAGGCCGGCCACGCGCGCGATCTCGCGAAACCGGCGCCGGGCCAGCTCGGCCGCGTTCAGGCTTTCCAGGATGTCCTCCAGCAGGCGATCCGGTGAGAGCACCGTGCGCAACAGCGTCTCGTCCACCGGCACGGGCTCGGCACTCAGCAACTCCAGGCCGTAATCGTTCACCGCGAGGCTGAAGGTGTTGGGTTGCTGTCGTGCCAGCCGCCATGCCAGCACCGCGCTCAGGCCCTGATGGGCCAGCCGCCCCGCGAAGGGATAGAGCCAGAGGTGATGGCCCTCGCGCGAACGGTGTCGCTCGACCAGCAGGCGATCACGCCGCGGCAGGTGCGAGATCCGGGCTTGCGCCTCCAGCATGTCACGCGCGGCCTGCATCTCGGGTTCATGCCATGCACGGCCCTCCGCCGCCTCATCCAGCAGGTCCATCACCGCACGGGCCATTTCACTCGACAACGGCATGCGCCCGCCTTCCCAGCGCGGTACGATGCGCTTGCGTCCCTCGGCACGTCGCACGTAGGCGGTCATGTCCTGCACACGCACGAATTCCAGGGTGCGGCCGGCGAACACGAAGCAGTCGCCCTTGTTCAGGCGCGCGATGAAGCCCTCCTCCACCGAGCCGAGCTTGGGGCCGTTGAGGTAGCGCACCGCCATCGAGGCGTCCGACACGATGGTGCCCACCTGCAGCCGATGACGCCGGGCCACCAGCCGGCCTGGCTGCGTGTGCTCGGCCACGCGCCACACACCCGCCTCGTCCGGCGCGATGCGGTGGTACTCGGGATAGGCCTGCAGGCTGTCACCACCGCGCGCGGCAAAGTCCAGGCACCAGTCGAAGGCCTCGCGAGACAGGTCGCGATAGCTATGAGCGCGCCGCACCTCGACGAACAGCGCATCGGGCGTGAAGCCGCCACCCAGTGCGACGGTCACAAGATGCTGCACCAGCACGTCCAGCGGCTGGTGGGGTGCCGGGCGGGCCTCCACCTGCCCGGCCAGCGCGGCGCGCCGAGCCGCAGCGGCTTCGACCAGTTCGAGCGTGTGGGTCGGCACCAGCGAGATGCGGCTGGTACGCCCCGGAGCGTGGCCGCTGCGCCCGGCGCGCTGCAACAGGCGCGCCACGCCCTTGGGCGAGCCGACCTGGATCACGCGATCCACCGGCAGAAAGTCCACACCCAGGTCGAGCGACGAAGTGGCCACCACTGCCTTGAGCTGGCCAGACTTCAAGCCTGCTTCAACCCAGGCCCGCACCTCCGCATCGAGCGAGCCATGGTGCAAGGCAACCAACCCGGCCCAGTCTGGTCGGGCTTCAAGCAGCAGCTGATACCAGATTTCGGCCTGTGAACGGGTGTTGGTGAAGACCAGCGTGGAGCCCGGGCCTTCCAACTCGGCCACCAACTGCGGCACCATGGGCGCACCGAGGCGCCCCGCCCAGGACAGGCGGGTGGCGTGCGCCGGCAGCAAGGTGTCGATCACCAAGGCCTTGTCGACGTGGCCCTGTACGCGAACAGGCTCGTTGATTGAGCCAGTCTTGCGCACCGACGGCACCAACGCAGACAGTGCCTCGTTCTGGTTGCCGAGGGTCGCGCTCAAGCCCCACACCAGCAGCCCCGGGCACCACGTCGTCAGGCGTGCCAGCGCCAGCTGCACCTGCACGCCGCGCTTGTTGCCCAGCAGCTCGTGCCATTCATCCACGATCACGACATCGAGCTGGGCGAACAGGGCCGCGGCGTCCGGGCGCGCCAGCATCAGGCTCAGCGACTCGGGCGTGGTGACCAGGGCATGCGGCCACGCGCGTTCCTGACGTGCGCGCTCGGATGAAGGCGTGTCGCCAGTCCGCAGGCCCACGCGCCAGCCGGGCAGCACGTCGTTCAGCGGCGCCTGCAACGAGACCAGTGTGTCGGCCGCCAGCGCGCGCATCGGTGTGATCCACAAGGCGCGCAGACCCGAAGGCATGCGGGTGGAACCGTTCTCACGGGCCATCGCCCGCTGCAACACGCCGCCCCACACGGCGAGCGTCTTGCCGGCGCCGGTGCTCGCGTGCAGCAGGCCCGAGTGGCCTTCGGCCATGGCCTGCCACACGGCCTGCTGGAACGAAAACGGCGAGAAGCCGCGCTGGCTGAACCAGGCGGCCAAGCCCATCATGGCAGCGTGCTGTCGGGGGTCGACGCCGCGCGAACATCGCGCGAGCGGGTCAGGTCGTACAGCGTGAACCGCCGGTTCAGGCGCGCGCCGCCATCGCGGATCAGGGGCGCGTAGGTGACGGTGGCGGTGCCGCCGCCGGTGCGCGGCAGCATGACGTCGAACGGGATGCTCACGTAAATGCCCTTGTCGAAGGAACCCTCACCGAACTGTGCCGCAGAGACATCCGTCTTCGTGGCGTACGCCCCGAATCTGACGCCGTTCGCAAAGACGCGCGAAGCGTCCACGGTCATGCCCACGTCGCCCGCGAGGTAACGGCCCGCACTGAGGCGCAGCAGGACGTCTTCGAAGCCCGTATCCCAGTACAGCGTGGTGTGGCCTGTCGTCACTTTGTAGTCACGCAGGCCGAGGCCCTGGCTGAACTCGCGCTGCTGCACGCGGTTCACGTCGACGCCCACGGCCCAGCGGCTGCCAAGGGGCCTGTACAGGTACTCTGCACCGGCGCCCGCGTACATGGATTCGAGCAGGCCGCCATAGGCCAGGTAGAAGTGGTTCTGCCCGGCCTCGCCAAAATGCGTGACTTGCGCCACCGGCACGGTCACACGCCGGTCGGTCTGGTACTCGCGGATGAAGGTGCGCACGCGGGGCAGGTTGCTGGGCGCCGTGTAATCAAACTTGTCGTAGTTGTCGAGCAGGCGCAGCTGGAGCACGCCGGTGGCCCACAGGTCGTCGCGCAGGCGGTACTCGCCTTGGGCCACCGCGCCCAGGCTGAACAGCAGGCCGTCCGGGCCCCCCAGACTCTGGGCGTAGCTCAGACCCAGCCCCGCACGCCCGCGCTGCCCCAGGCCCGCCGCATCGCGGTCGTACAGGTTGCCGGGCTGCCGCGCGGCGTCGCCCGCGGCCACAGGCCGGGTCACGCGGTCTGTCTGGCGCTCGGAAGGCCGCAGAAACTCGGTTCGTTCACGCGCCCACTGGGCACGGTCCACCGCCACCTCGGCCACGGGTACACCGCGCTCTTCCAGCGCGACACCGATGGTCTGCACCGTTGCGGGTGCGTCGCGGTGGGCCACAGCCACCACCTTGTCGACCAACGGGCGCTGGGCGCCGCGGTCCGCGCCGTCCAGCACCAAGGTCCAGCGCACATCGTCGGCGTGCACGCGCTTGACCGCAGCACCCGCCTGGCGCTCCAGCTCGGCCACTGTGTCGCTCACGGAATGAGCCTGTCCCGATGCGACACCCACAGGCCGAACCGGCACGCGAGGCGGATCCAGGAACTTGATCATGTCGAGCCTGTTCATGCGCTCGTGCAGCGAGAAGCCGAACATGATCTGGTTGCCGCGTTCGAAACCCACCGTGAGATCAAGCCAGGAGCGGGCCCGGTACACCACGCCCACGTTCCACGGCGAGGCAGCCTGGATGTTGCCGCGGTCGGTAGGGCTGCGGTAATCGTTGCCGTCGTACTCCAGCTTCAGCAACCACGACGGGTGGCTGGGCAGTTGGTACTGCACGCCGCCGAAGAGTGCCGTGCGGCCACGGAAGTAGCTCTTGCTGTTGAGGGTGCCCCCCGATTCGGAGCGGATCGCGGGACGCTCGTCGAACTTCGATGACACCAGGCCCAGCGGGTTGCGGAACTGGCCGCGGCTGCCCAGGTAGCCCCAGGCCATGCCCAGGCTGAGGTCAAGGTTGCCGAAGGCCTTGTTGGCCACGACGTATTCGCTGGCGAACAGGCCCGTGCCGATGAGGTCGCGCAGGCCGACGGCCACCTGGGGTCGCCAGGCGGCTTCGCGCCAAAGGCGCAGTTTCACGTCGGCGCTCTTGTCGACATATGAACGATCGCCAGATAGGTCCTCTGCGCCATAAAGCCGGTCGGAAGCGCTCACATAGCCGAACGAAACCGACAGCCAGTCGAACGGCTGCAGGCGCGCCTTCAGATGCGCATACGGCAACACGCGGCCGAACATCAGGCCGGCCGTGCCCGCAGGCTCCATTCTGGCCGTGGGCGTCTGCAACAGGCCCACCGTACCCCAGTCGTTCACGCTGGTCGGCAAGGGGGCATCCGGCAAGCCGGGCTCGGCGGCGATGCGGCGGTCACGCAGCGTCCAGGGGTAGGCCGGGTCAGCGGGGCCCTGCGTCGCGAGGAACTGCGCCAATCGGCTGGACACAGCAGGCGGAATGGCACCATCGGGCGGCGGCGCCCACAACCAGCCCCCCGGCGCCAACACAGGCTGCGCGGCGTGCCGGTCCAGTGCATCGGCGGTCACGACCTGTCCGTCGGGCTGAATCAGCCACGAGAGCGAGGGGGCCACGGACGGGTCGCAGGCACGCACGTAGGCCAGCCAGGTGGCCGAGGGCTGGTGCGACACGCGGCACACGTGGCCTGTGGGGAGCAGCACCGCCACGTCACCGGTGCGCGCATGGCGCACCAGGGTGTCACCCTCGCGCAGGATCGGATCGGCCGCAGGATTGGTCTGCAGCCAGCGCCCGTCCACCAAGGGCAGGGCCACTCGCCCTGTCACTGGCAGCGAACGGACAAAACCGGCCAGCGCAGAATGGGAGGCCCCCAGGGCCTCGGCCAGCTCGCGCTGAAGCACAGCCTGCCCCCCGCGTTCAGAGGCCGCATGCCACGCCCAAGAGGCAGTGTCCCCCGGGCGCTGCAACGAAGGATGGCGCTCGAACCAGGCACTGAGACGCTCAGTCTGCGAAATCGCATGCGTCTGCGCAGGGTCCGCGCAGGCGGCCCAGGAGACTCCCAGCAGGCCGGCCAACAGGATGTGCGCCCGCCGCGCAGCAAAAACAAGCTTCATGGTTGCGTGGGAGGCCAAGTCTGCCAGGTCAGGCAGAACGTGGGCGCGAGGCACTGCTCACCGTACACCACCTGCCCCGTGGAAGGCGACACGGCATAGCGTGCGGGCAACGCACGACGGTGTTGCTCATGCTCGGCAAACCAGCGCAATTGCTCGGGCGCCAGGCGCGATAAGGCGGTGTCTGCTGGTGCGGTCACGGGCTGCACCGTGAGGTCGTGCTGCAGGCCCCATTGGTAGCCCGGCGAGACGTCTAAAGTGCGCCTGAACGAGATTGGCTGGGTGATCTCAGCCCATTCGGGCGTGTGCGGAGCAAGCGCAACCTGGCGCCATTCCACCGGCGTGCCGACGAGCCCCACCAGGCGGCCCGCCTGCGTACGCATCACCTCACCGGCGCTGCTGTACCAGACGTGAACGGGCCGCCCAAGAGGATCGTGGTCAACATAGCCCAGCGCCACCACCGCAGGCACGCCGTTGACCGTGAGCCGCAAGTACGAAAAGCCGTCCGACAGGGGACGGCCATCGGGTGTTGTTCCCGTTGTCACCGCATAGCGCACGGTGGCCCACGTGGCAGCCTGGTCCGTTGAGCAGGCAAGCTGGCTCACGGAAGCCGCCAACGACAACAGCGCGACACACGACCGGGAGGCGAGAGGCTTCTCGGTCATGCGGGCAGGACTTACTTCGTTGTGCCGGTGGTGCCCGAGCTGCCGCTGTTGTTCAGCGAAACGGCCGCGCCGACGATGGCCACGCCACCCACGATGGCAGCGCCGGTGGCGGCGGTGATGCCAGTGGTGGTGGTGGCCGCCGCAGCGGTGGTGGCACCGGTGGCGCCGGCGCCAGCGGCCGTGGCTGAGGTAGCGCCACCGCCAGCAGGAGCAGGAGCACTACCTTGAGCAACGGAAGCGAAGGCAACAGAGCCAAGAACCACCGAGACAATTGCTTTCTTCATCATCCACGTCCTGTTGAAGCTGTTGTTTGAACCACGCGCGTGGCGTGCCACCGTTCATCATGCACGTCATCAAGCGATCTTTCAAACGGTACCTGCAGGTCCATAGCGCCAGACTTTATGCGAGGGCCATAGAGCAACAGTCATTGCGCTGCCAACCCCGGGCACCGAGGACACGCTGACAAAGTTCACAGCCTGTTGAGGTACCCACAAGCACCGAAGAACAAAGTCGGTCGCTGCAGGGACCGATCGATACAATGAAAAGTTGTTGTGACAACGGCAGACTCACGAATCGAGCACGGGATGGTTCAGAACATTGGATGGGTATTTCTGTCAGTGAGCACGGTGGCCTTTCTCGCCTGTGCGCTCCTCGTGCTGACGCAGCGGTGGCACGGAAGGCTCTCGCTTGACAGAGACCTGGAGGGCGCGCAGAAGTTTCATAAAGTTCCCGTACCGCGGGTGGGAGGATTGGGCGTTGCGCTTGGGCTCGGTGCGGGCGTTCTCGTCGGGGTGATGATCCATTCACGGACCCATCCCACCGCCTTCAGCCTGCTCATTTCAGCATTGCCAGTTTTTGCAGCAGGGATCATCGAAGACCTGACAAAGAACGTCTCGGCGCGACGGCGTCTTGTCGCCTCTTTTGTATCTGCGGGACTCGCTGCCTATGCCCTTGATGCTGAATTGGTGCGCATCGATGTTCCGCTCGCAGACGATCTCATCTCGCTGACCCCCGTGGGCTTCCTATTTACCTGCTTTGCCGTAGCGGGCATGACAAACGCGGTGAATATTATCGATGGGTTCAATGGTTTAGCGTCGGGCACCGTGGCACTAATGCTTGGGGGGCTGGCGGGAATCGCTTTGCACCTCGACGACATCGTCCTTATGAAACTGTGCTTGTGGGGAGTCGCGGCACTAATTGGCTTTATGCTCCTAAACTTCCCTTTCGGGAAAATCTTTATGGGAGACGGCGGCGCCTACCTCGCCGGCTTTTGGGTAGCTGAATGCGCCATCCTACTGCTGGCCCGCCATCCAGGCCTGTCCACTTGGGCGGTACTCCTGTGCGTGCTTTACCCTGTTTGGGAAACTTTGTTCTCCATTTGGCGCAAGAGTATCCATCGCAAAACGGGCGCCGGAAGACCGGACAGAGTTCATTTCCATATGTTGGTCTACAGACGCATGGTGAGCCTGAAGTTGGGACGGTCTGCTCCCCAATGGCGCAAACACGCAATGACCAGTGCCTTAATTTGGTCTTTGCCAGCCACATGCTCCGTCGTGGCGAACATTGCGGCACGCTGCGCGGACGCCACACTAATTTCGATCTCCAGTCTGGCCATCTTCGGTTGGGTCTATGGATTTTGGTACCGCAAAATGACATTACATCCGAGTGGAATCGACGCGACATCTTCGATTTCAAATAGGCAAAGAACTGTAAGCTAAACAACGGACAGCGCATAGCACAACATGCCGGGCTTACCCCCATGAGCGGAGTGAACGTCGCATTAAAAACCAAGCTTTTCGCCTTCAATTCAGTGGCGCAGGCGGGAGCCGCTCACGCGCCAACACCTGAACAGACTGCACCGTAAAATCGCACTAGTAAAGGCGCAATAACCTCGCTTTGCACGGCCCCGGCACTTGGTTAAGCCACTCTGCCAAAGAAGAGGAATCAAATCCTTGCTAAGGATAGCGCTGGCACCAAAGCATTGCTCGCCGTTAAGGAGTCCGTGCCGAAGACTCCGCTGGCGACCCCGACAAGTCGATCCAAGTCTTCTCCGGACAATCTTATAATGGATAGAAGATGCAGACCAAAAGATATGCCCTCCTCATCAAACCCAAGTTTTGGAAACTTTTTCTGGCAGGCGCAAAACCAACCAAAATACTAGATCTTGGGATTGCAAATCGTTCTTACAACGAGACTAAGGCGCTCTTTCCTGGCGCGATATACCACGGCATCGACTTCGTTGACCATCGCATTCAAATGCATGATCAAGATCGATTCTTTCAACTCGACCTCGAAGCGAACGCAGATTTACTAGCCTCCTTAGACACGTACGACGCCATCATAGCCAATCACGTGCTGGAACATCTGCAGAATGGAGATCGCGTTTTTGATCTATTGTGCAAAAGACTAAGGCCCGGGGGTTTTTTGTATGTAGAGTTTCCGTCAATAAAAACCGCATACAAGAAAAAAAATCGACTGAACTACCACTTTCACGATGACCCAACACACAAACGGTTTTATTCAATCACGGCGCTTGCAAACACCGCAATTGAGAATCAGTGTCGGGTACTAAGTTGCGGCCCGATTTCTACCCCCTTGAAAGACTTACTTGCGATCCCTAGAGGCATCGTGTCGACCTTAAACGGCAAAGGCTGGGGGGCAGCCACTTTGCATCTCGAAAGGAAGATAGACCATTTGTTTTTGCAGAAGCCCACTTGAATTAGCAGAAACTTGCTCAAATCACGATTCGAGAGACCAGCGTTATGTATTGACCCAGCGGTTTCTGCACAGGTCAGGCTGCTAAAGCATAAGCCTCAGCGGGGGTCTTCATGCCCAGCGCTTGGTGAGGGCGCCGGTGGTTGTAAAAGCCGATCGTAAGCTCCCCCTCTGAGTAGACAAGCTGAAAATAGAGACTTCCGCATCTTCGAGGAAGAGCGATGAGGAAGTCGAGATTCACAGAGAGCCAGATCCTGGCGATCCTGAGCGAGGGCGAGGCGGGCTTGGCCGTGGTGGAGGTCTGCCGCAAGCACGGCATCAGCTCGGCGACGTACTACCAATGGAAGAGCAAGTACGCGGGCATGTCGGCCAACGAGCTCAAGCGCGTCAAGGAGCTCGACGCGGAGAACGCGCGGCTCAAGCGCATGTACGCCGATCTGGCGCTGGAGAACGCTGCGATCAAGGACGTGCTGTCGCGAAAATTGTGACGCCGATCGCCAGGCGGGCTGCGGTGCAGATCATGGTCGACGAACATCATCTGTCCCGTGTGCGCGCCTGCCAGGCCGTGGGGCTCCCGCGGTCGGCGCTGTACAAGCCCACGACGGATCGGGCGGCCAAGGATGCGCCGGTCATTGACGCGATCAACGTCATGCTGGAGAAGCGCCCGCGCTGGGGCTTTTGGAAGTGCTTCGACCGGCTTCGGCAAGACGGGCACGGCTGGAACCACAAGCGGGTGTACCGCGTGTACTGCGCGATGCGGCTGAACCTCAAGCGCAAGGTTCGGCGCCGCGTGCTGACGCGCGAGCGCCAGCCGCTGCTGGCCAGCTCGGAGCTCAACCGCGTCTGGGCGCTGGACTTCATGCGCGACACGCTCTACGACGGCAGGCCGTTCCGGACGCTGAACGTGATCGACGAGGGCAACCGGGAGGCGCTGCGCATCGAGTGCGGCACGTCGATCCCGTCGTCGCGCGTGGTTCGCGTGCTGGAGCAACTGGTGGAGATGTTCGGTCGGCCTGAGGCGATCCGCCTGGATAACGGCCCCGAGCTGACCGTTGAGGCCTTCGTCGACTGGGCCGAGAAGAACGGTGTGAAGCTGCTGTTCATCCAGCCCGGCAAGCCCAACCAGAACGCGTTCATCGAGCGCTTCAACCGCAGCTTCCGCCAGGAGGTGCTCGATGCTTGGCTGTTCAACGCAATCAGCGAGGTTCAGACCGCTGCCGACGACTGGCTGACCGACTACAACGAATACCGGCCGCACGACTCCCTGGGCAACGTGCCGCCGGTGGTGTTCAAACCCAGGGTGTTCAACCAGGAAGTCTCTACTTCTGGACTGTCTACTTGACAGGGGAGCTTACGGGTTGAGATCGAAGGCCCCGGCTGGCCTCCGAGATCGTGGTCTTGCCCTGGATGATGTCCAGGACCAAGGCCGTCTTACGCTTGGCTGTCCAGCGCTTGATGTCGTCTTCCATCAGGGTGCTCATCGTCGTTTCCTTCAACGTTAACACCTGAGCAGGAATTCACTGGGTCAACACACGCAAGCCCGAGATGGCAACACTCTTGTATACGAGGCCCTCAGGACGTGCAGAACGCGAACAGAAGAAACAGGAAACTAGCCAAGACCCCGGAAAGTATCCGAACCCACAGCTGGTCAGAATACACGTCCTGGGAAACATTCTTAAGGCCTGCCAAACGGACCAGGAAAGGATCAACAAAAAGGACCAACGTGATAGTATTTACCCCATTCAAGACGGAGGTCAGGCCCATTATAAATCCTCGATTATCTGGGTGGCGACTTATCAAAAGCATGGTAACAGGCCACGCAAGATAATAAGGTATATAAGAAAGTACGGTTACAATAACCAACCTGCGCGCAGAAATAGAGCGCCCCAAGAAACGCCCTCTTCTTCGCATAGAGACAAGCTCCCTCCGAAACGGGAAATAACCACCTCGGGTTAGCATGCTGCGCAGAATGCCAATATAGTTCGAGGCAATCCAATCTCGAAACAACAGCACGAGCAGCAAGGCACAGGGAACGCCAAGGGACAAAAGAAAAAGAAATATGTAACCGACATCTGAGATGAGCCCCTTATCCGCCATATAGCCAAGCATTGGCATAAAAACGGCCATCAGCATGCGAGACAGCAACGAGAGCCCGCTCTGCAGGGAAAACCCGCCTGCCAAGCTTCCTATCTGAATTCCCACATACCGAGCGATCGATGTACTGGCCTCAATTGCACACAGCGTGGACAAGATGAAGAAAAGCACAGCCATCGCCCACTCCGCCGAATGATGAGCGCCGGCGATCACCCGAGGTTCCTCCCCAGTGCGTACAAAAATCGAGCTCTAACCTCCCTTAGAGAGCCGCCTCTATGATGCGGCTCGAAAGCAACTAGGTCATATTTCTGCAGCGCCTCCAACGGCGTACGACGAACAAGGTCGAGACGCCGAAAAACTTTCATAGGCATTGCACGAACTCCGCCTTTCAAGAGTGCCCAGCAAGCATACACCTGGTACTCACTGAACTCTCCGGCGTCGAGCATGGCAAGCGCATGGTCCACCCATTTATCGACCCCACCAAAGCGGGAATCGAGCATACCAACCAACAACGACCTATTAAAAAGCATCTGATTGGTTATGAAACTCTCAGCCCTACTAAATTCTGTGCCGAGCACGTTCCGGACATAGGCATCGTAGACAGCCTCAATATTCCTTGGAGTGTAGTAAACAGCGCCCGCATCAAGAAACTTACGGTCTGCAATTACACTGTCGCCATCGAGGATAAGCAGACTCTCGTAACCCAAGGTAAGTACAACCTGATATTTGAGGCACTGCTGATAGATCCATCCCGGACGGGGGTGCACGCACTTCGCGAAGAACTCTCGCGAAGGTAGAAAATCGTCATCCCGATGTAGCTTGACGTCCCTCACCTTCGTATAAGACCTCTCGGGTGTCACGACATGAATAGGGGCTCGTAGCCTGGTCGAAACGAAACTGATCAGCGCTTCATTCACTTCCTTCGCGATTATCGCGATGGGCACCTTAGAATTATCCGGCATAGATTACAACCCGTTTTCTTCGGCTAACGAAGTGCGCCGCCACTCATTTTTTGCATCCAGCAAAACCTCGCCCGGCAATAAGAAATCTCGATCCCTCTTATTCGTGAATTGCTTAGGACTCACCAGCACTCGCGCAGATAGAGGGCCAGACCCAAGCAAGTAGCCCCAGAACGAGAAAGTGCTATTACCGATAACACAAAACCTAAAAGCACCTAGGCGACGAAAATCATCAAGCAAATCAGAAGAAGGACGCTCTATAGCAGAGAACTGGAGGCCGAATCGCGCCACTGAATAGCGAAGAACCGCCCTCGCGTAGTCTGGATCGTCTGTAATGCAGCACAATTCTCTGCCCGCCCCCTGAACTTCAATGAGATCCTTAATTGCGTGGAAATAGTATTTCTCATCGACAACTTTATGCAATGGCACATTGAGGAAGTCCCCCCCTCGGACGTGAACCCCAATTACATCACCATCTCGCGGCTCTTGGCCTCCGGAATGCGGAATAGCCGCTTTGATAATATCTGCAATCCGCAATAACTCCTTGACATCCCATCCCGATTGGTAGTAGCCATCAAGAAACAGCAAGGAAGGCATTGATCTCCCATCGCCACACAATCGAGAGAATTTGGCATCGGTAACCGACAAGAATGGCAACCAGCGCCCGATCCTTAACTTGTCTATGAGCGCAGCACCCAACGAATTTTCAGATGCGATGCTCAACTGCTTAATTTTTCCAAAATCAAGCAGTCTCGCAATATCAAGCCCTCTAACGGACGCGTACTTGGTGAGTCCATTCGGGACCAGTACGATCTGCCGTTCCTCACTGGCCGCGAGGAGTAAAGCCGCAGCAGTTTGAAAGAGTTGATTTCCCAACCCACCGGCGAGCCTGACGTATATCATAAAGCAGTCATCGTAGTTAAAGCCTATACTTCACAACAGATGCGTCGCCGCTCACATAAAGTCGCGGAGAATATAGCAACCGCTTCCACGCAGAGAAGATCAGAAAAAGAATAAAAAAACAGCCAGCCTTCCAACCAGGAAGGCCCTCCACCACATAATAAAGTCGCCAAACGCTAAGAGAAGCCTTGAACTTACTACTTGACCTGGAATTCTTCACCACGCGATATCTTGCGAAGTCACCTGGGCATCTAAACGCCGGACCGTAAAATCGAATCACTCTTGACCATGCCAAAAAGTCCTCCGCCCGGACAGACGGGTTTATTTCCGGAAAACGGAAGTCTTTTACTACATCTCGATTTATAACAACCGTCAAGCAACCCATGAATCTGGTTGTGTGATGAAGCGTCAAACCAATACGCGATGGTCCGCGCAGCAAGCGCCCAACGCGGGTTCCATCTTCGCTCATGTGCCGGTAGTCCGTGAAAGAAATGCCGCATTGACTCTCGACCATGAACGCCACTTGCCGCTTCGTCTTACACGGAAGCCAGAGATCGTCCGCATCCAAGAACGCCAAAAAACGACCTTGAGCTAACTCAATCGCTTTATTTCTGGCCACGATAGGGCCGGACCTACATTCCAGGCGATGAATCTTTAACCAAGGGCGCCCACGAGATAGAGCTTCTAACTCGGACCACGACCCGTCGTCCGAGCAGTCATCAACGATGATATGCTCGAGTTGAAAATCTTGACTCTCCACACAAGACAACAGGCTTGGCAAAAACTTTTTTGCATTAAAGCAGGGAGTGATAACGCTCACGAGCGGAAGATTACCAATCCCATCTTTGCATGCTGCGCTATCGTTTTGAACGAGATAGTTAAGCGGCATTCTAGCTCTTACGTTGGCGCCGGAAATACTCTGCCATGCATATCGTTGCGACAAAGGCCGGCTTTCCGACGGTAACCAGGAAAAATACACCAAACACGCCGACACACAAAAGCGCGTCCGCCACCACATTGCGGCTCGCTTTGGAACAAAGGACTGTTGCCAATGGCTTCGACACAAGCAGAACAGGCGCCACCAGACCGGCCCACCAAAAATCGAGTATTAGGTTCGCCACCGGAGAATAAGGCTTAATGCTGGTTAGTTCACCGGTATACCGCCAGTGCCCCAGGTTCTCAACATCGTACCCCAATCTAGAAATAAATTCTAAAGAGCTAACGTCCCACATACCAAAACCTACCCAAGAAGGCAGATATAAGAGCGAGGAATATGCCGCCAAAACGGACGGAAGACGGAAACCAGAAAGCGACGTAGCCATAAGAAATGCATCCCAACTCCAATCATCAAATATAGCGAAAAAAGAGAGAGCAAGTGATATTATTCGAGAATCCTTTTCAAGCACAGAGGAAACCACTAGTGCAATTACCATGGAAGAAACTATCGCCAGAATAGGCCGCCGGATGGAGGCAAACAATATCGCAACCATCAAGTAAACGTACCCAACGCCAGCACCAGCGAAAAAAACTGTCGCAAGAAAACTAAAGGCCGCGAGCCATCTCATTCGTAGATCGCCCTCAACGGCGACCAGGTACATCGGGAGCAATATAGACTGTAAAGCGTGCGATGGTTCTGTACTCACGAAGGATATACCTCTCCCGATGTCGGAGAGCGCGACCGCACTGGAACGAGGGAGCAACAGACCCAGAAAATAAGCCAGCGAATCACTGGCAAATTCTGAATACTGCATAAAACCAATGATGAGATGAAAAGATAGTATTCCTACGGGCACCGAGAGGGGGCCCGTCCACCCCCACTTAAGGTAATAGGCGCCGACAACGATCAACTGAATATATGCGATGCCAGCCTGCGCCGCAGATTCCACCGATGCACCGCCGGCCCATCCATACGCAACACCTAGCGCTAGCGCAAGAAAAACAAGAACCGTCGCATTTTTTGAGTAATCGGACCGCAAACCGAAGAGCGCCAGCGCCAGCGCCAGAGGAAATACACTCGATTCGCCCGGGTGGGCATGAAAAGTGACGTCGGAGAAGGAAGCAGCAAGCAGAAGCATCACTTCTACTATCTTCACAAGTTGAGGCCGCCCCACCATCCTCGGACGTCGAGTCATGCCTATCCTAAGTCTCACCACGCCGCTTCCTGTCGCTCAGAAAGTAAACCAGCATCGCTAGCAAGGTAAGAGAGGAACCGACTACCACTATCTGCCGCAAAGCAGGTTTACTTGGCTTTTGAGGGGGCTTCGCGACGTCTACTTGCTGCAAGAGTGGCGCCTCTTTAGCAGCCTCTACGCGCGCGATCTCCAAGTGCTTTTTCAGTGAATCAAGGGCGCCGGTTGCGGCGACGTAGTTCCGATAAGAATTGGCGACCTGGTCTTGCTCTTCGTCTTGACCGGTTTTGGAAAGCTTCTGTGATTGTGACGCGAGACCCAGCGCGTCGATTTCCGCGCGCAGACGTTTTACCTCAATCGAGTTGTCGGTCGCGAATTTCTTCATCGCAGACAATTCGGCTTGCTTCGCCTTTAATCGCAATTCCGCCTCCACGCCACTTCGAACGTCAGCCTCCACCTGCGGCCGAACGGGACGGAAGGCAAACCTCTCTTGAAGTTGCAGAAAACGGCGCTCCGCGTCCGACACCCGGATTTCGGCACGATCAACCTCCTCCAGCAAGAAAATGAGTCTTTGCTTCGCCTCTGTAACGGCAACTCTATTTAAGACGCTCTTCAATGCTGCAAAGTACGTGTTAGCTACAAGCGCGGCACGCTCCGGGCTCTCGTCTTCATAAGTTAGCCCTATAAGACCCGACTTTTTGTTAAGCACAATCGAAGTCCGCTTGAGGAGCACCTCTCTAGCATCTTCTTCAAGAGTAATTTTCGACGCCTTTTTTACGTCTGTATGGGCCAGCACATAATCCAGAGCTGATCTAGTTTTAAGTAATGATGAGTACAACTCGTCTTGCTGTGGAGCTGCACCACCTGCCACCAGCATTCCCACTTGAGCAAGAGCATTAGCGTTACCCGATAGAGCGGCCTGGGGGGGGAGAATTGTGGTTTCCGCAACAAACCTCCTTGGGAAAAAAAAGGCCGTTATAGTCGTGAACGCGACCCCAATTAAGAGAATAGCAATGTACACCTTCGGGTGACTCTTGAAATCCTCAACGAAATCTTTTCTAGCCATCAATCCCTCAGTGTCTTGATCGCAGCAGCCCCTAGGCTGAACTGGTAAATGATCTGCGTAATGTCCTTTGCACTGCGCGTGAACAAACTCCATGCGCTCTCATGATCTGTCTTCTCAGGCAAAACGATTACATCCCCGGGCATGACTTTGAACCTGCGGATATTACTGAACCAACCACTGGCATGGTTGGACATCACACTGCCATCGCTCCTCAGCACGAACGATTCGCCCACATCAGCACCGCCAGTCAACCCAGATTGATCGAGATAGTCCTGCACGGATGCACCTTGACGCCAGATCAAGGCAGACTCTGTATTGACTGACCCCAGCACGTAAACGAAGTCCGGGCGCGAAGGAATAACCAGGCGGTCCAGATTCTCAAGCCGGAGACTGGGCAGGCTGTCTGATTGGTTGCTCGCATCGCTCAGCCCCAACATAATCCGCCCGGTGGGCCTCAGGCTACGCAAGCGTTCAAGAGCCTGACGCTGCGCCCTGGCCTCTGCCTGCAGCCGAATCTGCGCCGCCGCCGCATCGCTCGACGACACGCTCGCCGCCGAAGAGCTGAGTCGCGTCTCCACCTGCGCCTCCAGGCGGCGCACCAGTTGCTCCAGATTGGCCGTCTGAGCGCGCCTCACCTCTTCGCGGTAAAACGCCGCCCCGAAGAGGTAAGCGTCCGGCGTCATGCCGCCTGCCTGCGCGATGAGTTGTTGCAGTCCATCACCCGGCTTCATCTGATAAACGCCAGGGCGGTGCACCTCGCCCTCCACGCGAACAAAAACCTGTCGCTTTGCCTGGGGCACGCGCACATCGGTCGCCGAGAACACGGTCACGATGTCTCCCGGTTGCAGCGGCAGGTTATCCGGCCCTGAAGGGTTGTCCAGCGCGTTACCGAGGCTGAAGGGGATGAGCTTGACCGACACCTTGGCCGTATCGACCCGCTCCACCACCGCGTAATCCATGTTGATTTCATCAACCAGATTCCCGATCCGGCTGGCCAGCGTGTCGGCACTGTCACCAACGGGCTTTTCCTTCTGCCCCGACTTCTGCTGATCCGTCTCGGCAAGCCGGGCAAAGGCGTCCGAACTTGCGTTGCGCTTGTCGTCCTCGCTCAGCAGAACATCGTTCTGGCGCTTCACCGAAGCCCTCGACATCAGGAAGGCCCGACTCGGGATTAGGTCGGTGATCCGCATGTTGGCTTTCCAGGGGCTGCGCGTTGCCTGCGCCACATTGCCGCGCAGCGTGACGGCGTTACCAAACTCGGGGACCAGTTCCGAAACGGTCAGGATGTCGCCACTCTTCAGCGGCGTGGACAGCCCCTTGGCATCCAGCGCGAAAACATCAACCGAGCGTGCGGGTTTCTTGCTGGGGTCGACCCTGTCCAGCTGCGCGCGCTTGGGATCGGCCACCACGGGCAGCCCCCCAGCCACGGCCAGCATGGCCCCCAGTGTTTCGCCTTCTCGCGCCAGTTCGAACACGGCCGCATTCGTCACCTTGCCCGAAAGTGCCACAAAGCCTTTTGCGGGCGGAATCACGATCGTGTCGCCATCCTGCAGTCGAATGTCAGCCGCCTTGTCACCCTTTGCCAGGAACGCGTAGAGATCCAGCTCGGTCACGACCTTGTCGCCTCGCTTGACCTGAACGCGCCGCATGCTGCCGTTCTGATTGGGGCCACCGCTGGCAAACAGCGCCGACACCAGGGTCGATGTGCTGCCCAAGGTGTATGACCCGGGCTTCCGGGCCTGCCCCACCACGTACACCGTGATGCCCTTGAGTTGCCCCAGCGTGACGCTGAGCTGGAAGTCCTTGTAGTACTTCCCGACGGCCGCGCGAACCACGTCTTCGGCCTGCGCGCTCCGGATCCCACTGAGGTTGACCTTGCCAACACGCGGTATGTGGATCAGCCCGTCGCGATCCACCGTGGTGCGGACGTCGATGTCGACCGAGCCCCAGCCCCGGATCTGAACTTCGTCCCCCGGCCCCATTCGATAGTCGGGCGACACGGGAACATTGCCTTGCGGCACGTAGGTGGCAGTGGCCTGATTGAAGAAACTGACGCCATACAGGGGCAGGGCCTGACCCGAAGTTTCGAGCACGAAGCGCTGGAAATCGTTCGGCGGCAACACCTGTTGTCGGGCCTCGGGTTGCGGCGGAGCCAGGGGCGCCTGCTGCACCGCGGGGCGAGGATCAAGCAGGCGAATCGTCGGCGTCATGCCGCCGCCGCTCGTCGGTGGCAGAGAGAACCCGCCGCTCGATAGGTCCGGGCTCACTGTCGGCGCATCACCCGCACCCGTTTCCGGAAACATCCCTTGTCGCTGCGCCAAGGCCGGCCCCACGGCCAGGCTCGCGGACAGGCAAACGATGAGAAGGCGAGACATCGGATTCAGCTGGCGCACGACATGCATTCCTGTTGCTGCTTTGATAGGTATGGGACGATTGTAGGGGGGTACCCTCGCGTGCCAGAGACTGCGGCGCGGGGAAATCTCACGCTCGTGCCGCGGCGGGTGTCACGCACGATCCCTTCGTGGCACGGCCGCTTCCCGGCGTTTCTGCCCGCATCGCGCACAATCCCCGGTTCTGTCCTCCCTCCCTCTCCAGAAGCAGTAGCCATGAAAACCTACCAGTGCATCGTTTGCGGCTTTGTGTATGACGAAACCCAAGGCATCCCCAGCGAAGGCATCGCGCCCGGCACGAAGTGGGAAGACGTGCCCGACACCTGGCTGTGCCCGGATTGCGGCGTCGGCAAGTCCGACTTCGAAATGATTGAGATCTGACCGGAGCGGTGCCCATGTCTTCTGATGCGGTCGTCATCATCGGCGCTGGCTTGGCCGGCTGGAACCTGGCGCGCGAGCTGCGCAAGGCCGATCCCGCCGTGCCCATCGTGGTCGTCAGCCGCGACCACGCCGGTTTCTATTCGAAGCCGATGCTGTCGAACGCGCTCGCCGGCAAGAAGACAGCGGCCACGCTGGTGATGAAGCCAGCCGAGAAGATCGGCGAAGAGGTGCAGGCCCGCGTGCTGCCGCACACGACCGTCACCGCCATCGATGGCGAGGCCCGCACGGTGAGCCTGTCGAACGGCGAGACGCTGGCCTACCGCGATCTGGTGCTGGCCCTGGGCGCCGACCCGATCCGCCTGCCGCTGGAGGGCGATGCCGCCGACACGGTGCTGTCCGTGAACGACCTGGACGACTTCGCCCGCTTTGCCGACCACCTGGAACAGGGCCCGACCGGCCAGCCCGTGCAGCGGGTGGTGATCCTGGGCGCGGGCCTGATCGGCTGCGAGTTCGCCAACGATCTGCTCGCGCGCGGCATCGCCCCCACGGTGATCGACCTGGCCGATCGCGCCCTGCCCCGCCTGTTGCCCGTTGAGGCCAGCCTGCGCCTGCAGGACAAGCTGGTGGCCGCCGGGGCGCAGTTCCGCTTTGGTGTCGGTGCGCAATCGGTGCAACGGGGGCCGAACGGCCTGGTGGTGACGCTGAACGACGGCACCACGCTGGAAACCGATCTGGTGCTGTCGGCCATCGGCCTGAAGCCCCGAACTGACCTGGCCACGGGCGCGCACGCCAAGGTGGCCCGCGGCGTGGTCGTCGACCGCCTGCTGGCCACCACGGTGCCGCACATCCACGCCCTGGGTGATTGCACCGAGGTCGAAGGCACGCTGCTGCCCTATGTGATGCCGCTGATGCAGCAGGCCCGTGCGCTGGCGGCCACCCTCGCTGGCCAGCCCACCCCGGTGAGTTATCCCGCCATGCCCGTGGCCGTGAAGACGCCGGCATGGCCCACGGTGGTGTGCCCGCCGCCCGCCGACGCCGAAGGCCAATGGCAGGTGACGGCCACCGAAGAGGCCCTGGAAGCCCGTTTCACGGCGGCCGGCGAGCCCGAGCGGCTGCTGGGCTTCGTGCTGCAGGGTAAGGCCGTGAGCCAGCGCCAGGCGCTGGCCGCCCAGGTGCCGCCGCTGCTGGCCTGAGGCCCCACGCAGCCCGCCGGGTTCACTGCCTTTGAACCCGTACCCTGATTGCGTTAACCTTGAGCCCCTTTTTCTTCAGCGCGTCCATCAGGTCGGGCTGAAGCTGGCGCAGCTTGGCTGACACGGCCGAGTTGGCGGCTAGCAGGGTCCAGCCCTCGTCATCCAGAGCGCCAGACCGCACGTGGGCCGCCATCGCTGGCGGCAGACAGGCTTTGACGACCTCCAGGCATTCCTGCGACGCTTTCAGGCGCGACAGCAGGCTGCCCAGCGCGCCCGCACGCTGCATGGCGCTCTGAACGGGCGGAACGTCAGGCACCATGGGCCGCAGCACGGCCGGCCGGAAGGTGCCGGTCGGGCGGGAGCCGGTGGGGGGCTTGTCTCGCGTGCTCATGGAGAGGGGATGTACCGCAGTTCGAGGTGAAGGGGCAACAGGCCATGCAGATTCTGATCACGACGAGCGCACTCAGCCGCCCCCGTATTGTGCAGTTCACGCCCTGGGGGCTGGTGCTGACCTTGCTGGCGCTCGCCATCCCGATGATGGTGCTGAGCCTGGCGCTGTACCACGCGGTGGTGCTGAAGGCGGCACACGAACGCTGGCCGGTGATCTCCGAAGCGGTGCGCTACTTCGAGCGCCAGGACCGCGCGCAGCGCGACCGCTATGTGCGCGAGAACCTCGACGCCATGGCCGAGAAAGTGGGCGACCTGCAGGCGCGCCTGCTGCGCCTGGAAACCGTGAGCGAGCGCGTGGCCGGCATGGCGGGCATCAAGCCCGATGAACTCAAGCGCATGGAAGCCGCCCCGGCCGGCCCTGCCGGCGGCCCGCTGGTGAGCCTGCGCGAGCCGCGCGCATCGGCCGCGTCCCTCGACGACCTCAGCCACAGCCTCGACCACCTGCAGTCGTTGAGCGACCGGCACGCCGACGTATTCACGCTGATCGAATCCCGCCTGTTCGAGAAACGCCTGGAGGCGTTGATGGTGCCCAGCTCGGCCCCGGTGAACGGCCCGGTGGGATCCGGCTTCGGCTTTCGCTCCGACCCCTTCACCGGCCGCCCGGCACTGCACACCGGGCTCGACTACCCGGCCGACGTCGGCACACCGATCCTGGCGGCCGCGGGGGGCGTCGTCGTGTCGGCCGGACCGCACCCTCAGTACGGCCTGCTGGTGGAGATCGAACACGGCAAGGGCCTGATGACGCGCTACGCGCACACGTCGCGCATGCTGGTCAAGCAAGGTGACATCGTCAAGCGCGGCCAACAGGTCGCCGAGGTGGGCAACACCGGGCGCTCGACCGGGCCGCATCTGCACTTCGAGGTGCTGGTGGAAGGCGTGCAGCAGAACCCGGCCAAGTTCCTCGCGCAGCAAGGCGGCACACCCGTTGCCCCGCGCGTGGCGGGGGCCAGGCCGATGCAGTTACAGTAAGCGCCGATGACGCTCCGCAAGGCCCCCCGCTGGGGCTGGCACCTGCTGCTGGCCCTGTTGATGCTGCTGATGCAGCAGGGGGCGGTGCGCCATGGTGTGGCCCATCACCTGAAGGGTGAAGAGGGCGCCGCGGCGCACCAGATCTGTCTCGACTGCCTGGCGTTCCACGCGGGCGACCAGGCCGTGGCCAGCGACACCACAGTGGTGCCGTTGCTGGCCTTGCAGCATGGCCCCACTGTGGCCGTGCTGCCCACGGACCGCACGACCGCCGCGCCTGCGGCCTATCTGGCCCGCGCCCCTCCCTCCCTCGGCTGACACCGTTCTGTTCTGTACGCAGGGGCCCACCGGCCCCTGCAACCCGTGTCTGTCTGACCCGGCGCGCCTTGACGTGCGCCGGGCGTGGAGTTTTTTTCATGTTTGCCCCCTCTCTCTCTGCGGCCCGTGTCCGCGCCCTGACCCTCGCCATGGCCTCGGTCGGACTGATGAGCCCCGCACTCGCCAATCCCACGCTGGCCGATGTGCAACGCCAGTTGGACGAATTGCGCGCGCAGTACGACGCCCGCATCCAGGCCCTGGAGGCGCAACTGAAAGCGGCGCAAGCCCGAGCCGCGCAGCCGGGGCAGTCGACCGCGCAAGCCCTAGAAGCCCCCGCCGACGGCGCAGCCCCCAGCCCGGCGCCCGCCACACCGCCGGCCACCTTCGCCCGCAAGGCGCGGCAAGCAGCCGACAACAGCTTCAACCCGCAGGTGTCGCTCATCCTCAGCGGCGTCTACACCAACCTGCAGCGTGACCCCGAGAGCTGGTCGATCGGCGGCTTCCAGCCCGGTGGCGAGGAGATCGGCCCGGGCGAGCGCGGCTTGAGCCTGGCCGAGTCGGAACTGGTGCTGAGCGCCAACATCGACCCCTGGTTCTACGGCAAGGCCACCCTGGCCGTGACCGGCGACAGCGAGATCGAGGTGGAAGAGGCCTTCGTGCAGACCCGTGCCCTGCCGGACGGCACCACCGTGAAGGCCGGCCGCTTCTATTCCGGCCTGGGCTACCTGAACGAGCAGCATCCCCACACCTGGGATTTCGTGGACGCGCCGGTGGTGTACCAGGCCATGCTGGGCGGCCAGTTCAAGCAGGACGGTGTGCAGGGCCGCTGGGTGCTGCCCACCGACCAGTTCGTGCAGCTGGGGCTGGAGCTGGGCCGGGGCAATGGCTTCCCGGGCACGGAGCGCAACCGCAATGCGGCGGGCGCCCTGACCCTGACCGCGCACACAGGCGGCGACATCGGGATCAGCCACAGCTGGCGAGCCGGCGCGAGCTGGCTGCAGACCAGCGCGCAGGGACGGGAGTGGCAAGACACCAACCTTGATGGCGACACGGTGCGCAACAGCTTCACCGGCAAGAGCCGCATCTGGGCCTTGGATGGCGTGTGGAAGTGGGCGCCGAACGGCAACGCCACGCGCACGAACTTCAAGCTGCAGGGCGAGTACTTCCGTCGGAAGGAAACAGGCAACGTCAATTACGCGTTGAATGACGACGGTGTGAGCGCCAATTCAGACGCCTACCGCAGCGCCCAGTCCGGCTGGTACGTCCAAGGCGTCTACCAGTTCATGCCGCGCTGGCGCGTGGGCCTGCGCCACGAGCAGCTCGACAGCGGCACCGTGAACTACGGTGGCAATGGCGCCTTCCTGAGCAACCCGGACCACCAGCCCAAGCGCACCAGCGCCATGGTGGACTGGTCGCTCAGCGAGTTCAGCCGCTGGCGCCTGCAGTACAACCAGGATCAGGTCCGTCTGGGTGGCATCAAGGACAACCAGATCTTCCTGCAGTACATCATGAGCCTGGGGGCCCATGGCGCCCACGCCTTCTGACATGCGAAGGGAGATCACCATGCATCACCGCTCCTTGAGGGCCTTGCAACGGGCAGGGGCTACAGCGTGGCTGGCCCTGGCCGCCACGCTCGCCACACCGGCCCACGCCCTGCAGGTCTTCGCGTGCGAGCCCGAGTGGGCCGCGCTGACCCGCGAGCTGGCTGGCGACAAGGCCACCGTCTACACCGCCACCACGGCCCTGCAGGACCCGCACCAGATTCAGGCTCGCCCCAGCCTGATCGCGGCAGTGCGCAAGGCCGAGTTGTTGGTCTGCACCGGCGCCGAACTGGAAGCCGGCTGGCTACCCGTGCTGCTGCGCCAGGCCGCCAACCCGGCCGTGGACGACGGCAAGCCTGGGCAACTGATGGCCGCCGACTTCGTGCGCAAGCTCGATGTGCCGACCCGGCTCGACCGGGCCGACGGCGACGTGCACGCCGCCGGCAACCCCCACATCCAGACCGACCCGCGCAACATCGGTCTGGTGGCGCAGGCGCTGGGGCAGCGGCTGACCCAGCTGGACCCGGCCAACGCCGCGCACTACCGCAGCCGGCTGGCAGACTTCCAGACCCGCTGGCAGGCAGCCACCCACCGCTGGACGCAGGCCGCCGCACCCCTCAAAGGCGTGCCGATTGCGGTGCAGCACCGCGGCTTCCCCTATCTGGAAGCGTGGCTCGGCCTGCAGCAGGTGGCCGCGCTCGAACCCAAGCCCGGGGTCGAGCCCAGCAGCGCCCATCTGGCCGATGTGCTGCGCCAGCTGCAGCAACAGCCTGCGCGGATGATTCTGCGGGCTGCCTACAACGAGGGCCGGGGCGCACAGTGGCTGGCCGAGCGCGCCCGCATCCCCGTGGTGACGCTGCCGTACACCGTGGGTGGCAGCGAGCGGGCCAAGGACCTCTTCGGCCTGTTCGACGACACCCTGGACCAGCTGCTCAAGGCCACCGGGCCCACGAAGTAAGGCGCATCGATGCTCGACCACTGGCACCCGCTCGACTGGAGCATCGTCGGCCCCGCCCTCGTGGCGGGGCTGCTGGTGCTCGCCACCCACGTGCCGCTGGGCATGCAGGTGCTGCGCAAGGGCATCGTCTTCATCGACCTGGCGATCGCCCAGATTGCCGGGCTGGGCGTGATCGCGGCCGATGCCCTGGGCTGGGAAGCGCAGGGCTGGGGCGTGCAGCTGGCGGCCGCCTCGGCCGCGCTGGTGGGTGCCGCGCTGATGACCTGGCTGGAGCGCCGCTGGCCCGACGTGCAGGAAGCCCTGATCGGTGCCCTGTTCGTGCTGGCCAGCAGCGTGGGCCTGCTGTTGCTGGCGGGCAACCCGCACGGCGGCGAGCACCTCAAGGACCTGCTGGTGGGCCAGATCCTGTGGGTGACCCCGTCGCAGCTGCTCGGCATGGCCGCCCTCACGGCGGTCTTGCTCGCGCTGTGGTTCGGCGCCCGCGAGCGGCTGGGCAGCACCGGCTTCTATGTCCTCTTCGCGCTGGCGGTGACGGCCTCGGTGCAGCTGGTGGGCGTCTACCTGGTTTTCAGCAGCCTCATCATGCCGGCCCTGGCGGTGCGGCGCGCGCCCACCCGGTGGCGACTGCCGGTGGCGTGGGGGCTGGGCGCGACGGCCTACCTGCTGGGCCTGGCCCTCTCGGCGGTGCTCGATCTGCCGTCGGGCGCCGTCGTGGTGGTCGCGATGGCCGCGTGTGCGATGGGCGTGGCCAGCCTCATGCCCACCGCCAGGTCCGCGCCTGAAGCCTGACGCGCCTGCCCACCTTCCCCCCGAAACCGGGGCGGGGAAAGCCCCCCGCAGCGGCCCCGGCCACCGTCGCAGGGGCGTCACCCCCGGGTGCTACACTTTTTCGCTTTGGTTGACTGGGGCAAGGTGCCCCCGCCAGCCGGCGTGCAAAGCCGATCGATTGGATAGATTCCTCCATGTTGCCCAAGCTTCTCACTTCGATTTTTGGTAGCCGTAACGAGCGCCTCCTGAAGGAATACCGTCGCACGGTGGCCAAGATCAATGCGCTGGAGCCCACCTTCGAGCCCCTGAGCGACGAGCAGCTGCGTGCCAAGACCGACGAGTTCAAGCAACGCATCGCCGGTGGCGAGTCACTCGACGCCCTGCTGCCCGAGGCCTTTGCCGTCGTGCGCGAAGGCTCCAAGCGTGTCTTCAAGATGCGCCACTTCGATGTGCAGCTGCTGGGCGGCATGGCCCTGCACAACGGCAAGATCGCCGAAATGCGCACCGGCGAAGGCAAGACGCTGACCGCCACCCTGCCCGTCTACCTCAATGCCCTGACCGGCAAGGGCGTGCACCTGGTCACCGTCAACGACTACCTGGCCCGCCGCGACGCCGAGTGGATGGGCAAGCTCTACACCTTCCTGGGCCTGTCCGTCGGCATCAACCTGCCGCAGATGCCCCGCGAGGAGAAGCAGGCCGCCTACAACGCCGACATCACCTACGGCACCAACAACGAGTACGGCTTCGACTACCTGCGCGACAACATGGTCTACGAGTTGCACGACCGCGTGCAGCGTGGCCTGAACTACGCCATCGTCGACGAGGTGGACTCCATCCTGATCGACGAGGCCCGCACCCCACTCATCATCTCGGGCCAGGCCGAAGACCACACCGAGATGTACGTGCGCATCAACGCCGTGGTGCCGCACCTCAAGAAGCAGATCGGTGAAGCCGACCCGCGCACCGGCGAAGGCGTGATCGAGCCGGGCGACTTCACGGCCGATGAAAAATCCCGTCAGGTGTTCCTGACCGAAGAAGGCCACGAGAACGCCGAGCGCCTGCTGGGCGAAGCCGGCCTGCTGGCCGAAGGCGCCTCGCTGTACGACGCGGCCAACATCTCGCTGATGCACCACCTGTACGCGGCGCTGCGGGCCCATCACCTGTACAACAAGGACCAGCACTACGTCGTGCAGAACGGCGAAGTCGTCATCGTTGACGAGTTCACCGGTCGCCTGATGTCGGGTCGCCGCTGGTCCGATGGTCTGCACCAGGCCGTGGAAGCCAAGGAAGGCGTGCACATCCAGGCCGAGAACCAGACGCTGGCCTCGATCACCTTCCAGAACTACTTCCGCATGTACGGCAAGCTCGCCGGCATGACGGGTACGGCCGACACCGAAGCCTACGAATTCCAGTCCATCTACGGACTGGAAACCATTGTCATCCCGCCGAACCGGGTGCTGGCCCGCAAGGACCAGCTCGACCTCGTCTACAAGACCGCGCAGGAAAAGTACAACGCGATCATCGCGGACATCCGCGAGTGCCATGGCCGCGGCCAGCCCGTGCTGGTCGGCACCACGTCGATCGAGAACTCCGAGCTGATCTCGCAGATGCTGACCCGCGAGAAGCTGCCGCACCAGGTGCTGAACGCCAAGCAGCATGCCAGCGAGGCCGTGATCGTGGCCCAGGCAGGCCGCCCGGGCATGATCACCATCGCGACCAACATGGCCGGCCGCGGCACCGACATCGTGCTGGGTGGCAACGTCGAGAAGGACGTGCAGCTCATCGAGGCCGACGCGTCGCTCGACGAGGCCGCGAAGACCGCGAAGATCGAAGCCCTGCGCCAGGAGCAGGTCGAACTGAACGCCAAGGTCAAGGAACTGGGTGGCCTGCGCATCATCGCGACCGAACGCCACGAATCGCGCCGCATCGACAACCAGCTGCGTGGCCGTGCCGGCCGCCAGGGTGACCCGGGCTCCTCGCGCTTCTACCTCTCGCTGGACGACCCGCTGATGCGCATCTTCGCGGGCGACCGCGTGCGCGCCATCATGGACCGCCTGAAGATGCCCGAAGGCGAAGCCATCGAGGCCGGCATCGTGACCCGCTCGATCGAAAGCGCACAGCGCAAGGTCGAAGGGCACAACTTCGACATGCGCAAGCAGCTGCTGGAGTACGACGACGTGTCGAACGACCAGCGCAAGGTGATCTACCAGCAGCGCAACGAGATCCTGGAATCGGTGGACGTGGCCGCGTCGATCGCCAACCTGCGCAAGGGCGCCATCACCGACGTGGTGCGCACCTTCGTGCCGGCCAACAGCCTGGAAGAGCAGTGGGATCTGGCCACGCTGGAACGCGTGCTGACCGACGAATGGCAGTTGGAGGTCGACCTGGTGAAGTGGGTCGAGACCGCGACCTCGGTGGAAGACGACGACGTGCTGGAGCGCGTGCTGGCCGCCGCCGAGGCGGCCTACCAGGCCAAGGTGGCGCTGGTGGGGGCCGAGCAGTTTGCCGGCTTCGAGCGCATGGTGCTGCTGCAGTCGATGGACAGCCACTGGCGCGAGCACCTGGCCGCGCTCGACTACCTGCGCCAGGGCATCCACCTGCGCGGCTACGCCCAGAAGAACCCCAAGCAGGAATACAAGCGCGAGGCCTTCGAGCTGTTCGGTCAGCTGCTGGACGTGGTCAAGATGGACGTGACCCGCACGCTGATGACGGTGCGCATCCAGAGCCGCGAGGAAGCGGCGCAGGCGGCCCAGGCCATCGAGAACCAGGGCGAGAGCTTCATCAACGTCACCTACACCCATCCGAACGAGGATGGCTCGGTGGCGACCGAAGCCGACCCCACCACGCAGGCGGACGCCCTGCCCCGCGTGGGCCGCAACGACCCCTGCCCCTGCGGCAGCGGCCAGAAGTACAAGAACTGCCACGGCAAGCTGGCCTGATCCGCCCGCGCCTGAGAGACCGACACCATGCCCGTCAACCTGACCGCCCCCAACCCCGCTGACCTGCACCCCGTTCCCGGCGTCAAGCTGGGCATCACGATGGCGGGCGTGCGCAAGGCCAACCGCCGCGACTTGACCGTGATCACACTGGAGCCCGGCAGCGCCGTGGCCGGCGTGTTCACAAAGAACCGCTATTGCGCCGCCCCGGTGCAGCTGTGCCGCGAGCACCTGGCCGCCAACGCCGACATCCGCGCGCTGGTGATCAACACCGGCAATGCCAACGCCGGCACGGGCGAAGACGGCCTGGTCCGCGCGCGCCAGACCTGCATCGCCATGGCCCGTCTGCTGAACGTGTCGCCCGAGCAGGTGCTGCCGTTCTCGACCGGCGTGATCATGGAAACGCTGCCGGTGGACCGCATTGAAGCCGGCCTGCCCGCCGCCCTGGCCGATGCCAAGGCCGACAACTGGGCCGTGGCCGCCGAAGGCATCATGACGACCGACACCCTCCCCAAGGGTGCCTCGAAGCAGGTGCAGATCAGTGGACAGACCGTGACCATCACCGGCATCAGCAAGGGCGCCGGCATGATCAAGCCCAACATGGCCACCATGCTGGGCTACCTGGCCACCGACGCGAACATCGCGCCGGCCCTGCTGCAGCCGCTGGTGACCGAGGCCGCCAACGCCTCGTTCAACCGCATCACCATCGACGGCGACACCTCGACCAACGACAGCTTCGTGCTGATCGCGACCCGCCAGGCCAAGCACGCCGAGATCAACAGCCTGGACTCGGCCGATGCTCAGGTGCTGCGCGCCGCCCTGATCGAGGTCGCCCAGAAGCTGGCCCAGGCCATCGTGCGCGACGGCGAAGGCGCCACCAAGTTCATCAGCATCACGGTGGAAGGCGGCCGTGACGAGGCCGAGTGCGCACTCGCGGCCTATGCCATTGCCCACTCGCCGCTGGTCAAGACCGCGTTCTTCGCCTCCGACCCCAACCTGGGCCGCATCCTGGCCGCGGTGGGCTATGCCGGCATCGACGACCTCGACCAGAACCTGATCGAGATGCACCTGGACGACGTGCACGTGGTGACGAAGGGCGGCCGCAACCCTGCCTACCGCGAGGAAGACGGCCAGCGCGTGATGAAGCAGAGCGAAATCGGCATCCGCGTGAACCTGGGCCGGGGCACGGCGCAGACCACCGTGTGGACCTGCGACCTCTCGCACGACTACGTGAGCATCAACGCCGACTACCGCAGCTGATTGCGGCCGGGGCACTTGAAACGGGGCGGAACAGCCCCATGTTCCATTCAGACCAGCAAGGTCGGACGATCCGGCCTACAATGGTCTTCTTTTCCTGGGGCCGACCTGGTTTCGACGTGGGTACGGATTCGGGACAGGGCATGTCGAGGACCAGCCACCTCGTAAATCCATCTGGAAACAAAGTAACTGCAAACGACGAATCGTTCGCACTCGCCGCTTAACACCGGTGAGCCTCTCGACAGTTGGCCTATGGGCTGTGTCTGAGTCGCAAGACAAAGACTGAGAGGTCATTCACATAGGCTGGGTCTGAGCCGGGTCACTCGGTTCAGGTCGAGATTCAGTGACTGGCTGACCTGGTAGCGTGCCGCTGCGCGATCAGGTTGGTGAGATCCAAATCAGACGGCTACACATGTAGAACTGCTCGATGATGGCTTACGGACGGGGGTTCAATTCCCCCCGGCTCCACCACACACCTGAAAACCCGACCCTTGGTGGTCGGGTTTTTTTATGGGCGCTGCGCCACCGGCCGAGCTGCCTTGCGCTGTCGCAAAACACATGCTGCGCGTGCGCCTAGGATGGTGTTGCCCCTGCACCATCACGGAGCCTTCTATGCGCTCACGGTCTTGCCTGCTCGCCATCCTGCTGTCCTGCGCGCTGGTCACCGCGCGCGGGGAGGAGCGCCCCGCGGATGCGCAACCCGTACCCTGCTCGGCCGGCAAGTCCCTCGGCAACCGATACACCCCGGTGAACCTGTATCTAGGCGCGGTCGAGTGCGCGAAGCAGCCAGCCACGTTCGAGGCGGCCACGAACATGTTCGTGTTGGCCGGCGTCTACGGGCGCTACGACATCCTTCGGGTGAAGGACGAGTCAGCCCACCAGGCCGTGTCGGTGATGCGCATGGCCATAGACGGCCACCTCAGCAACGCCTTCCGCCAGCATCTGCGCCACATGGCGGGCTCGGAGCTGGGCAAGCTGCAGCTGTGTGCCATGGTGCAGCGCGCCGGCCCACCGGCCTACTTCCCGAGCTACATGGTGCAGCACGGGCTGCATTCCACACAGGCCGCACTGCAGGGACGGGCGCCGGCCTCCCCGCTGCACGAAGACCTGGACACGCAGGCCGCCTGGACCGAGGCCGTGGAAGGCTATCTGCACTGCCGCGAAGCCCGGTAAGCAGCGCGTTCAGCCCTCGACCGGCAGCACCAGCGTTTCCTTGATCTCTTCCATCACCACGTAGCTGCGCGATTCGGTCGCGCCCGGCAGCTTGAGCAGGATCTCGCCCAGCAGGCGGCGGTACTGCGACATCTCGGCAATGCGGGCCTTGACGAGGAAGTCGAAGTCACCCGAGACGAGGTGGCACTCGAGCACATGGGGCACGTGGCCGATCTGCGCCTTGACCTGGTTGAACACCTCGTCGGACTTGATCGCCATCTTCAGCTCGACGAACACCAGCATGGCCTGGCCCACGGCCCCGGGGTTCAGACGTGCGTGGTAGCCGGTGATCACGCCTTCGCGTTCCAGGCGTCGCACGCGCTCGGTGCACGGGGTGGGCGACAGCCCCACGCGCTCGGCCAGCTCGGTCATCGAAAGCCGGCCTTCCCGCTGCAGGTGGGCAAGGATGCGGCGGTCCAGGCGATCGAGTTCTCGGGTCATGGTGGCTTTCCCCCGCGTGACTTTGTTTGGTAGTGATTTTCACTGCAGAGCGCCTGCCATGGCAACAAAGTCAGTGAAAAGCCCCACACCCGTTTTCTTACAGTGAAGCCGTGGGCCTTGGACGGCCCGTGAGGGGTGTGACATGGACGTGATCGTGCTGGGGGGCGGGGTGATCGGCACCACGACCGCCTTCAGTCTGGCGAGGGCTGGCGCCCGCGTGACGGTGCTGGAGCGCCAGCCCGGCGTGGCGCTGGAAACCAGTTTTGCCAACGCGGGACAGGTGTCTGCGGGCTATGCCACACCGTGGGCCGCCCCAGGCATCCCGTTGAAGGCGCTGAAATGGCTGTGCCAGAAGCACGCGCCGCTGGCCATCCGGCCCGATGGCACGCTGTTCCAGGCACAGTGGATGGCCCGGATGCTGATGGAATGCCGCGCCGACCGCTACGCCGTCAACAAGACCCGCATGATGCGGTTGGCCGAATACAGCCGCGACCGCCTGCGCGCCTTGCGGGCCGAGCTCGGGCTGGATTACGAGGCGCGCAGCCTGGGTACGCTGCAGCTGTTTCGCACCGAGGCGCAGCTGGCTGCCGCCGAGCGGGATGTGGCCGTGCTGCGCGAACTCGGTGTGCCCCACCGCCTGCTGACGCGCGAGGCGCTGCACACCGTGGAGCCCGCTCTGCACGCCGTGCGCGACCGCCTCACGGGTGGCCTGCAGCTGCCCAACGACGAAACCGGCGACTGCCATCTGTTCACCACCCGCCTGGCTGACCAGGCCCGCGCGCTGGGGGTGCAGTTCCGCTTCGGGGTGCAGGTGCAGGGGCTGGAAACGCAAGGCAGCCAGGTGCGTGCGGTGCTGACCGACGAGGCCCGTCTGCCGGCCGACCAGGTGGTGGTGGCGCTGGGCTGTGGCAGCCGCGCCCTGCTGCACGACCTGGGCCTGGATCTGCCGGTGTACCCGGTGAAGGGCTACTCGCTGACGTTGCCGCTGGCCGATGAGACCCGCGCGCCGGTGTCCACCGTGCTGGACGAAACTTACAAGGTGGCGATCACGCGCTTCGATCGTCGCTTGCGCGTGGGCGGCATGGCCGAGCTGGCGGGCTTCGACATGCGGCTGGACCCGCGCCGGCGCGCCACGCTGGAGAAGGTGGTGAACGACCTCTTCCCGGGCGGCGGCGTGATGGAGACCGGCCAGTTCTGGACGGGTCTGCGCCCGATGACGCCGGATGGCACGCCCCTGGTCGGCGCCACCGGCTTCCGCAACCTGTGGACCAACACCGGCCACGGCACGCTGGGTTGGACGATGGCCTGCGGCTCGGCCGATGTGCTGGCCGACCTGGTGATGGGACGGCGCCCGGCCATCGATGTCGAGGGGCTCTCGCTGGCGCGCTGGCAGCGCGGCGTTCAAAAGTTTGCAATGAAGCCGTCAGCCGCCACGCCATGATGGCCGCCAGGGGCCGCAATACAGTGAGGGCATGAACTCCCCTGCCCCTGTCCTCTTCGTGTCCCACGGTGCGCCGACCTTCGCACTCGAACCCGGCCAGCTGGGCCAGGCGCTCACGTCACTGGGCCAGCGGCCGCACGCCGCCCGAGCCGTGCTGGTCGTGTCGCCGCACTGGCAGACCCGCGAGCTGGCCGTGACCCTGTCGCGCCAGCCCGAGACGGTGCACGATTTCGGCGGCTTCCCGCCAGCGATGTACCGTCTGCAATACCCCGTGCCCGATCCCCTGCCCTTTGCCGGCAAGGCCGTGCAGACGCTGGCCCGCGCGGGGCTGCGCGTGGTGGGCGACGAGCACCGTGGCCTGGACCATGGCGCCTGGGTGCCGCTGATGCACCTGCTGCCCGCCGGGGCCGATGGCATGGCGCCGTTGCCAGTCTTCCAGGTTTCGCTGCCGGTGCACTACGGGCCGGCGGAGGCCTGGCAGCTCGGGCGCGCGCTGTCGACGCTGCGAGATGAAGGCGTGCTCATCGTCGGCTCGGGCAGCATGACGCACAACCTGCGCGAGGTGCAGTGGGGCGATGCACCACCCGCACCCTATGTGGCCGAGTTCACCCGCTGGGTGGAAGACGCCGTGGCGCGGGGCGACGACGATGCCGTGATCGCCTACCGGCAGCGCGCGCCGCATGCCACGCGGGCGCATCCCACAGAAGAACACTTCCTGCCCCTGCTGGTGGCGCTCGGCGCCCGCCGCCACGGCGATGCCTTCATCAGCCTGGCAGCCGACACCACGCACGGCGTGCTGTCGATGGCCACCTTTGGCTGGGGTTGGCCTCAAGTCTGATCCGGGGCGGCCGATAGGGCGATAACGGCCGGTCCAGTTTGTCGGCCCCCAACCGGGATGCCCCATGGCTGCCTCCTTCGATCGCCCCCGCCGCCGCGCTCTGCGCTGGCTCGGTGGCGCCCTCGCTGCACCCGCCTGCCTGCAGGCCGCGATGGCCGCGGCTTCGCCCGTGCGCGTGGGGATGACGGCCGAACTCCGCATGACGTCCAGCACCAGCGACGATGCGGTCCGCCTGGGGCTGGAGCTGGCCATCGAAGACCTCAACGCCGCGGGGGGTGTGCTGGGCCGGCCATTGCTGCTCGAAGTCCGCGACGACCGCAGTGTGCCGAGCCGGGGTGTCGAGAACCTGCGCGAACTGGCGGCCCTGCCCGATCTGGTTGGCGTGTTCGGCAGCCGCTTCAGCCCGGTGCTGACGGAGATGGGCCAGGTGGCACCCGCACTGCAGTGCCCCGTCTTCAGCCCCTGGGCGGCCGGCAACACCGTGCTCGATCCGACGCGCCAGCCCGACTGGTCGTTCAGGGTCTCGCTCAATGACACCTGGGCCATGGAGACCCTGCTGGACGCGGCGGCGGCCGACGGGTGCCAGCGCGTGGGGCTGATGTTGCCGAATTCCGGGTGGGGGCGCAGCTGTCACAAGGTGGTCGAGGAATACACCGCACGGCATCGGGCGATCCGCGTGCTGCCGGCCCGCTGGTACAACTGGGGCGGCGAGACGTCTCTGATCGACCACGTGCTGAACCTGAGGCAGGCCGGCGCACAGGCCCTCGTCCTCGTCGCCAACGAGCCCGAGGGGGTGCTGCTCATGCGTGAAATGCTGAGCCTGCCACCACCCAGCCGTCTGCCCATCCTGAGCCACTGGGGCATTGCCGGGGGCGACTTCCCGCGTCTGGTGGGCCCGGCACTCGGTGAGCTGGACCTGCGCGTGGTGCAGACCGCCGCCCTGCAGATGGCCCGCACCCCGCGGGGCAGGCGCCTGCAGCAACGGGCCGCCGAGCGCATGGGCGTGGCCGACCCGCAGCGCGTGCCTTCGCTGGTGGGGCTGGGCCATGCGTACGACGCGATGCTGATCCTGCACCGTGCCGTGGCCCGCGCCGGCACGACGCGGCGTGAGGCGGTACGCGACGCACTGGAGCACCTCGACCCGGTGGAGGGCGTGGTGCGCCGCTATGCGCCAGCCTTCACGCGCGAGCGCCACGAGGCACTCCACGCCTCGGACGTCTTCCTGGCCCGCTGGGATGCCGAGGGCCGACTGCAGCGCGCCCCGCGCCATCCGACCTGAGGCCCGTGCTCATGGACGACGCTCCCAGCTCGCTGTTTTCGTCCACGCTGGCCGAGCCGCCGGATCTGAGTGGCACCGTCAGCCTCGGGACCCGGCTGTCGATCGGCGCGCGGAGGCTGGTGACCCTGGTGGTCCTGCTCATCGGCGGCGTGTCGCTCGCCTTCATCGTGTGGCTGCTGCTGCAGCGTGCGGACGCCGAACTGCGCTCGCACGGCGAGGAAGTGCGGCTCAAGCTGTCGGCGGCACTCGACACCGCCACGCTGGGGCTGGCCGATCTCTCGCAGCGATCGCTGGTGCGCAACGCGCTGGTGGACCCGACCGGCCGTGACGCCTACATCCGCCCCACCCTGGTCGAACACCGGCGCCACCACCCGGCCGTGGCCTCGGTGTGGCTCACGGACCACCTGGGTCGGCCTCTGGCCAGCAGCACCGCCGTGACGCCTGGCGCGGGCAAGGCCGACCCCGACATCCAGGAGCTCGCCACCCGCAGCGTGGTCGCCGGTCAACTGCAGCAGCAGCTGCGTCAGCGAGATGGCCGCTGGCGGCTCATCCTGGCCTACCCGGTGTTTTTCGGCGCCACCGCCTCGGCCGAAGGGGCGCTGGTCGGCGAGCTGGATCTGGCGCAGCTGCTGAAGGAGCCGCTGAGCACCATTCCGTCGGACTACCGCGGCGAGGTCCGCAGTGGCGGGCAGATCTTGTCGAGCACCGGCAAACGCCTCAGCAGCGAGCTGTCGGTTTCCTGGCCGGTGCAACTGCGTACACGCGACAACGGCACAAGCCACGCGTTCACGCTCCAGGTCTTCGAGACCACCCTCCACGCCCTGCAGCCCGTGCTGTGGGTGGGGCTGGTGTACGGGCTGTTGACGGCCATCGTGCTGCGTGTGGCGCGGCGCTGGGTCGAGCGGTATGCCAGCGCTGCCATCGAGCCACTGCAGGCGCTCAAGAAGGCCGCCCGCCGCGTCACGCGGGACGGCCTGGACGAGATCCCGCAACTCTCGGCCGACCAGCTGCGCCGCGGCGGGGCCGAAGTGCACAGCCTGGCGCACAGCTTTCAGACGATGCTCACCCGGCTGCAGGCTGCCCACAGCGGGCTGGAGCAGACCGTCGCGCACCGCACCGAAGAGCTCGCGCACGCCAAGGAACGCCTCGACAGCATTCTGGCCAGCCTGCATGACGGCGTCTACTCGCTCAGCATCGACCGGCAGACCCTGCTGTTTGCCAGCCCGCCCGTGCACGCGCTGCTGGGCCTGCCGCCGGGCCGCACGCCCATGGTGGAGGCCACCATGCAGACCTTGCTCGATCACCACGGCCGGCAGGCACTCGACGGGGCCATTGCCCACGCCATGAAAGCCGGCAGCGCGGCCGTGCGGCTGGCCGTACCAGGTGACGACCGCGGCCCGCGCTGGCTGCTCAACCGGCTCAACATCGTGCGCGACCCGGAAGGCAAGCCTGTGCGCCTGGACGGCACCCTGTCGGACATCACCGGCATGGTCCGCGCCGAGGCATGGCGCGAGCAGGCCACCGCCGAGCTGCGTCTGCGCGACCGTGCCATCGACGCCAGCACCAACGGCATCGTGCTGGTCGATGTGCGCAAGCCGCATGCGCCGCTGGCCTTTGTCAACGAGGGCTTCGAGCGCGTGACCGGCTACCGCCGCGACGAGGTTCTGGGCCGCTCCTGCAGCTTCCTGCAGGGCGACGACCGCGACCAGCCCGGGCTCGCCGTCCTGCGCGACGCCATCGCCAATCACACGCCCTGCCGCGTGCTGCTGCGCAACTACCGCAAGGACGGCCGCCGCTTCGACAACGACCTGTCGATCGCGCCGGTGCACCACGAACGCACGGGCGAGGTCACGCACTACATCGGCGTCATCAGCGACATCACCGAGCAGCGCGCCGCCGAGGCGCAGTTGCGCGATCAGTTCGCCCGCCTCGACACCATCTTTGCGCTGAGCCCCGATGGCTTCGTCTCGTTCGACAAGGCCGGCCGGGTCGTGTCGTGCAACCCGTCTTTCGAGCGCCTGACCGGGCTCACGGTGGACGAGGTGACCGGGCTGGACGTGCACGACTTCGACGCCCGACTCGCCCAGTGCATCGAGCAACGCAACCCGCCCGGCATGGCGCACTGGAGCGCCGGGCCCGAAGACGAGAGCGAGGTGCTGGTGCTGCGCGGCCCGCCGCAGCGGGTGCTGGTGTGCACCACGCGGCAGTGCACGGCGCAGAACGTGTCGCGCGTGCTGCACCTGCGCGACATCACCCGGGAAACCGAGGTCGACCGCATGAAGAGCGAGTTCCTGTCGACGGCCGCTCACGAGCTGCGCACCCCGATGGCCAGCATCCGCGGCTTCTCGGACCTGCTGCTGATGCGCCGCTTCGACGAAGAGCGCACCCGCGATCTGCTGCAGACCATCAACCGGCAGTCGGTGTGGCTGACCAACATGATCAACGAGCTGCTGGACCTGGCCCGCATCGAAGCGCGCAAGGGCAAGGACTTCCAGCGGGCCTCGACCGACGTGGGTGAGCTGATGCAGCACATCGTGGCCTCGCACATGGTGCCTGGCGACGAGCGCCGCGTGGCCCTGCAGGTCGACACGGCCCTGCCCTCTGCGCTGGTCGATGCGGCCAAGCTCCAGCATGCGGTCACCAACGTCCTGTCCAACGCCTACAAGTATTCGCCGGAAGGTGGCGACATCGCCATGAGCGTGAGTCGGGCCGAGCGCGCCGGTCGACCGGGCATCGCGATCGTGGTGCGCGACCAGGGCATCGGCATGACACCGGAGCACACGCAGCGCGCCTTCGAGCGCTTCTTCCGCGCCGATGCCTCCGGCAACATCCCGGGCACCGGCCTGGGCCTGGCGCTGGTAAAGGAGATCGTCGAACTGCATGGCGGCCAGGTCGAGCTCGACAGCGAACGGGGCGTGGGCACCACCGTGACGCTGTGGCTGCCGGCCGAGACCAGCGTGGCCGCCGCGCCCGCTGTGGCGGACGGCACAACCTGAATCGGGCGCCCCCTGGGAGCCCCGCGCTGACGGGCGCGCGGCTTGCTGACCGATGGCAATCTGCATCCACACCGTTTTGCTATGCCCGCTGAAACCACGCCAAGCCGCGCCAGTCCGGTCGCGCAGCCAGCCGCGCGTGCTGCCACCACAGCACCTGCCTCTCAGCCCGTGGTCGTCATCACCGGCGCCTCGGCCGGCGTGGGCCGGGCGGTGGCAACCGAGTTCGCGCGCCACGGCTGGCGGGTGGCACTGCTGGCCCGCGGTGCCGACGGCCTGGCCGGTGCGCAGCGCGATGTCGAACATCAGGGCAGCGAAGCCCTCGTGGTCCCCACCGACGTGGCCGAGTCGCAGCAGGTCGAAGCCGCAGCCGACGAGGTGATCCGTGCGTGGGGGCGCATCGACGTCTGGGTGAACAACGCGATGGCCACGCTGTTTGCCGACGCGCTGTCCATCTCGCCGACCGATTTCCAGCGCGCCACCGACGTCACGTACCACGGCACCGTCTGGGGCACGCTGGCCGCATTGCGCCACATGAAGCGCCAGGGCCACGGCACCATCGTGCAGGTGGGCTCCGCCCTGGCCTACCGTTCCATCCCCTTGCAGGCACCCTACTGCGGGGCCAAGGCCGCGGTCCGCGGGTTCACCGACGCGCTGCGGTGCGAGCTGGTTCACGAGCGCAGCCCCGTTCACCTCACGATGGTGCAGCTGTCGGCCTTCAACACCCCGCAGTTCGACTGGGGACGCACGGCGTTCGACCGGCGGCCCCGCCCGATGGGCAAGGTCTTCCAGCCCGAATTGGCCGCACGCGCCGTGTACTGGGCCGCCACCCACCGGCGCCGCGAAGTGTGGGTGGGCTGGCCCGCGGTGCAGGCCATCCTGGGCACCCTGGTGATGCCCGGCGTGCTGGACCGCCTGCTGGGCCGCCGCGCGGTGAGCGGGCAGCTGACCGCTGAGCCCTTGCCGCCCGGACACCAGGACAACCTCTGGCAACCCGTGCCCGGCGACCACGGCGCCCATGGCCGGTTCGACGCCGAGGCCACGCCCCACAGCACGCAGCACTGGCTCAACACCCACCGCGGCAGCCTGGCGGCCGCTGGGCTCATGGTGTGGGCGGGCTGGCTGGCCGTTCGCCAGGCGCGCCTGCGGCGGGCGAACGGCCGATAAGCGGCACAGCGGTGCCGGTCAGGTCCCGCTCAGAAGGACGTCCAGTCGTCGGCGTCCGCCTGTGCCGCAACCGGGGTCTGAGCCAGGGTCGGGGTGGGGGTGCTGGAAGGGGTTGACGTCAGGGGGGGTGGCTTCGCCGCGACAGGCGCAGGCACCGCGGGGCGCGGGGTCTGCAGGGGGGCCGGCACGCTGCGCGCCGCCTGGTAAGACGAGGCCGTCCCCTTTTGCGACAGCTTGAACACCGCCACGGCATGCACCAGCTGCTGTGCCTGGCCCTTGAGGCTTTCGGCGGCCGCGGCACTCTGCTCGACCAGCGCGGCATTCTGCTGCGTGACCTGGTCCATCTGCCCCACGGCGCCGCTCACCTGCTGGATGCCCGAGCTTTGCTCGACCGTCGCCGAGGTGATCTCCGCGACGATGTCGCTCACGCGGCGGATGGAGCCCACGATCTCGTCCATCGTCTTGCCCGCCTGGTCCACCAGCACGGTGCCCTGCTCCACCTGCTCCACGCTGCGGCCGATGAGCGTCTTGATCTCCTTGGCCGCCTCCGCGCTGCGCTGCGCCAGCGTGCGCACCTCGGACGCCACCACGGCAAAGCCCCGACCCTGCTCGCCGGCCCGTGCGGCCTCCACCGCGGCGTTCAACGCCAGGATGTTGGTCTGGAAGGCGATGCCGTCGATCACGCCGATGATGTCGCCGATCTTGCGGCTGCTGTCGCTGATGCCCTGCATCGTGGACACGACCTTGCCCACCACCTCACCGCCCTGGGCCGCCACCGCCGACGCGCCCTGCGCCAGGGTGTTGGCCTGCTGCGCGCTGTCGGCGTTGTTGCGCACGGTGGATCCCAGCTGGCTCATGGTGGCCGATGTCTGCTGAAGCGCCGTCGCCTGCTCTTCGGTGCGCTGGCTCAGATCCTGGTTGCCCAGTGCGATCTCGGCGCTCGCCGTGGCCACCCCTTCGGCGTTCTGCCGCACCTGCGAGACCACATCGGTCAGTGAGGTCTGCATGGCGGCCAGCGCGCCGAGCAGCGGGCTGAACTCGTCACGTGCGTCGTCCGCCACGGCCACCGAGAAATCGCCTTCCTTGACGCGGTCAGCCACCGTCTGCGCCTGCGCCACACGGCCGCGCAACGAGCGCGCCATGTACCACGAGAAGGCCAGCAGGCCGACCCCCACCGCCGCGACCAGGCCGGAAAGCTGCAGACGCGTGCTGTCCACGTTCGTGCCGATGGTGGCCACATCCTGCCCCAGGACCTTGATCTGCCGATCACGCTCCTCGCTCAACCACTTCTGGATCTTGGCGAACTGCGGCGTGGTGGTCTGGGCCAGCATCACCAGGGCCTCCTCTTGCTGCCCGTCCTTGACCAGCTGAAGGTTCTTCAGCGCCACCGGCCACGACACCTCCTGCAGGTCCAACCAATCGCGCTTGAAGGCATCCCGGCCCGCCTGGTCGGTGATCTCGGCCAGAAAGTCCGCGTCGTTCTTCGAAATCTGCTCGCGCTTCAGTCGCACGGCGTTGGCCGCCTGCTCGATCTCTTCCGGGCTCTTGGCCAGCATGGCCTGCCGGATGTCGGACAGCGCCTGCGACACCTTCAGTTCGGTGCTGGCAATCAGGCTGAGCTGCAGCACCTTGACGTTGCCCGTGCGGTGGGTCAGGCCCTGCACTTCACCCAACTGCTGCCAGGCACTGGCGGTCACGGCCACCAGGGCCGCGATCAACGTCAAAGAGACAACATAGAGCCGCGCGCTCAGGCTCAAATTGTGGAAGAAAGACATGGTGCGTTTCCTGTACGAGAGAAACCCACTATGACGTCATGGCTGTCACACGCGGAAGTGTGTCATTGTCCGAAATCCGACTTTCTGGCAACTTTGTCGCAGGGGTGACGGACAGATCTGGTCGCCGCTCACGCCACACCATGAAATTCGCAACAGCCAGCACGCAATGCAAAAAGCCCAAGTGACGCATCACTTGGGCTTTCTCGTGTTCCTGGTCGGGGTGAGAGGATTCGAACCTCCGGCCTCTACGTCCCGAACGTAGCGCTCTACCAGGCTAAGCTACACCCCGTCTCTGATCTGCTGCTCAAGAAGAGCGCTTGATCGAGTCAGACAGCAATTCTAGCATGGCTTCTCGCCACTTCGAGGCCGGCAGTGCATCCAGACAACGTTTCGCCACCTCGGCCTGGGCGTGCGCGGCCTCGCGCGTGGCCTCCAGCGCCCCCGTGGCCTTCACGATCTCGATGATCTGCGGCATGCGCTCCACCTCGCCGTGCACGATGGCCTCACGGATCAGCGCCGACTGCTCGGGCGTGCCACGCTGCATGGCCACCAGCAGCGGCAGCGTGGGCTTGCCTTCGCGCAGGTCGTCGCCGATGTTCTTGCCCAGTTCGGCCGTGCTGCCTTCGTAATCCAGCAGGTCGTCGATCAGCTGGAAGGCGGTGCCGATGGCGCGGCCATACGATGCGCAGGCCTCCTCGATCTCGGCCGGCGCATCCGAGATGACGGCGCCCAGGCGGGCACTCGCCTCGAACAGCTTCGCCGTCTTGTATTCGATGACACGCAGGTAGTCGTCCACCGAGATGTCGGGGTCGTGCATGTTCATCAGCTGCAGCACCTCGCCCTCGGCAATCACGTTGGTGGCCTCGGCCAGCACCTCCATCACGCGCAGGCGGTTGGTCGACACCATCATCTGGAAGGCGCGCGAGTAAAGGAAGTCGCCCACCAGCACGCTGGCCGCGTTGCCGAACAGCGCATTGGCCGTCTTGCGGCCCCGACGCAGATCCGATTCATCGACCACATCGTCGTGCAGCAGCGTCGCGGTGTGGATGAACTCGACCACCGCGGCCAGTTCGTGGCGGTGCGGCGTGTCCTCGCCCAGCGCGCCAGCCACCAGCAGCAGCAGCATCGGGCGCACCCGCTTGCCGCCGGCACTCACGATGTAGTGCGAGATCTGGTTGACCAGGGCCACCTTCGAGGCCAGACGCTGGTGGATGACCTCGTCCACCAGGGCCATGTCGGCGGCGGCAAGGGCTCGGTAGCTGGATGGCGTGGTGGAGGCGGTCACAAGCGCGGGGGGGTTGAAAGGTAACGGAACGCGTCATTATAGGAAGGCAGTCCGGGCGCATCCGGAGCACCACAGTGGCTGGCGGGGCAGTGGCCCGTGGCCGACAATGGCAAATCCAAGGCCTCCTGATCCACGTCACCATGAGCAGCCCGCACACCGTTCCCCTCGAGCCCGCGCCGCACGTCGCCCCGACGCCCGCGTTGAGCCTCGCCATCATCGGCGCCGGCCCGGCCGGACTGAGCCTCGCGCTGCAGGCCGCCGCCGCCCTGCCCAAGGCCCGCATCACCGTGTTCGACGCACGCAGCGCCAGCAAGGACATCTCGGGCGACGCGCGCACCCTGGCCCTGTCGCTCGGCACCGTGCAGGAACTGCAGCGCATGGGCGTGTGGGATGCCATCGAGCAGGCCGGCCAGACTGCGCCGATTCGCGAAGTGCACGTCTCGCAGCAGCAACCCACCGTGCTGTGGCCAGGCGCCCAACAGCCCGAAGTGCGCATCACGGCGCAGGAGCAGGGCGTGCCCCGCCTGGGTGTGGTGTGCAGCTACGGCACGCTCGTGGCGCCACTGCAAAAAGCCTGGGAGGCCGCCACCGCGGCCGAGCCGCACCGTCTGGCCATGCGCTTCGACACCCCGGTGCGTGGCTTCAAGCCGCTGGGCCCGGAAGGCGTGGAGATCGACGCCGACATCGCCGAGCGCTTCGACCTGGCCGTGGTGGCCGAAGGCGGGGTCTTTTCCGAGCAGGCCAAGCTGCAATGGCCGCGCGGCGTCAGCCACGACTACAACCAGACCGCCTGGGTGGGCCAGGTCCTGCTGGACGACTCCGGCGCCCGTGGCACGGCGTTCGAGCGCTTCACCCCCTCGGGTCCGGCTGCGCTGCTGCCCCTGCCCGATGGTCCGATCGAGCCCGGTGGCCCGGTGGGGCGGCGCGCAGCCCTGGTGTGGTGCGTCAATGCGGCCGACGATCCCGTGCTGGAACTCACCCCGGCGCAGCGGCTCACGCTGCTCAACACGGTCTTCCACCCGGACGCCGGGCAGCTGCTGGCCATGTCGCCGCTGAAGGCCTTCCCGCTGGGCCTCAACGCCCATCGCAAGTTGGTCGAAGACGGCGCCGTGGTGCGCATCGGCAATGCCGCGCAGACGATGCACCCGGTGGCCGGCCAGGGCTTCAACCTCGGCATGCGCGACGTGCACGAGTTGCTGGCCGCGCTCAAGGCCGAAACCTTGGCGCCGCCCGCCGGCACGCCAGGGGTGCTGCAAGCCGATGCCACTGCGCGGGCCAGCCGCGTGCAGCACGCGCTGCGCCGCTTCGAGCGTCGCCGTCAGCCCGATCGCTGGGCCCTGCTCGCCACCACCGATTTCCTCGCACGGAGCTTCACTTGGCCCGCGCCCATCCTCGCCACGGCACGCGGCCTCGGGCTGGGTGCCGTGCAGGCCCTCGGCCCGGTCAAGCGCCTGGTGGCGCGCTCGATGATGTTCGGCTGGCGCTGAACCCGCTGCGTTCAGACCCGCTCGGTGGCCTCCGCCGGGCGGATCACGGTGCGGCCCATGCGGCCGGAACGTCCACCGCCAACCGATCCGGCACCGCCGTCGACCCACCATGGGCCAGGGTCAGGGCCCAGGCGGCGATGGCGGCGAACAGGGTGTGCTGCAACAACTTCTTGCGCATGAATCGGCTCCAGGAATCAATGCGGTCATCCTAGGCAAGCGGCCGGCCGGCAATGCACCGAACAGGGCACCTCCAGCCGTGCACTTCAGCACGATTTGTTCCCCTCGCCCCTGGCAGCAGCGGGGCCGCCGACCTCCAGGCCCGCATCGCAGCCGATGCCTGACGCGATCACGCGGCGCACCCAATGTCGCCACAGCCGACGAGGCCAGAACGGCCGCGGGGCTGCCGCCGTCACATCGGCCTCGCCCATCAGGCCGCAGACATAACGCCCGCCCGCCTCCGACCACTTCAGGGCCGCACACGCCCCCGTGCGCCGGCGGCTCACCAGCACGCCCACCGGGCATGGCTCGGCCAGGCAGCACACGCCACAGCCATTGCACGGCTGGCCTTCGGCCGGCTTGGGCGGCGCCTCGGGGTGAATGTGGATGACTTGCTCGCGCGGGGGCATGGCGGCAGCATACGTCGGGCCACCGGGGCGCCATCGCGGGAAATGGGCCCCGGGCTCGTCACGGGCCTTACCGGGTCACCGTTGAGACGGGGGCAAACCGACGGCGTGCAACGGCCGGGCCCGTGCGAGACAATAGCCGGATGAACACCGCCGCCACCTCCCTCGCCCCGTCGGCCGACCTGCCCGTCGACCAGTACATGGACGCCGTGGGCCGCGCCGCCCGCGTGGCCGCCACGGCCATGGCCGCCTCCAGCACGGCCGCCCGCAACAACGTGCTGCTCGCCCTGGCCGGCCAGATCCGCGCCCACGCTGGCGAACTGAAGGCCCGCAACGAAGCCGACATCATCGCCGCTGAAAAGAACGGCCTGGCCGCCCCGATGGTCGACCGCCTGCGCCTGACGGACAAGGTCATCGAGACCATGGCCGAAAGCTGCGAACAGGTGGCCGCCCTCCCCGACCCGGTCGGCGAGATCACCAACGTGCGCCGCCGCCCCACCGGCATCAGCGTGGGCCAGATGCGCGTGCCGATCGGCGTGTTCGGCATGATCTACGAGTCGCGCCCGAACGTGACGATCGAGGCCGCCTCGCTGGCCATCAAGAGCGGCAACGCCTGCGTGCTGCGCGGCGGCTCGGAAGCCATCCACTCCAACCTGGCGCTGTGGAAGCTGGTGCAGGCCGCGCTCACGCAGGTGGGCCTGCCCGCCAACGCCGTGCAGCTGGTGCAGACCACCGACCGCGCCGCCGTGGGCCAGCTCATCGCCATGCCGCAGTACGTCGATGTCATCATCCCGCGCGGCGGCAAGGGCCTGATCGAGCGCATCAGCAACGAAGCCCGTGTGCCGGTCATCAAGCACCTCGACGGCAACTGCCACACCTATGTCGACAGCGAGGTCGATCTGGACCTGGCCGTGAAGGTCACGGACAACGCGAAGACGCAGAAGTACAGCCCCTGCAACGCGACCGAATCGCTGCTGGTGCACGCCGCGCAGGCGGCGGCCTTCCTGCCCCGCATCGGCAAGGTGTTTGCCGACAAGGGCGTGGAGATGCGTGCCGATGCCCGCGCCAAGGCCATCCTGGCCGACGTGCCGGGTGCCAAGGTGGTCGAGGCCACCGAGCAGGACTGGTTCGAGGAATACCTGGCGCCGGTGATCGCGGTGAAGGTGGTCGATTCGCTGGACGAGGCCATCGCCCACATCAACCACTACGGCTCGCACCACACCGACGCCATCCTGACCACCAACCACCCCAACGGCATGCGCTTCATCCGCGAGGTGGATTCATCCAGCGTGATGATCAATGCGTCGACGCGCTTTGCCGACGGCTTCGAGTACGGTCTGGGCGCCGAGATCGGCATCAGCACCGACAAGTTCCACGCGCGCGGCCCGGTCGGCCTGGAAGGCCTGACCTCGCTGAAGTTCGTGGTGCTCGGCCAAGGGGAAGTGCGCAGCTGACGGCCCCAGGGGGGCCCCTCCTGCCCGCCTCGCCCCTCACGACCCGGAGCCCGGCCCCATGCCGGGCTCTTGCTTTGAGTGCCTGCCCGGCGCCCGTTTCTTGTCTGCCTCATGGACCTGACCCCGCTCAACATCGCCCTCATGGTGCTCGCCTCCACCGCCGCCGGCCTGGTCGACGCCATCGTGGGCGGCGGGGGGCTGATCATGGTGCCCTCGCTGTTCGGGCTGTTCCCGCAGGCCGTGCCGGCCACGCTGCTGGGCACGAACAAGGCCGCATCCATCTGGGGGACGGCATGGTCAGCCTGGCAGTACGCGCAGCGTGTGAAGCTGCCTTCGGCCCGCCTGATGGGCGCGCTGGTGGCCACCGTGCTGGGCAGCGTCGTGGGCGCCTGGCTCGCCACGCGCGTGCCAGCCGACCGCTTCCGCGCGGCGCTGCCCGTGGTGCTGGCCGCCGTGTGGGGCTACACCCTGTGGCGCAAGGACCTGGGCCACACCCACCTGCCACACTGGTCGGCCCGCACCGAGGCGCTGATCGCCACAGCCATCGGCGGTGTCATCGGTTTTTACGACGGCGTGTTCGGTCCGGGCACCGGCAGCTTCTTCGTGTTCGCGCTGGTGCGCGCACTGGGCTGGGACTTTCTTCATGCCAGTGCGGCTGCCAAGCGCCTGAACTTCGCCACGAACGCGGCGGCGCTGGCCTGGTTCATCCCGCACGGGCACGTGGTGTGGGCCCTGGCGCTGCCGATGGCCGCGGCCAACGTGCTGGGCAGCAGCATCGGCACCCGGCTGGCGCTGCGCCACGGTGCCGGCTTCGTGCGGGTGGCCTTCCTGGTGGTGGTCGGAGCGCTCATCTGCAAGACCGGCTTCGACGCCTGGATGCGCTGAGCCACTGGCTCACACACTGAGCCAGCACGCCGCCGTCAACGCGCGGCCGGCCCGCTGTACGGCATCCATCCGATCGCGCCCGCGTGCAGGCTCTGCACAAACAGGCGCCCGCCGGCCTCGGTCGCCGCCGTGGTCTCCGGATAGCCGCCCTCGGGGTCCTGCAGGTCGTCCACGATGCGGCCCTGCTCGTCGAACGCCAGCACATGCCCATACGGCTTGGGCACGGGCCACATCGCGCGCGGCAACCGCAGGACCAGGCTCGGGATCCACGGCTGCGCGCCGCCCCGGTCGATCACCGGGCTGCGCGGTTTGGTCAGGCCCACCCAGATGCGCCCGCCTTCGCCCGCGGTCAGGTTGTCGGGAAAGCCGGGGAGGTTGTCGATCAGCACCGTCGCAGCCTGCTGGCGCAGCGCGTCATCCAGCGTCGGCACGCCGTTGTCGCCGGCCCCCGTCCGCACGAGCGACAGCTTGGCCAGGTCCACCTTCAGGATGCGGTAGGTGCCGGTCTCCGACAGGAACAGGCTTCGCCCGTCGCGCGAGAACGCCAGCCCATTGGGGAAACACAGCCCTTGCAGCGCCACGCGCGCCACACCCAGGGTCGGATCGAACGCGATCAGACGGCCACTGCAGCTGTGCTCCAGGATGTCGAGCACGCTCGCCTCGAAGGTGCTTCCCACCGCCTTGGCACCGAAGCGCCGCGAGGCATCGGTCAGCCAGATCGTGCCCCGGGCGTCGACCTTCACCGCATCGGCATAGCGCACCGGGTCGTCCGGGCCGGGGTGCTGAACCCGGTCGAGCAGGGTCTCGACCTGGGCCTGCGGGCCGCTGCCCGACACGCGCAGCAGGCCCCGCATGGCATCGGCCACCAGCAGGCGGCCTTGTGCATCGATGTCAAGGCCCAGCGGGCGCCCGCCGGTGTTCGCCACCCGCTCCTGTGTGCGGCCGTCGAGCGACAGCTTCAGCACGTCGCCGTTGTCCAGCCCGGTGTAGAGCGCATCCGCCGTGGCGAGGATGTGCTCGGGTCCGTGTTGCCCTTCGGCCAGCGACCAGGTCTGCAGGCCCGCCAAGCGGGTGTTGGCGGCATGGGCGCCGGTGTGGCCCGCGTCGGCAGGCGGCTGCCATGCGCGGGGCTGGATCGGCACCGGCCAGAAGGCCAGGTAGGCCACCAGGGCCATGACAGGGGTGGCCCAGCTGGCCAGCACCATGAGGCGGCCACGCTGGCGCGCGGGTGGAGTGGAAATCATCGTGTCAGAACCTCCGGGAAGGCCGCAGTGTCGCCGACCGCCCCACACGGCCCCGTGCGGAATCACCCGCGTCCCCCTGACCGGATGGGGCGCCGGCGCGACGCGATTGACGCCCCCTATCGGCGCGATCCAATCACCCGACTGGACCCGCGGCCGGAGCGCCCGGAAAATGAGAACCATTCTCAAACGCATCGCCTCCAGGAGTACCCCATGGCCAAGACCGCAACATTCGGCGTGATGCACGTGATGACCTCGTTCACCGTGACCTATGCGCTGACCGGCAGCATCACCATCGCCGGTGTCGTGACTTTCGTCGAGCCCCTGGTCAACACCGTGATGCACTACTTCTTCGACAAGTACTGGGATCACCCGGTGGCCCGCCGTGTGCGCCAGCAGCTGGCCCGCCTTCGCCCGATCGCCCGGATGCCCGACACGCAGGCCAGACAGGCATGAAAAAAGGGCGCCCTACGGGCGCCCTTCACGGCGGGATCGGGGGCGAGCCCCCGGCGCCTCACTTCTCGACGAAGGCGCGCTCGATCACATAGTCGCCCGGCACACCCTGCGACTCTGACACCTTGAAGCCGGCGTCGTCGAGGATCTTGCACAGGTCCCGCAGCATCGAGGGGCTGCCGCACATCATCGCGCGGTCGTTCTCGGGGCTCATCTGGGGCAGGCCCACGCCCTTGGCCAGCTCGCCGTTCAGAATCTGGTCGGTCAGGCGGCCTTGATTGCGGAAGGGCTCACGCGTGACCAGCGGGTAATAGATCAGCTTTTCCTGGATCAGCTCGCCCAGCAGTTCGTGCTGCGGCAGTTCCTTGCTGATGAAATCGTGGTACGCCAGCTCGCTCACATAGCGCACGCCGTGCACCAGCACCACCTTCTCGAACTTCTCGTAGGTGTACGGGTCCTGGATGATGCTCATGAACGGCGCCAGGCCGGTGCCGGTGCCGAACAGGTACAGGTTCTTGGCGGGGGTCAGGTCATCGACGACCAGTGTGCCCACAGCCTTGCGACCCACCAGGATCTTGTCGCCCGGCTGGATCTTCTGCAGACGCGAGGTCAGCGGGCCGTCCTGCACCTTGATCGACAGGAACTCGAGGTGCTCTTCGTAGTTGGCGCTGGCCACCGAGTAGGCGCGCATCAGCGGCTTGCCGTCGACCATCAGGCCGATCATCACGAAGTGGCCGCTGGAGAAACGCAGCGACGGGTCGCGCGTGGTCCGGAAGCTGAACAGCGTGTCGTTCCAGTGGTGGACGGAGGTGACGGTTTCTTCGTTGAACGCGGCCATGATGCTGGGCAAGAAAAGCGCGGCGAAAACGCTCGGCAGATGGGACGCTGAGCACGGCTTGCGCGCTCAGGAAAACCCTGTATTGTCGCCCAGAAACCGGACGCTTCGCCACGCACGGCGGCGCGCCCCCGTGTCCCGGGGCATTTGACGCGGCTTGCGCTATGCTGCATCACAGCATGCCGGCTGCCCGTCGCCCCGCTTGTTCGCCCCTGTTGTCTGTCACCGCATGAGCCCGCTCAACCCGTCCGACCTCGATCCCCGCACCGCCCTCGTCGTGTTTTCCGGAGGCCAGGACTCGACTGTCTGCCTGGCGTGGGCGCTGTCCCGCTACCGCCACGTCGAGACCATCGGTTTCGACTACGGCCAGCGCCACCGCGTCGAGCTGTACTGCCGCAACCGCGTGCGCAGCGAGCTCACCACCCACTTCCCGGGCTGGGCCAGCCGCCTCGGCATGGACCACCTGCTCGACCTGCGCCTGCTCGGCCAGCTGTCCGACACGGCCTTGACCGAAACCCGCGCGATCGAGATGCAGGCCAACGGGCTGCCCAACACCTTCGTGCCGGGCCGCAACCTGCTGTTCCTCAACTTCGCAGCCGCCCTGGCCTACCGGCGCGGTGCCTCGGTGCTGGTGGGCGGCATGTGCGAGACGGATTTCTCGGGCTACCCCGACTGTCGCGACAACACGCTCAAGGCCATGCAGGTGGCGATCAGCCTCGGCCTGGACACCCCCATGGTCATCGAGACCCCGCTGATGTGGCTCACCAAGGCCCAGACCTGGGCCCTGGCCGACCAGCTCGGCGGCGAGGCGCTCAACGCGCTGATTGCCGAGCACACGCACACCTGCTACCTGGGGGAGCGCCAGCAGCGCCACCCTTGGGGCTATGGCTGCGGCCGCTGCCCGGCGTGCGAGCTGCGCGCCCAGGGCCACACCGAGTGGCTGAACCGCGCCACACCGGCCGACTGATCCCCGACTGACCTGCTGTCCCACGCCATGTCTGTTTCTGATGTGATCCTGCTGGCGCTCGGCGCCATCGTGCTGTTCTGGGCCGTCGGCGCCTACAACCGGCTCATCCGCCTGCGCAACGAGATCGCCAATGCGTTCGCCCAGATCGACGTGCAGCTCAAGCGCCGCCACGACCTCATCCCCAATCTCGTCGAGACGGCCCGCGCCTACCTGCAGCACGAGCGCGACACGCTGGAGCGCGTGACCGCCGCGCGCGCCCAGGTCGTGGCCGCCACCGACCTCGTCAAGGCCCAGCCCAACCAGCCGGGCCCGATCAAGAGCCTGAACCTCGCCGAGGGCGCGCTGGCCGGGGCGCTCGGCCGCTTCATGGCCGTGGTCGAGGCCTACCCCGAGCTCAAGGCCGACCAGCAACTCCAGGATCTGCGCGAGGAGCTCACGCACACCGAAAACAAGGTGGCCTTCTCGCGCCAGCTCTTCAACGACGCCACGCTGGACTACAACAATGCCGCGCACCAGTTTCCGGCGAACCTGATCGCCGGACTGTTCGGCTTCAAGACCGCCGAGATGCTGCAGTCCACCCAGAGTGAGGCCGAGCGCGCGCCCGTCACCGTGCGACTCTGACGGCCGGGCCCATGCTGTTTCGCCGCCACCAGGAAGCCGCCGACCACCGCAGCCTGCAGCTGTATGCGTGGTTTGCCGTGATGCTGTTGGGCCTGGTGCTCGCGGTCAACGGACTGCTGGCCGGGCTGTGGCGACTGACCTCACCCTTCGGCGAAGGCTACCCCGCCCTCTTCTTCGAGACCAACACCGCCGTGGTCGCCCTGTTCGTGCTGGGCGGCTGCTTCTTCGAGACCCGGCGGCTGCGCGAAGGGGGTGGCCCCCGCGTGGCCCACTGGCTGGGTGGCCGCGAGCTCACCGAGCCCGCAGACGCCCTGCAGCGCCGCCTGCTCAACGTGGTCGACGAAATGGCGCTGGCCAGTGGTCAGCCCGTGCCGCGCGTCTACCTGCTGCCGCGCGAGGACAGCCTCAACGCCTTCGTGGCCGGCTGGGACGCGGGCGACACCGCCCTGTGCGTGACCCGCGGGGCGCTCGAGCGCCTGGACCGTGCCGAACTGCAAGGCCTCGTGGCGCACGAGTTCGGCCACATCCGCGCCGGTGACCTGCCGTTGTCGATGCGCCTGCTGGCGCTCGTCTGGGGTCTGTCACTGGTGCATGGCTTCGGCCGCTCGCTGATGGACACCGGCGAGGATGGCCGCGTCAGCCCGATGGCCTGGATGGTCGGCGCGCTGCTCGCGATCGTGGGCTGGCTGGGCTGGCTGGCTGGGCGCGCGCTGCAGGCCGCCGTTTCGCGACAGCGCGAGTTCCATGCCGATGCCAGCGCCGTGCAGTTCACCCGTTCGCGCGACGGCATCGGCCAGGTGCTGCGCAAGGTCTGGCACGACCAGCAGGCGCACGCAGCCCGGCTGCACCACCCGGCCGCCGGACTGGTGGCCAGCATGCTGATGCACCAGCCGGCGGGCGGCTGCCTGGCGACGCACCCGCGCCTCTCGGAGCGGATCCGGCGCCTGCACGGCCGCGTACTGCCGCCGATGCCGGCCACCGCCGTGCGCGCCGATGCCGAGCCCCGGCGCACGCGGCCGATTAACCCGCCCGGCGCCACGATGGCCGCCGCCCCCGCCAACCCGGTGCCCGCCGATGTGCACGGCCTGGCGCTGGCGACGCCAGACGATCGCGACGCGCTGGACCGCTTGCAGCGCCTGGGCGGCCCCACCGAGCAACGCCTGGCGGTGCTGGCCCTGATGATGGACCCGGCCAACGCACGCGAGCACAAACTGTGGCGCCAACAGGCCGAAGGCCTGCCCCATGCAGAGCGCATCCTCCGGGACGTCATGGCCCTCCAGCCGCCACGGCGGGTGCCCGAGTTCGAGCGACTCACAGCGCAGATGGCCCGTGATCCGGTCGCACAGCGGCGCGCCGTGGTGGAAGCAGGCCGCGACCTGCTGCGCGCCGACGGCCGTGTGAGCCCGCGGGATCGCCTGTGGTGGCTGAGCCTGCGGCATCGCCTCAACGACGCCCAGCGTGAAGCGCCCATGCTGCGCCCGGTCACCGGGCAGGGTCAGGATCTGGGCGAGCTCCCGCCGGACGCGTTGCAGGCCGTCGCGGCCCTGTCTGCTTATCTGGCGCGCATGCTGCCTGAACCGGAAACCGTTCCAGCGGGCGGAGAAACTTCCCGACCTCAGCGCGCCGCGGCGGCCGAGGCCTGGCTGAGCGGCATCGGGCGGCGCACCGGCCTGCCCGACATCACTGCCGCGCCGCCACCCGACGCCGACGGCCTGATGCTGGCCCTCACCACCGTGCAGGAGCTGTCATGGATGCTGCGCCCGCTGCTGGTCAAGGCCTGGGTCGAAGAGGCTGTGAACCACAGCCCCAACGGCGTCATGAGCGACGCCACCGCCGACGCGCTGCGGCTGGTGGCCGGGCTGATCGACGCCCCCCTGCCCCCCATGCTCTCGGCGCACTACCCGCGCGCCTGAGCCCGGCGCGTCAGGCCTCGCCAGCGCGCGGCAGCCTGGTCAGGCCCAGCAGCGCATTGCGCAGCTCTTCGGGCGCGGCCTCGCCGATGTACATGCGCAGGTAGATCTGGTAGGCCAGTTCGTTGTTGATGGCCGAGATGGGTTCGCCCTCGATCTGCAGCGGCCGGTTGTTGTGAAAAGCCATCCACCCGGTGCCCGGCACCCAGTCGAGGTTGACCACATCGCCCTTGACCACGCGCTTCACGTTGGCGTAGACCGCCCCGATCTGCCCCACCACCGAGATCAGCCGCTTGAACTCCTCGGGCGTGGCCGCCTGCTTGAAGTCGGCGATGAAGATCCGGGAAATGGTGGACGAGGTGAACTCGCGCAGGATGTTGAGCTGGATGCGGCGCACGCCATTGAGCCGGTAGATGGGCTCGGGGGTGGTGCGCTTTTCGGGCAGGTACAGCGCGGTCACATCGGCCTTGTAATAGCCCCGTTTGCGCACGCCGGCGCCATTGAGTACCAGCCTCTGCCCGTGCGCCGTCACGGTCTCGGGCAGTTCCACGCCTTCCAGCTCGTAGCCCGCTGCCTGCGCAGACGGAACCCACGGCATGAGGGCCGCGCCTGCCGCGCCCGCCAGCAGTTGCCGACGGCGCAGATCCAGCGACCCCTCTGTCAGTCGATCCTCTTGCATGTCCCTTACCTCCGGGCTGCAGACGGTTGAAGAAGGGTTCACAGCGGCTTGGACAGAGTCACCCAGAGGGACTGGCCTTCCGTGCGGTTGCGCGCGTTGAACTCCTGCAGCAGCTTGCCTTCGAGCATGAACTCGCCGCCGTTGCGGATCCAGGCGATGGCCGGGCCCGCGGCGTTGACGCTGGCCTTGTTGCCGTCGACCAGGGGCTTGTAGCCACCCAGGGCGGTTTGTCGCGCCACGCTGAAGCCGTCGAGTTTCTGCGTGTCACCGGTCAGCTGCCGCACGAAATAGCCCTGCACCCCCACGCGCACGTCGTCCGAGACAAAGGCCATGGCCTGCCAGTCGAGGTTGAACATGTGGCCCGAGAAGTAGCCGTTGTCCTTGTTGCGCGTGTTGAACGACAGCACCGTGCGGGCGGCCAGGTCCCACCCGTCGCCGATGAAGGCATACTGGAAGGACGGGCGGAAGGTGAAGAAGTTGCCGTAGCCCGCGTTGGCGCGGCGGGTGGCGTCGTAGTCGCCGGTGGGCACCACGATGGTGGGCGCAAACGAAGCCGACTGGTGGTCGCCGATCTCCCAGTGGATCACGGGCGAGAGTTCGATGTCGCCGATGCCGGTCGACTTGCTGTCCTGGGCATTGGCTGTTCTGGCAACCTGCTCGATGGTACCTGCGCGAATCGGCCCTGGCGTACCCGTCGGGAAGTTGAAGTTCGACACCGACAGATCGGCCTTGCGCTGCACCAGCGGGATCATGACCGTGAAGCCCAGGTTGCCGCCCCAGATGCGCTCGGTGCTGATGTAGGTCAGGCGGGTCAAAGCCGCACGAGCGTCGGCATGGATGTCGGCCTGGTAGGTCACCGCGGCGTTGGTCGGCAGCGCAGCGCGCGCCGCTTCGCCATCATTCCCCTTGAGCTTGCTCGCGTGGTACGACACCAGCGCCACCTGTCCGTACCAGCCCGGCACGACGGGCGAGCTCATGTCGCTGCCGCCCACGCCCGGCGAGTAACGCTGCAGCCCGTTGTCCGCCGCCTGCGCGGAGGTGGCTGCCGCCAGGGCCATCGCCAGGGTGGCCGCGCGGAAAGGCGCGGCAACATTGAATCCAAACTGCTTGCTGTGGCGGTCCATCGCGAATCCTTCTTGCTTTCCGTGTACTTCGGCGTACCGCTCAGCGCGCACGCTGTCCGGTCAACCTACTTTGCCGAGGGCGGGCCGATTCTGGCGCATCTGTGTCGCCATCGAACCACATCAGAAAACCCAAAATGTCACGATCCGCGAGCCGTGACATGCAGTCAGGGGGGAGGAACTACCCCCGGTGCATCACTCGCCTTCGCCGAACTTGTCGTTGATCAGCGCGACCAGCGCCTTCATGGCATCGTCCTCGCGGTCGCCATGGCACTCCAGCTCCACCGAGCTGCCCAGCCCCGCGGCCAGCATCATCACACCCATGATGCTCTTGGCGTTCACGCGCCGGTCGTTGCGGCTCATGAACACATCGCAGGGGAAACTGCTGGCCAGCTTGGTGAGCTTGGCCGAGGCCCGCGCGTGCAGGCCGAGCTTATTGCTGATGGTGACGGTGGTCTTGATCATGTGTGGGCTGTGTGACCTGGTTGTGCGGGCGGCTGGTGGCGATCTGCATCACGCCCTGCGTGCCCCCGGCCACTGCGCGCGTGATCAGGGTATCAAGGGGCTCGGCCGAGTAGTTCAGCGCGCGCCACAGCATCGGAACATTGGCGCCCGTGATCACTTTCACCCGCACGCCATCGGCCAGGCGCTGCACCGTGTTGCACGGCGTGGCCCCGAACACGTCGGTGAGGATCAGTGCCTCGCCGCGCGCATCGGAGGCAATCGCATCGGCGAGCAGCAGCCGCGCCTGGGCTTCCGTCTCGTCGGGCGGCATGTTGGGTTGTACGTCCAGAACCTGCAGGGTCTGCGCCGCTTCCGGAAAGCAATGCGCCGCCGCCAGCTTGAGGGCGGAGGCAAGGGGCGCGTGCGCGATGATGAACAGGCCGGGCATACAGACTGGGATTATCGGGCGCTCATTCAGGAAATTGAAAGCCGCGCAGGAAGGTGGTTGCCACATCCTCCCCGCTTTCGAGCGCCGGACGCTCGGCCGGCTGCCAGACCGTGGCCTGGAACACCGTCAGGCCGTGGGCGAAATGCCACGCATTCACCCGCATGGGCATGGGGCGACCCAGCCCGTCGGGCCGCTCGGTGACGAACGCCAGCCCCCGGGCCGCCGGCTGCGGCGTCATGCGGGGCACCGCGACGGGGGTCGGCGCCGCCTCGGTGGCTCGCCGGTCGGGCGCGACCAGCACCGCGGCCGCCTGCACGTTCTCGCGCAACGCCTGCTGCAGTCCCTCCATGGCCACGCCCACCTGGCGCACGTCCGCCACGCGCAGGTAGGCCAGCGACCAGCTCGTGCCCTCGTGCTGGCACACCAGCATCTGCACGCGCTGCGGGCCACCAAGGCCGGGAACCGGCACCATCCGGCTGGCGGTGTCGGGCTTGCACGGAAACCGGGCCACGAGCCCGTCTGCCTCGGGCGGGCGCATCTCACGCCAGTCCAGCGCCGGTGCACACGCTGTGAGCCACAGGGCGCTCATCAACAGGCTGGTCACGCCAAGCCGTCGCAACAGAGGCCCACGCAGGGACGTCTCGGTGTCAGTCATGTCGCCATTATCAGGATGTGCGCTCACCCTCACCCATGCGTGGGATGGACAGCAGGGGGCTGCCGCCGAACACTGGGCCCCTGCCCCCCGTTTGTCTGCATGCCCTCCACGCCCCATCACTCGCCGCTGTCCGATCTCCTGCGCGGCCTTGGCGTCGACGCCGGTGGTGCCCGAGAGCCTGCCCCGCCCCCTGAGAACGATGCCGCCACCGATGCCGAGCTGGACCGCTGGCACGAGCTGGTGGCACAGGTCGGCCGCGAACTGGCAGAGCCCCTGACGGCCGCGCTTGAGCGGGTCACGACCCTCACCACCACCGGCCGCATCGACCGGCTGGGGTTGCGCGCGCTGCGGGCCGAGGTCGATCGGGCCCGTCAGGCCGGCATCTGGTGCCAGCAGATTGCACGCCTGGCCTCGGGCCGGGTGCGCCAGTCTCCGGAGCGCGTGCACCTCACGCACACGGTGCAGAGCACGCTGGCCTACCGCACGCGCGAGCTGCAGGCGCGTGGCATCCAGCTCTCGCAGTCCCTGCTGCCGCTGGAGGTCCTCACCGACGCGTCGATGCTGTTCTCGCTGCTCAACGCCCTGATCGACTGGCTGCTCGAGGCTGCTCATGGCGTGGTCGAGTTGCGGATCGACCAGCGAGACTGGCCTGCCCGCGCGCGGCTCCAGGCGCGTCTGCAGCACCGCCCGCTCGACGAGGCCCGGCCGCCGTCGCCCGAGTTGCTGCAGCACCGGCTCGACACCATGCACTGGCACCTGCTCGACCAGACGGCCCGCAGCATGGCACTGCTCATCGATCGGCAGATCGACGCCACGCACGCGGTGCTGACGCTTGAATTCCCCAGGACGGTCAATGCCGTCATGCCGCAGCTGGACGACGACGACCAGTATCACGGCTTCTCGACCTCGGTCAACTCCAAGCCGCTGGCTGGCAGCCACGTGCTGGTGGTGGCCAGCCGACGCGATCTGCGCGTGCAGATCCGGGAGGCCAGCCGCGACATGGGCCTGGTGATGGATTTCGTCGGCTCGGTGCGTGAAGCCCGCGCCTTCTGCGATGAAGGCCTGCCGCATGCGATCGTGTTCGAAGGCCTGCTGCGCGGGCGGGCGTTCGACGAACTGGTGGCCAGCATCCGTCAGGAAGTGCCGGAGTTCGTGTTCATCGAGGTGGCGGAACAAGGCCAGAGCTTCGAGGCTTCCACCCTGTCAGGCACGGGCATGGCCCGCATCGGCGCCGACGGCATCGCCAGCAACCTGCCCTCGGCGCTGGTGTTCGAGCTCTCGCGCATCATGTGACCGGGGCCGCTGCGTGCGCGGCCCCCGCTGGCGTCAGGCCACTGGTTCGGCCAGCAGCTTGTCGATGAGCTGGTGCAACGCCGCGAAGTCCGGCTCGCCCACGTAGCGTTTCACGACTTCGCCGCGGCGGTTGATGACAAAAGTGGTGGGCGTGAACTGCACCGGCCCGAATCCCGCAGCGAGGCGGCCGTCATGGTCGATCGCGACACGGAAAGGCAGCTTGCGGCTCTGCACGAACTGCGTCACGTACGCCGGCGGGTCGTATTCCATGGCCACCGCGAGCGTTTCCATCCCGCGGTCCTTGAAGCGCTGGTGGGTGGCGACCAGCTCCGGCATTTCCTTCACGCAGGTGCTGCAGCTGGTGGCCCAGAAGTTCACCAGCGCCACGCGGCCCTTCAGGTCGGTCAGCTGGTGACGGGAGCCGTCAAGCTCGGTGAAAGGCAACTCGGGCAGTTTGGAACGGGCGTCCTCGCCACAGGCACCCAGCCAGGGCGACAGGGCCACCACGGAACCCAGCGCCAGCACCTGGCGACGACGGACAGACAGCTTGAGCATCATCGGATCACACCTTGAAAAGGCCACACTCGGCCCTTGCCATGCCCCACATTGTGGCGCGTTCGCCGGGCCGGCGCTCAGGAGGGCTTACGCGGCGCAGGGGGCGCCGCAGGCTGGACCTCGCCTGCGGCCTCGGCGGCATCCGGCTCGAACCGGACCTTCTCGACCTGGGGCTGCGCCCAGCTGCCCGTGATCCGGAAGGCCTGGGCGCTGGCCTCGCTGACCTGCTTGCGCAGCAACACCTGGGCGAGAAAGGTGCCCAGCCCCACCACCGGGTTGATTGCGGCATAAGCGAGCGAGGCCCCGCCGGCATTGAGGTCGGGCAGCACATACACATGCAGATCCTGCGTTTCACGGGCCAGATCGGCCTGCCCGTCCATCAGCACCAGCGCCTGCACGCCGCGCATGCGCAGGGCCCGGGTGCGCGCCACGCCCTGGTCGATGGTGACCTGCCCATCGATGCGGTCGAAGCCGAAGCCTTGCTGGAAGACATCGCGAAAATCGAGGGTGAGCCGCCGCGGCAGGGACTGCAGGCTCAGCACGCCCAGCAACTTTGCCATCCCGGGGTCGGCCTTCAGGAACCGTCCTTCGGCGATCTGCACCGCGACGTCGCCGCTCATGCTGGCGGGATCGGGCTCCAGCGGTGACCCGGCCCAGCTGATCTGCCCGCTCAGCGTGCCGCGGCCGCCCTTGAGCGTCTGCGGCAGGCCCAGGCGGGCCAGCAAGGTGCCGCTGTTGGCCAGGTCGAGCTGGAAACCGAAGGCCGAGCGGGTCCGGCCGCTTTCCGGCGCGGTCCACTGTCCGCTGGCGCGCAACTCGGCATCGGCGTTGCTGATGCGGAAGGTGTCAAGCCGCCACTCCGGCAGGCCGGTGCGCCCAGGCTGTGTCGATGGCCGGTTGACGGCCTGCACCTCGATGCGCCCCAGGGGAATGCCACGCCACTCGAAATCGTCGATGACCACGTCGAGCGCAGGCACCGAGGTTGATTCACGTTGCTGAAGTCGGGCAGTGGCGCGCTCGGTCAGGGCGCGGGCCTCGGACGCCGGCACAGACAGGCGCGACAGCCGCGCCACCAGCCGGCCTGCGCGCAAGGCGCCGCTGGGCGAGGCCGGATCGCTCAGCCATTCCAGCTGCCCGGCCGCCTGCTGCGCGTTGAGCTGCACGCGCCACAGGCCATCATCGGGATGGGCCACGGTCGCCTGCAGGTCACGCAGGGTGCGGCCTTGCCAGCTGAGGGCATTGGCTTTCAGGGTCACCGTGTCGGGCAGGTAATCCTCCAGCTCGGCATCGGGCGGCGTGTGATGGGCGCCGCCCTTGTACGCCACGGCGCTCGGCAAGGCGCCCTGCGCATGCGTGGGGGCGGCAGGGGCCGTGGCGGCCGCCAGCCACGCGTCGACGTCCGCGGTGTCCAGGAAGGCCTGCGCGGCAATCCCGCGCGGCGGCATGGCCGGCAGGGCAGGCAGCCCGGCGCCCGCCTGCACCAGGCTCATGACCCCACGCGTCACGGTAGAGCGGGGCTGGCTCACGTCGCGACGCAGGTCCACATGCAGCCAGGGCACGCCACCGGACAGCGGCACCGGCGCACCGAGATCTACCACGATGGCGTCGTGGCGCCCGTCGGGGTCGTCCGCACGGTGCACCACCTTCAACGGCCAGCTCGCGTTGGCAGGCTTGTTCAACGGGGCGGGCAAGTGCACAGCCAGCCCTTGCAGGCTCGAGCTCACCACCACCTCGGGTTGGCCGCGGCCGGGGCCTGTCGTGGGCACGGTCACCAGCACGGCAGCCGGGGTCTCGCCCTGGGCGTGCTGACCCAGGCGCTTGAGCGCGGGCCACTCGTGTGCCTGCCGAAGCCCCTCGCCGCTGATGCTGCCCCGCGCCTGAATGCGGGTCTGGCCGGTGGCGTCCACGCCCCCTTCCACCACAAAAGGCTGCCCCCACAACTGGGTTTCCGCCTGGATCTGCAGCGTCTGCTCGGTGAAGGTCACGCGACCGCGCACGGCCTGGAACGTAGGCAGACCGGGCATCAGCCGCAGGCTGGCGGCATCCCGCTCGGCCAGTTGCACCTGCCCGCGCACCCGCGTGTCGCTCGTGTGGTTCAGCGGGATGTCCAGCGACAGCTGCATCGTGCCGGAGCCCGTGGCCTGTGACTGGCTCATCACGTCACCGGTCCAGCCTCCCACCGGCGATGCCGACAGAAAGCGCAGCATGTCGTCCAGCGGACCGTCACCGCGCCCCTGAATCGTCAGATGGGGCTCGTCCGCGCCGAGGTCGTCGATGCGGCCCTCCACTTCCTGCAGGCGAAACCCACCCGACCCGAGCCCGCCCAGGCGGCCGCGCGCACCGCGGATCAGCATGCGCTGCCCCTCGAAACGCAGCTCCCCATCCAGTGCGGTGAACGCCGGCCAATGCCCTGCGTCCAGGGCGGCAGGCACGTAGTCAAGGTGCAGCTGGCGTACCGGCACCGTCACGCGGAAGCGGCCGCCGCGGTCGTCCTTGAACGGAAACGCATCCAGGTCACCGCGCACCTCGAAGACCACGCGCTCGCCCTTGCCTTCACGCAGCGCGTGCTGCACGTAGTCGCGCGCGTCCTTCGGAATCTCCAGCGGCAGGTAGCGCCACACCCGGTCGGCGCGGGCCTGCTGCAGCTCGCCATCCAGCTGCAGCCGACCGGGCAAGCGCTTTGCGCCGTCGCCCGTCTGCCAGCGCCCGCTCAGCCGCCCCCGCGCATCGGGGTTGGCAAACTCGGCCTCCCGCACCCGCAACTCGAACCCCGCAGGCTGCCCCGACGCCCCCGGCTGCATGCGCCAGGTGACGCGGCTGCGCAGGCGATCCAGCGGCACCTCCGGCAACTCGAACACCCCCGGGAAGGCCATCCATCCGCCGGCCACGCTGAGATCGGCCTCACCGCCCTGCTCGCTGGCCGTGACGGTCACATCGGCACCCGCCAGGCCCGGCCGACCGGAGGCCGCATCGGGCGCCCAGGCCAGCCCCCGCGCCCGCCCTGACGCCGTGTAACGTTGCGGCGCCTCGGGGCGCCCTTCCCACTGCCAACGCAGGTCCTCGACCACGCCTTGAGGCGCGAGGTCTGCCAGGCGGGTGCGCACGCTCGCCGCCAGCGGCAGGCGATTGGCCAGGCGGGCCAAGAGCGCCAGGTCCAGGCGATCGGCACGGACATCACCGCCCTGAGTCAGCGCCCACAGCTGTTCGGTCAGCCCGCCCCCCGCGGGCCAGGGGGCATGCCGCCATTCCAGGCTCGCGCTGCTGCGGGGCCACGTCAGCCCCTCGTCGAGTTCAAACGCAAGATCCGTCCATGTCAAACGGGTGACCCGCGTCTCATGGGCCAGCGCCACCCGCCCCTGCAGGCGCCGAAAAGCCAGCGGCTCGGTGTCGCGGGCCAGTTGCACCTGCACGGCCGCGACATCGACATCCAGGCTCACCGAGGTCACCAGGCCCGAGCGCACGCCCATCGTCGCCATGATGCGCCCATGCCCGCCAGCCACCTGCACCGGCAGGCTCACATGCTGGCGCAGGGTCTGCACATCCACACGGGGCAGGCTGGCCGTGACTTCACCGCGCCAGCTGGCCAGGTCGCCCGCCCGGGTCGTGCGCAGCGCCACCTGCCGCCACCAGCCCGGCGCACCGTCGCGGGTCTCCGCCGCGGGGCCCGTCAGCCACAAAGGCTGCTGAAAGCGCCCGCGCAACTCGATGCGTTCCCCGAACGCGGCCGGCGGTGTGGCCTGCAGCCGCACGTCGTGCAGGCGCTGCCCCAGCCCGGGGCGGTTCGTCAAACGCAGCTCCACCTCGCGCAAGGCCAGTGGCGCCCCCCCACGCAGCTCGTCCTGCCACAGCACCGTACCCTGTCGGATTTCGATGCGCGACTGGCTCATCACCCAGTCCAGCATGGCCCCGTCCGCGCTGGCCGACGCACGCGAGGGCTCGATCTGCAGCCCCGCCACATGCCAGCGGCCTTCGGTGTCCCGCCGCACAGCGAGCTCGGGCGCCAACAGCGTGAGCCGCCCCAGCACGAGCTGCCGCTGCCACAGCGACAGCGGCGACAGCGTCAGGGGCGAAAGGCGCGCGGTCACTTCGGGCAGGCGCAGGCCCACCCGTCCCTGCCGGTCCAGCAGCCGCACATCGCGCAGGGACAGCACGGGCCACAGCCCTTGTGCTTCGCCGTGAAGCTGCCCAATCTGCACGGGCACCCCCAGCGCCCGTGTGGCTTGTTCAGCCACATCAAGGCGCCACTGGTCGGCGCGGGGCAGAATCAGCCACAACAGCGCCGCCCAGGCCAGCACCAGCACCCCACATGCGCCCAGCAGCCCCCAGGCCAGCCAACGCACCCCACCCAGGCCCGCGCGTCCCAGCGTGCCGAAGTGGCGCCCCAGGCCGCGCATGCGCCCCTCAGGGGGCGCCGGCGTCACTGGATCGACAGAAGGCACAGCGCCTTCTTCAACAGGACGCTCGGACAAGGGCTTGGACATGGGCAGGCAATCTCAGTCGATCCCCCTACAGCGCAACAGCCGCGCTTGACCTACCATCGCAGCTCAAGCCCCCGGGATCGACAACCGAATACCCTAGCACAGACCTCCCGCGGCGCCCCAGGTTCCATGTTTGAATTCCCCTTCGACGCCGTCGTCACGGCCGCCCCCGCAGCCCACGCCCGCTACGTTCAGCGCATCCGGCGCCGATACGAGCACGAGGTGCAGGCCTTCGCCACCCACCACCCGGGGCTCCCCCGCGCGGCCGAGATCCGCGCCCTGATCGAGCGGCTGCGCGCGCAGGGCCGAGAACTGCCATCGGCCCTGCGGGTCGGCCGGCAGCTGGTGCTCGAGCGTCTGGCCACGCTCGATGTCGAACAGGGCGCCGCGATGGTGGACATCACCGCGGCCATGACGGAGCTGGCCGAGGTCACGCTCGACATCGCGCTGCAGGCCGCGCAGGACGAGCTCGACGTGCGTCATGGGGCCCCGCTCGACGGACAGGGTCGCCGCGTCGACATGTGGGTCGTCGGCATGGGCAAGCTCGGCGGGCGCGAACTGAACGTCTCGTCCGACATCGACCTGATCTACGTGTACGAGGAAGACGGCCACACCGCAGGCGCCCCCAACGGCACCGGCCGGATCACCGTGCACGAGTACTTCGCACAGGTGGCCCGCCGGCTGTCCACATTGATCGGCGACACCACCGAGGACGGCTTCGTCTTCCGTGTCGACCTGGCGCTGCGCCCCAACGGCAACTCCGGCCCACCCGTGGTCAGCATGGCGATGCTGGAGGAGTACTTCCTGGTGCAAGGCCGCGAATGGGAGCGCTTTGCCTGGCTCAAGAGCCGCATCGTGGCCCCGCGTGCGGCCATGCCGGGCGGTGAACGCCACGACCGGGCCCTGGCCCTGCGTGACCTGACCATCCCCTTCGTCTTCCGCCGCTACCTCGATTACGGCGTGTTCGAAGGCCTGCGTCAGCTGCACCGCAAGATCCGCGACGAGGCCAACCGCCGCGCCGCCGGCCGCCCCGAGCGCGCCAACGACGTCAAGCTCTCGCGTGGGGGCATCCGCGAGATCGAGTTCACCGTGCAGCTGCTGCAGGTGGTGCGCGGCGGCCAGTTCCCCGAGATCCGCACCCGCAGTACCCTGCGCGCCCTGCAGCGCCTCAGCGCCCGCGGGCTGATTCCGCAGGCCACCGCCAACTGGCTGGCGCAGGCTTACGTCTTCCTGCGCCGCGTCGAGCACCGCATCCAGTATCTGGACGACCAGCAGACCCACCTGCTGCCAACAAACGACGCCGACCTGGCCTGGATCGCCACCAGCCTGGGCCTGCCCGGCCGCAAGATCCTGACGCCCACGCCGCCCACCTCGGCGCCGTGCACGCCCCCGGACGACGCCGATTGCCAGGGCGCCACCTGCCAGCTGCTGGAAGCCCTGTGCAGCGTGCGCGAGTTCGTGGCCAATGAGTTCGACGCACTGCTGCACGACGGCCGCAGCCCCAGCCCGGGCGAAGGCTGCCGCTCGTGTGGCGGCCCGCCGATGCCGGTCGACAGCGACGATTTCATCGCCAAGCTGCCCGAACCGATAGCAGGCCGTGTGCGCGACTTCGCACAGCAGGGCAAGGTCGCCATGCTGCCCGATGCCGGCAAGCTGCGCCTGGCCAAGCTCATCGGGCGAGCCACCCATACAGCACTCAGTGAAGGCAAGGACGGACAGCCGCCGCTCGGCGCCGACGCCGTGCTGCACTTCATCGACTGGCTCAATCCGCTGCTGCGCCGCGACAGCTACCTCTCGCTGCTGGCCGAACGGCCCGAGGTGCAGAACCGGCTCCTGCGTCTGCTGGGCCTGGCCAAATGGCCGATGCGCTATCTGCTGCGCCACCCCGGCGTCATAGACGAGCTGGCCGACCCACGCCTGATGGACGGCCGCTTCGACGCCGCGGCCTACCAGCAGGAGCTGACCGACCGCCACCGCGCCTGGTCCCGCGCCGGCCAGGCCGATGAAGAGGCCCTGCTCGACACACTGCGCCGCGCGCACCATGCAGAAGTCTTCCGCACCCTGGTGCGCGACGTCGAAGGCCTCATCACCGTCGAGCAGGTAGCCGACGACCTTTCTGCCCTGGCCGACGCCACCGTGTCCACCGCCATCCAGTGGGCCTGGGGCCACCTGCAGCAGCGCCCCGGCAAACAGGGCGCATGGGCGGTCAACCACGAGCCGCACTTCGCCGTCATCGCCTACGGCAAGCTCGGCGGCAAGGAGCTGGGCTATGGGTCCGACCTCGATGTCGTCTTCCTCTACGACGACAGCCAGGACGACGTCGACACCTCCGCCGGCCCCGACACACCCAGCGCCATCGACGCCTACCTGCTGTTCGCGCGCAAGCTCATCACCTGGCTCACGCTGCGCACCGCGGCGGGTGAACTGTTCGACATCGACACCGCACTGCGGCCCAACGGCAACTCCGGCCTGCTGGTCACGTCCTTCCACTCGTACGACGACTACCAGCGCCAGCGCGGCAGCAACACCGCCTGGACCTGGGAGCACCAGGCACTGACCCGCGCGCGCTGGTGCGCCGGCGATGCCGCCCTGGCCGAGCGTTTCGAGACCACGCGGCGCAACGTGCTGGCGTCCGAGCGCGACCCGCTCGCGCTGCGCGACGAAGTGCAGGCCATGCGTGAACGCCTGCGCAGCGCCCACACCTGCCCCGCCGGTCAGTTCGACGTGAAGCACAGCCCGGGCGGCATGATCGACGTGGAGTTCGCCGTGCAGTACCTGGTGCTGGCGCACAGCCACCGCCATGCGGGTCTGCTCGACAACGTCGGCAACATCGCCCTGCTGCAGCACGCGGAAGACGTCGGGCTGCTACCGGCAGGCGCCGGTGCGGCAGCCGGCAAGGCGTATCGCGAGCTGCGTCGCCTGCAGCACCGTGCGCGCCTGAACGAGTCGCCCACCCGCCTGGAAGGCGAGGCCCTGGTGGCCATCGAGCCGCATCGCCAGGCCGTGCTCACCCTGTGGGCCAGCGCCTTTCCGACCGAACCCACACCGGCCCCACCGGGCGCCTGAGCGGTGCTGCCTCACGGGCCCGGGCGCATCGGCTGGCTGCTGGCATGTGCCGCGCTGGCGTTGCCCGCGATGCTGCTCGCGCCCGTGCCGCTCGATCAGCCCGTGGCGCAGTGGCCCGCGCTGGCTCAACAGCTGACCCTGCGCCCCGATCAAGGGGTGGATCAGCCATTCCACACCTTCTGGACGGCCGCCTGGCTGCATGGCAGCGCCGCGCATCGGCTCCAGAATCTGGGGGCGGTCGCGCTGCTCGCCTGGATGGGCTGGCTGGCCGCCCTGCCCCGGGCGGCCGCCCTCGCCTTGCTGGCAGCGTGGCCCCTCACCCAACTCGGTCTGCTGCTGCAGCCATCGCCCATTGCGCACTACGTCGGGCTCTCGGGGGTGGTCCATGCCGGTGTCGCCGTGGTGTGCGTGCA